>CAYYQK010000003.1:0-12415 GCA_964473815.1 uncultured Candidatus Saccharibacteria bacterium | reverse complement strand
CCAAAACATTACGCGTCGGAAAAAACGTATGTTCGCCAACACTCTTAGTGAAGGACGGATATTGGTGATGATGCGGTTGCTTAACTTTGGCGATTTTGTCCAAAATAGCTACTACCGTTTTCTTCATCAATTACACGACGAGCAGAATGAATTGGCTCGTTATGAGCGGAACAGTGACTTTTGGATGATGATCCCCGGCAATTTGTCGAGCGCAGCATTCCTTTTAATTCTCGTTCCGATGGTTTTTTCCGGCAGTGTTTCGATTTCGGCTTTCTTCGTGATCCTTGGTTCGATATCGCGTTTTCCTTCGGCACTGTTTAATCTGTTAAACACTGGCGTGAGGCTGCGTGGTCGATCCTTGGACTATCAGTACCTGCAAAAATTACTTGCGACGGAACCGATGATCAATGAGGAGTACGCCGAAGATCTGCAGCTGGATCACTGTCCCACCTTGCTCGTTAATCACTTGTCGTTTAAGTATCCGAAACAAGATGCGTTCGCTGTGTCTGATTGTTCACTGACGATTACCCCTTTTGAAAAAATTGCGGTTGTCGGTACAAATGGATCTGGCAAAACTTCTTTGGCGCGGTTACTGGCAAAGGTGTATTCACCGTTGTACGGAAACATCATGGTCGACAATGAGTTGCTCAGTGGTGTTACCCAACGTTCGTGGATGCGAAATGCATTGTACCTCGGTCAGCAATTTCGGATCCTGGAACTAGAGGTGGATTATGCCATCACAGGCAACGCCTTATCATCTCTTTCGTCGCAAGATCACGAGCGGTTCGAAAAGGCGGTGAGAATTGCGGGAACAGATGAATTTATCGAGCCGTTAACAAACGGGTACAGTACGCAAATTGGTGAGCAGTGGCCGGAAGGTCGCGGTTTCTCCGGTGGGCAACTGCAGCGCCTGGCGCTGGCAGCGTCGATATATCGTTTGTTGGATCCGGAGGTGAAGATTGGTATTTTTGATGAACCGATGTCCGATTGCGACATTGAAACTCGTCAGAAATTTTATCGGTCCATAACCAAAGAAATGTCTGACAAGACCATTATTGTCATTGCTCACGATCCGTTTTTCCTTCACTATTTCGATCGCGTTATAGAGATGGAAAATGGATCGATTAACCGAGATCTCCGCAGGGAAGGCATTGCCGAATACCAGCGGAAAATTATACAGCCAGACGAGTGACACGTCTGGCTGCTTTTTTATTTCTAGTTTTATGATAACTTTTTGCGGATGAAATTTTTGCTTATGAGATATCCGCCAATAAGCAATATGATATAAACGCCGGCAAAGTAATAGACTGGTGGATGGAAACCTCGCGAGAACAAACTAATTACCATGATAAAGTACCATGACACAATTGAAACTGTTCCAGAGATGGCAAGTCGGTTAATAATTGGCTCAACATTATTTTTATTCAAAAATTGTCCGGTCAAATTTTGTAAAGCAGGAAAAATTGCTGAGCGAAAAACAAAACCATTTATCAAAATTATTAGAACTAAGGTGAGTTTGGTTTGCCAGCGGGAAGAATAGATTAGTGGAAAAGAATGCATTTCTGCATAAATCAACCCGAAAATTATCAGACCTGAAGCAATTAATATAGATAAGCCAATCCAAATAATTCGCGAGAGCAAATGTAAGGTTTTAAATTTCTCTTCGGTTAATTGCCGAGATTTTAATATTTTGAAAAATGTTATGTCACTAATTGTTGCACCACCCAAACCCAAGGCAAAGCCTATGAGATGGAACCCCACCATAATTTTTTCGTAGTCCATATTTTTGAATTAATAATTTGTTTATAATTAATAACCAATTCAAATGCGCAAAACAAACTCGCAGTATAAATTATGTCGCCACTTAGCATGTTGCGGAAAAAAGGCAAGCCAAGTTCATATGAATACATCAGTCCGGCAAAAGTTTTTGAATACCAAGGTGAAAACCACCATACGGCCGCATTAGTCATAACAAAAAACAATACTGATGAGCTAATGGTTGCAAATCCCAGCGCAAACACCGATCGATATTTTGCCGCTATCCAGCCAATCATTCCTACTACAGCAAAAGATACATAAACGCTCAGCATAATTTGCCAAGTGTAAAAGCCGATGTATGAGTCAGATACTAACATCGCAAGTATTGGCAGGAGCAAACCCCAGCGCTTGCCTAAGTGCCAACTGGCTAGCAAAGCAATAGCGGTTATTGGTGTGAAGTTCGGAGCGTGGGGGATTAGACGTATTATTGCGCCGAAAAACACCAGACCAGCACCAAAGAAAATTAAATATTTTTTGCTCATATTTTGTTTTCAAAATTAAACTAATTGCTATCAGATTTATCGAAATACCATTCCACCCGGTCGTCAGTTTTTAATTTAAACTGATCGGCACCGATTTGCGGCGCTGCGCTATCAACTTTATACTGCCAATATTTGTTATCAGTCCCATTGGTTTTGCCAACCATGGCTTGAACCAAAGTTCCCAAACCAGGGTAATCTTTGGTAACTAATTTTAAATTTGCATCTGTGGCGTTTAGCTTTTGCAAAACCTGTAGCACTGTTTCGTTGGTTGTAATATCAACCTGCTTGTCTTTGTATAAACCTTCCACTGTGACCGTTATTGATTCGGTTTTGTCAGGCTGAGTATCTGTATCTGTTTGAGAAGTTTCTTGCGGAGCTGGTTGTTTATCAACAAATTTATTAAGCGCGAGCGGAATGCCAAAGAGAAGCACGACCGCAACTACTATCAGGATAACTATATCTCGGGTGGTTTTGTTCATTGCTGTAAAATTAATGTTTTAGTTGATAACTAGGTTTAGATTCGATGCCGCACTCCAATGTGGCTGAGTAACGAGCTAAGCTGTATAACAAACTGGAAAGGCGATTTAAATAAGCCAGGGTCGGAGCAGACAACTTACGGATTCCTTGCACTTTAATGACTGCCCGCTCCGCCCTTCTCGATACTGCCCGAGCATAATCACACCAGGAAGAGACCGAGGTTGTTCCGGGAATAACAAATCCATGTGGCGCTGGAATCATGCGTTCAATGCTGTCGATTGTGATTTCCAGATCATCGACTTGTTGTTGAGAAATGGTTTTACCAGCGCCCGCAAGTTCGGCTTGAATGATGAACAGGCATTCTTGCACGGTAAAGAGTTCTGGTAAAACTTCGGCGCGAATTGCAGCCGGAACCTTGGCGCAATTATGGGTCGTGGCTTGGCAAACCCCTAATAATGAATTTAATTCGTCGAGTGTTCCGAGAGCATCGTATACCGGACTATCTTTGGGGATTCTCTCCTTTGTTCCGAATAGGCCCGACGTACCTTTATCACCTTTGCGTGTGTATAACATAATTATGCAGTTACTGTTTCTGTGGGAACAATTTCGATTTCACACGCACCGCCAGCACAAGCGAGTTCGCGTTTTTGTTCAGTTTCATCAGTGCGTTCGTAAGTTAGAAGCTTTGAGTAATCGATGTCTGGAAATGCATCACGCAATTCTTCGTAACGTTTTTTATCAATGGCTTCATAAGGCGCCAATTGATAGACATGGTCAAAGCGGGGGAGGAAAGATAATCCGCCAATAATGTCCCAATTTTTTTGTACCCAGTCCACAACGGAAATCCATTCATCTTCGCCAACTGAAATAGTTGCAGAAGGGTTGTGCTCAGTGAAATTTAATTTTACATTTTTCCAGTACTCGAGTTGTTCAAGCGCAGAAAAGTCGTCTTTAAATTTGGAATTGCCTGGTGATTCAACCGGAAATTCTAAAACATAAGTGGTGGCGTTGTCTAGTGTTTGGCCGACTTCCGGGAAGTAGGGAACACCTTGGTCGCGCATCATTTTAAACAATGAGTCGGTGGCGGAAATTCTAACACGGCGGATGTAGTATTTTGCATGTCTTGGGTGAATCCCCGAAGAACAGTTAAAAGTTTGCGAGACAGTACCGGAAGGCTTTACTGCAGTTACAGAAAGAGCGGGATTGATGCCGAATTTTTTAGCATATTCAGCGTTAGTTTTAATTGCCATATCGCGCATTGCTTGCAGGGTTTGCGGCTCGCGGGCAGCGTCTGAATCCCATTGGCCGGTAACTGATACGCCCAACAACGCTTCGTCTTGGCAGTGCTTGGCCCAATCTTCGGAAATGTAATTAAACTTCGTCAGCGAGGCTTGGTAGGTCCCTAGAATGGCTGCTAAGCGCGCCTTGCGGATCAGCGAGTCATGAGTGTCATCGGCACGGGCAATTACTTCGGAAAGGTTACAAAATTGTTTGGATTGCAAAATAATTTCCCCGCATGGGTTGGTACCCACTGAAGCTTCGACAACGCCATCTGGGCTCAGAAAACCTCTCGCTTCAAAATATTTTTTACGCCGTTCAGGTAATGTGTTGTGAAGAGCGCCGCGGTTAAAAATTCCTCGTTCTCCAGAACCACTTTTCATTAAAGCGATCCATTCATCCATAAGTTCTGTGCTAGATGGTTGCGAGGCATACACAGCTGAGTTATTGGCGACCATGCGATGCGGATCACTCATAAAGAACTGGCCTTTTTTCGCATCTCGCAAATCCGTATCATCTAAGTCAGAAAGACTGATCATAGCTGTGCGTCTTACGCCACCGGCGACTACGCACTCACCAATTTTGCAAATGATGTCATGCGCGTCTATAGGCCGCAGCCTGCGTCCTTGTCGCTGTAAAATCCGTTCCCGCGCAAAGCCTAACAAAGACCGCAATGGCTCTGGGCCAGATGCTTTCCCACCCATTACTTTGAGGCGAACTCCGGCCGGCCGCACTAAAGAAAAATCAAATTCAATATCCCCGCCGTTGTACCAAGTTTTCATGCCAAGAGTGAGCGCATCGCACCAACCTTCTTTGGAATCTTGAACAACATGAGTTTCGAGCGCGCGACCGCCTGAGGAGCTTCTGCCTGCAACCTGCTTCTTAATTTGCGGCAATTGCTCTATATTTTGACTTTCCACAGTAAAACCCACTCCACAACCTTGCATGGACAAATACATAATTTCGGCAAAATCTTCGATTTTCGTTGGCGCGGTAAAAGTGCAGTTGTAAGCGCAGGTATTACAGCGGCGTGCGGGTTGGCCGGCAAATTGCATCAAACGCATAGAAGGCATTACTTCTTGGTTCAAAATCCCTTCGCGCACTTCGTTATATTCGCTATCGCTCAATTTGTTGTCTAAATTTTCCCGCATGAATGCCATGTAGCGATCTACAGTTTCGATCCACGTTTCGCGGCGATTTTCTTCGTCGATCCAGCGCGCGTAGGTGCGTAAGTATACAAATTCACCCAAAGGATTATCTTTAAAGTATTGTTTGCTAGCAGCAGTAAGCTGGCGAACATGTTCAGGGACTTCGCCGTATTTGTCGCGAGCTTCTTCGTGCTCAGCGCGGTAGAGGATATAGGCTTTGGCAGTGGCAGTGAAGCCTAAGGCCATCAAACTTTTTTCTACTTCGTCTTGAACGCCTTCGACGGTGGGGGTAAAGGAAGGGTCAGCTTCCTTGCTCTTTAATAATTCTTCCACAACAATTCTGGCCACCTTACCAGGGGCATTTTCCTGGTATTCTCCAGAGGCTTTCATGGCCTTTTCGATGGCTGAAATTATTTTGTCTACGTCAAAAGTTACTACTCGGCCGTCGCGCTTGGTGATCAGGGTTATCCCTAGGTGTTGTGGTTGCGTCATTGCTTTAAATACTATATATTGATATTGGTCTATGTAAATTATAATATAGATGGTCATCTATGAACAAGAAACAAACTGGGGATAAGCCCTCCAAAACAAAAAAAGTCCACGAAACTGAGCAGACTTTTCCTCGGCCAGAGTGGGTACCGAAGACAGTTTCGGTAGAAGAAGAACTTTGTCCAGATTGCTTTAAGGTGGTAGGCGAACGTAGCCGCTATAAATTGGTCTGCATGCTGGGGAAAACTCAAGCCGGCATGACCGTTGGCGAGCTCACAGAAAAGATGAAGCTTAAACAGCCAACAGTCACGCATCATTTGCAGGTTTTGCAGTCCGTGAAAGCGGTGGATAACGAAGCGCGCGGCCGCGAACGGGTTTACAAGCTAAACCGCAAGGCGCATTGCTTTGAAGACTGCCATATTCCGTTTTAGGAATAGCGAAAAGCGAATATTAAAAGACAGCGTCTAAGAGGGAGTTCGCTGTCTTTGTTTTTCGTGAGCTTTTTGTTTTTGCGTTATTCGGCCGAATGGCCAAGTAGTTTTGAGTCGAAAGTTGTATTGCAATCGTTGCAGTGAGTCATCTCACGGTCGGCAGGAGCGCCGCAACCGGAGGCTGAGTTGGTGGACCAGGTAAAGGTATTTCTGTGTTCGCAATCTGAATTAGTAGAGTTCACGATATTAGACCTCCAAGATGTTCTAGCAAGTTAATTATATCAAAAAAACCTGCTTTGCGCAGGTTTTTTTGATTATTCCATCATTTGGGTGATGCCAAGTGTGTTGCCATCTGGATCCTTGAACCAAGCGGCTTTAATTGGCGGCGTTGTGGCGATGCCTTTCTCGTCAGTCTTGAGAGTAGGGTAATCGTAGTGTTCGAATTGCACGCCTTTGGCCGTGAGGTCGTCGATTGTGGCTTCGATGTCGTCAACCCGAAAACCAGCTAAGGTGTGTTCGCTGGCTGCGGGTCCGCGCTGATACACGAACAATTCACTATCACCGGCTTTGAATACAATGCCGCCGCCAACTTCGTTGACTACGGTAAGGCCCAAAGTGCCTTCGTAGAAGTGCCGGGCCACATCCAGATTTGTGGTCGGCAAAGTAGGATAAACATTTTTGAAGTTTACCATTGTTTTATTAAATTAATGATTAACAGTTTTATTATATTTTGAGTAAATAAACCCTGCTAGAATTGCGGCTATCAAGAAAATAGTCATTCCTCCAAAACAAGGAGTTAAAAAAGGATTGGTAATGGGTGTTGCGGAGCAACCTACGGCTTTGCCTGTGCCATAAAAAGCTACAAACTCACGAGTAACGTTAAATATTGCAAAAATTGTACCAGCACTTAAGAACCACCATAAATAGTGCTGCGTTTTGCCTAAATTGTTGTTTAAATATTTGCGTAAAATAATTATTGACCAAACCAGGGCGACAATAAATCCGATTGCTCCATAAAAGCAAGCTTGGGTAACTGGGTTTGGAATCACGCAGTCTTTAACTTTAAAAAGCGTTCCTTCAAAATGGTAGAATCGCATAAAGTTTTTTGTGACATTGTAACCGGCGAAAAGAACGCCTACTGCGAGAATTGTTGACTGCAGTTGAAAATACTTTTTCATATATTCAATTGATTAGGCAGAGTTTTCAAAGAACTTTGCCATGCCCTTAAATTGTACGCTTGTTTAAGAGAAGTTTAAAGCACGGAAGTGGACATCTTTAGCGATGTTTCTAGTCAATTTGGAAGAATTTATACTTGCTAGTTTTTCCCGAAATCATTTGGACCTTGCTTGGACTAGTTTCATAATGTTTCGCCAGGGCTTTGATGATGGCTTCGTTGGCTTTGCCTTCCAGTGGTGGCTCGGCAACATAGAAGTGCAAATCGCCGAAAAGGTCGGTTTGTACGCGCGGTTTTTTGGAATTAGTGTGGGCGATGATTCGGATTTTCACTTTGGAGACCATTTCTGAATATGCGCCGGGTCCATCCAGAAGATTTCCCAAACGTGGCCGTCGAGGTCTGTGAAGGAGCGCGCGAACATGTATCCGTAGTCTTCTGGTTCGCGGAAGATCGCGCCGCCAGCGGCAATGGCTTTGTCGAGGAATTCATCAACTGCCTGCCGACTGTCTACGGATAGGGAATAGATGGCTTCGTTGATTAGGTTTGGGTTGGCAATGTTGTGATCCTTGATGAACGATTGGAACTTGTTGTATGTGAGCAGCATAAAGTAGATACTGTCGTTGATGACCATTGATGCTGCTGTGTCGTCCGTGAATTGCTCGTTGAAAGTGAATCCAAGCGCGGAAAAGAACGCTTTGGATTTTTCTAAGTCAGCGACGGCGATGTTGATGAAGATTGAGGTTTTCATGGTTTTAATATAGGGAACGCTACTGCACCGGATTACACCGGATTGGACCTAAAGACTGTTTTACTAGAGTTGTTAGATTCAAAGAGACCTCCTCGTTAATTTCACCCCCTAAATCATTTTGTGTATGGGGTTCATATTCTGGACAATTTTGAGCCGTTGCCATTTTCTCGGATCCAGTCCAGTAAGTTATAACATTGTCCTGATCGCTATCAACTGGGATGGAATAGTAATCAGTGAACACAGGTTTGTTGGTAGGAATTTTTAAATTATACACTGCAAGTATTCGTCCCGAAGGTCCTGTCCCGCTATCAGTAATTAAAAAATTGTTATTCAAAGCTAAAAAAGTTTCTGGTAATTCCGCTGATCCTGGCATCCCACTACTGGTGGTTATCCAATAATCATTGGCGCGCTTTGTATTATCACAAATAGGCTTTGGAATGTCAGCTCCTACTCGCTTG
This sequence comes from uncultured Candidatus Saccharibacteria bacterium, assembly GCA_964473815.1. Lineage (GTDB taxonomy): Bacteria > Patescibacteriota > Doudnabacteria > UBA920 > UBA920 > UBA920. The sequence goes on along the minus strand of CAYYQK010000003.1, from coordinate 3,912 downwards.
ATTAAAAACTTGCCCCAAATGTCATCATTATAAACAACCATAAATTTACTATTGCTCTTGCATAAAAAATCATTTTTGGAAGAAGCTGTCGAAGACGATTGATTAGTTTGCTGATTGGTAGAAGAAGAGGGTTTAGTGACCTGCTTATGAACATTGGCTGATTCAGTTTGAACAAGCGTTTGATTATTTTGCGTAGTCCAAATTACCAAAACACCAGTCAGACTTAAAAGTAAAAGTATCAAAATAATAATTTTTTGTTTCATAATGCAGTATAAATTTACTATATTATAACAAAAAACCGCCCATCAGGCGATTAATTTCTTGGCTGGGGTGGAGGGATTCGAACCCCCGAATAGCGGCACCAAAAACCGCTGCCTTACCACTTGGCCACACCCCAATATTTTTTAAATCGATCTTCCAGCAATGCGAAGCGCTCTTTGGTTTTCGCTTCATCAGCTTTAGGATGATTTAATTGTTCTTCTGCGGTTGTAATTTTATCAATCGACAAATCAACATCTTCTGTAAACTGAGTGCGACTAAAATCATATTGCGACCCATCTGGTAAAATATTCCACAAATGATTATGCGCTTTGTTTTTCGCAAGTTGCCCCCCCAATATTTTGGAAATTAAAATGGCTGTAACAGCGCATTGTCCCAAAGCTTTATTATCTTCCGACCAACTCGGTCTGGCAATAGGGGAGCAGGTTTGCAGATCCCAGCATTGTTCCAAGATAGATTGAATTTTATCAATCTTTTCAGCGGTCAAAATCTGGCTGGGTTCGTGCAAATTCTCCATAATTGAAAAATTACCTCAGTATTATAATAAAAATGGAGTAATTTGGCAAGGCTTTAGCCCGTTTTTATTATGGTATAATTACAGTCTATGCCCCAAGAATCACAAGCTAAAACTTACGGATACAACCCCAACCGCAGCGCTGCCTGGAACTATGGTGGCCGCAACTGGAAATTATCGCGCAGCAAAATTGAACTGTTCACCAATTGCCCACGTTGTTTTTATATGGACAACAAGCTGGGCATTAAGCGCCCATCCATGCCAGCTTTTTTAATTAACACTGCAGTTGACCATCAATTAAAAAATGAATTTGATGCTTATCGCCGCGCCGGCAAAGCCCACCCTTTTCAGGAAGAATTTAACATCGATGCAATACCAGCACCGCACGAACAGCTGGACAAATGGCGCGAAAACTTTGAAGGCGTCACTTATTTTCATGAACCGACCGGCTTGTTAGTTTCTGGAGCTATCGACGACCTTTGGATTAATCCCAAGACAGGGGAGTATATAGTAGTAGACTATAAAGCCACGGCCAAAGAATCACCGAAAACTGAACTAAACGATGGCTGGGACAACGCCTACCGCAAACAAATGGAAATTTATCAGTGGTTACTGCGCCACAATGGTTTGAAAGTTTCTGACACAGGTTACTTTGTTTACTGCACCGGCCGACACAACCAAGATACCTTCGACAAAGTAATTGAATTTGATGTTGTATTAATTCCTTACACTGGCAACGACTCTTGGGTCGAAGGCACGCTATTAGAAATCAAAAAATGTTTGGACTCTAGCGAAATCCCCGCCGCAGGCCAAGGCTGCGAATACTGTATGTGGTGGAACGCCCGCGCGGCAAAAGAAAACGGAGTACCACAATCAGCTCCAGCACCGCAAACACTCATAAAAAAACTTGCCCGCCAAACCACAAAAAAGTCATCGCCAAAACTCTCATCAACAAACACACTTTTTTAAAAAGGAGTATAATTAAGGCGAGATCATTAATTTCACACCGATGAAAAAACTCCTTTGCTTAGCGTCGCTATGTTTGGTGTTGGTTTTGATATTGGCACCAACGGCGAATGCTTCGACTTTCATTGCCCCGAACAAGGACAATGGCAGCGTCAGTCTTTCTTCCGATGATGGTTTTGACAACCTCTACACGGCAGGGAACACTGTTTTTATCAACAGCCACAACAATGCGGATGTGTACACCGCTGGTGGCGATGTCACAATAGAATCTTCAATTGAAGGTGATGTGGTAGTGGCCGGAGGGAATATTACAATTAACGGGGAGGTCGGTGGTGATATTCGCGCCGTGGGTGGTAACATCACTATCAATAACAAAGTGCATGGTGATGTGTTAGTTTTGGGCGGTACTTTGCACTTAACTGAAAAAGCTCAGCTCGACAAAGGCGGTTTAGATGTTGTCGCGGGGCAAGTTACAGTTGATGGACCAGTGTTAGGAATTGTCAGAATTCAAGCTGGTGATGTAACTATCAATAGTAAGTTCGACAGTTCGGCATATATCACTGCGCAAAAGTCTTTGACCTTAGGCGTCCGTGCTGACGTCCCATCTATTGATTATCGCGGCACTAAAGAAGCCACTGTACAAGATGGCGCCAAAAATGGTGGCATAAACTTCACAAAAATTGCTGAGCAAAATCGTGCTGGTCGCGCTTTTGCTGGTTTCTTCACAGTGATGTACATCGTTAAATTGGTTGGCTTACTTGTTGCCGGATTAATTTTGATGTCTGTTTTCCCACGCAACACACGCAGTTTAGCAGTGGCAATGCAAGATCGCATCTGGCTTAATTTGCTGGTGGGAATTGTGGCATTAATAGTTGTACCAATTGTTTCCATTATTGTTAGCGTATTAATTGTAGGGTTGTATGTTGGAATAATATTGTTCCTAACGTGGCTACTCGCTTTAGTTTTAGCTTCACTGGTTGCCTCAGTTGTGACTGGCGCTTGGTTATTGAGCAAAATCCAAAAAGGCCGCGGCATGGTATATAACTGGGTTTCTTTGTTAGTCGGCTTAATTGCTTTGTCGATTGTCTATCTAATCCCAGTCGTCGGCTTCATCGTAATGCTAGGCTTAGTTCTGATGGGCTTCGGCGGTTTAATCCGCGAGTTCTACAGGTACATGCAAGCGCAGCATAACCATACTTCAGTAGTCTAAAGTTTACTAGTGCTGCTCGGGATTCCTGGGCAGCCTTTTTTATTTTATTGCCTTGCTAACCTTAGGTTTTTTTGATAAACTATGGCAGTTATCAATATTAAGATTTATATTTATGGGAATGTTCGATAAGATCAAAGATTTAAATGAAATGCGTAAGCAAGCCAAGCAAATTGAACTGATGCTTGGACAAGAAGAAGTAACAGGGAAGTCACCTGGTGAAAAAATTGTTATTACAATAGATGGAAATCATAAAGTGAAAAGTGTAGTTGTATCGGACGCAATTGTTGGAGACAGGGGAGAGATCGCTCGTAACATTCGCGAGGCGTTCGAAGACGTTAACAACAAGCACAAAAAAATGCTGCAGAACAAATTCGGCAGCATGATGGGGTAATAAAAGTTTGCAAAATGAAAAGCGGTGATTCTCTGTTAGGAGATTCACCGCTTTTGCTAAAAGAAGTTGCTATTGGAGAATTCGTCCGGCGTGGATTGATTTCTTATTATCTTTGCGATTGCCGATCTGCTCGACTGCGTCCAGGCTCATCAGCTTTGCGATACCGCACAGAACGAACGCAGCCAGTCCGATCCACTTGAACGGATCGTAGACCAAGTACATACCGGCAATAAGTGCGCCGAATCCCAGGCCGCCGCAAAAATAAATTAGACTGCTACCGCGACCTTTCCGTGATGCAAAGAACATCACATATCCCGCAATAGCACCACCTGCCATTGTTAATGACAGGAGCGGATCACCGGCCTTTGGATCAGGCGAGGACATTAAGTGGTCGTTCCCCGTAATAACGAGGAATGCCATTCCCATGCCAGCGATCCAAATAATCACAGCTGCCAACCAAGGCAAGTTTGCTTCTTTTTTCATGTTCCCTCTCTATGCAATTTTTAGCCCTATCTAAGGCACTTATTCAAATTATAGCACAAACTGGACAAA
>CAYYQK010000002.1:0-185446 GCA_964473815.1 uncultured Candidatus Saccharibacteria bacterium | reverse complement strand
GCATGTCTTAGGCACGCCGCCAGCGTTCATCCTGAGCCAGGATCAAACTCTTCAAATAAATCATCACACACCGTGCGATGAAGTTTTTAAGTTGTAAGTCTGTATTTAGTTAGCAGAAGTAAAAACTTCTATAGTGCTAACCAGTGATTCAGATGAACTTGGCCATGGTTGTTTTTTATAAACGCACAACACATGAAAACGTTTGTCTGCTTTTAATTACAGACGGAGTCATTGAACTCTAAAAAATTGACGTAATTGGTTTGTTTGTCTGAGGTCGTATTTCTACTTCCTCGGACGACACACTTAATAAATTAAGTTTGTACACATTTCAATCACTATGCAGTTGTCAAAGGTCTGGGGGAGATACCGGTTGCCCGGCGGAAAAATGGGATATAAAAAACTCTTACGATAAACTCGTAGAGAGCGTATTCTCCGGGACTAGTCTTGCGACGGGCCGGACCTCGGATAATCTCCACCGATTGGCGGATACATCAGAGTAGAATTTGCTGTTTTTTATGCCGTTTTTAAATCTCCTGTGGATTAATTACTTGATCCTCATCTATATTAGGTGTTTTTGCAGGGCTTGTCAAGTGTTTTTCGGGGATTTTATGGCTCATTGTTCAAACTTTTCCAAAGGTACCGACTGGCAGTAGTTTTATGTGGCGACCACTTCGAAATAATCTTTTCTATCTGTTTTTCGGTAGGTGGTTTTTTGAATTTATAGAGCTTGATAATGGCATTTTTCAGACCCAAATCGCCCTGCGAAAATATGTCAGGTCGCTGCAATGAAAACATCAAAAACATTTCTCCTGTCCACCGGCCAATACCTTTGACTTGTGTTAAGTGTTCTATCACTTCTTCGTCTGACATTTTTTCTAACTTGTGCAGCAACACTTCTTTAGCTTGAACTTTTTTTGCTAAATCTTTGATGTATTTTATCTTCTGATAAGACAGTCCTGCGGCACGCATTTTCGCGTCAGACATTTTTAAAATTTGTTCCGGCTTTGGGAACGAACGAGAATTATTCTTTTCGGTAAACAACTTTTTAAACCGTGCAAAAATAGTATCAGAGGCTTTTACAGAAAGTTGTTGTGACACAATGGCCTCCACCAATGAGTGAAAATGGTTTTTCCCTCCATGCGCTTTAGCAGGCGGTAATTCTATCTGTGCGATTACTTTGGCCAAGATAGGATCAACAGCACTGAGATATTTAGAGGGAGAAAGTTTCGCCGCTATCCTTTTCATAAACAAGTTCATCTAATTGCAAAGGTTTGCTAATCGTTTTTGCAGTTGATTTTAAAATCGCAGACTTCAAAGTTCGTGGCCCGCGCAGCACCTGGCGCATAGCACGAACAACCTCATCCGCGCCAAGCCCGCTTTCCGCGCTATGAATCATTTGTAAAAAATCCCACAACACTTTTGCGTCGTCATACGCACGATGTCGGTTAACACACTCAAAGCCAAACCGCTCAATTATCGCCGTTAAATTATGATGCTTATGTTGTTTATATAGAACGCGCGACAACCGCACGGTGCACAGCTGCGCCACATTAAACGCTAACCCCACGCGACGGAATTCTTCCTTTAAAAATCCGTAGTCGAACTGCGAGTTATGTGCCACAAATATCGCATCTTCAAACTTCGACAAAATCTCTTCGGCCAATTCTTCAAACAGCGGAGCACTTTGCAAATCTTCGTCCCGAATCCCTGTCATCTCCGAAATAAAATCCGGCAACTGCATCCCAGGATTAAACAATTGCTTGTACTCTTCAACGACTTCACCTTTCTCTACTCGCAATAACCCGATTTCGATGACACGATTAAAAAACGGGCTTCCGCCAGTTGTTTCAACATCAACAATTGTAAAGTTTTTTTCTAACAACATAATTAGCGTGAACTGTTACCAGGGTTTGGCTGGCATTTGTAACCAGCACTGTACACTGAGAGACTTTGAATTGTAGTACTATTAAAGCCGCAGCTGTTTGGACTTCCTACGGCGCTGTTGGGATCTACGAAATCTGGAAAAGCATTATAATCAAAATTAGAATACCCACTAATGTTTATGTCTGCAAATTTATAATCCGTACCGTTTGAGGCATATGCGTAAAACGAGGTGCAATTTACTCGATCCATAGCAGGGTCTGTTGGAACATGAGTAATATAATTAGGAGCTAATCCTGGAATGACATTGTCCATATATAAATTAGGAGCCCAAGTGCCGCCGGCTCCAAGTCCGTGATTGCATTCCGTGAACCAAACATTCTGAAATCCATGAGTGACTGGATAATTACCATGATCCTGATAATAAGCTTCGAGCGCTTTCCGGACGGTAGTCATGTCAGCGATTCTTCGTGCGGTCATACCTTTTTTACGCTGAGCATTTGCTGCGTAGACCACAACAGAAGCCAATAAAGCAATAATCGTAATCACTACAAGTAACTCAATTAAAGTAAATCCCTTTTGATCATTTTTCACCGTGGTTTCCATATTCTTTATTATATCAAACCTATTAAAGAAAAAAGCACTAGCCGAAGCCAGTGCTTTTAGTGTTTACCCTTAAGTCATGCCGTGGCAGCTTGTTGGTTCTCATTAAATCCACCAACCTGGATATCCCAAAGTTTTTGGTAAGTTCCTTTCTCTGCCTTTAACAATTCTTCATGCTTGCCTTGCTCAATTATTTTACCATCATCAATGACCACAATGCGGTCCATCTTTCTAATGGTAGATAATCGGTGAGCAATAACAATGGTGGTTTTACCTTTCATGAGCGTTTCCAGTGCATCCTGAATCAAAGTTTCTGATTCAGAATCCAAACTAGAAGTAGCCTCGTCTAAGACCAATATCGGTGCGTTTTTCAGAATAGCGCGAGCAATTGCTACACGCTGCCTTTCTCCACCAGACAATTTTACTCCACGCTCGCCAACCAAGGTTTGGTAACCTTGTTCGCAAGCGATAATGAATTCGTGACAATGAGCTGCTTTTGCAGCTGCGATCACTTCGTCATCTGTTGCATCTGGGCGACCGTAGCGAATATTGTCCATCAATGAACGGTGGAACAACATTGGATCCTGAGGCACTAAGGAAATTTGCGAACGCAAACTTGCTTGAGTTACCTTAGAAATATCTTGGCCATCTACTTCAATCTTGCCACCTTGAATATCTAGGAAGCGAAATAGAGTTTTCACAGTAGTAGTTTTTCCGCCACCACTGCGGCCTACCAATGCTACACGTTCGCCTGGTTCTATGCTCAAACTGAAGTTAGTCAAAACTGGCTGATCAGCAAAGTAATGGAAACTCACTTTGTTAAAATTGATCGCCCCTTTTACTACCTTCAATTTTTTAGCATGAGGTTTGTCCACAACTTCATGGGGCTTTAAGAGCAGTTCGGTCATTTCATTACCGTCAGCAATTGCTTCATAAGTCGTACGGATATAACGACCAATGTCCCAAAGCTGATGGAACATTTCGCCGATGTAAGACTGTAGCATGGCAAAGTCTCCGATGGTCAACGCGCCGCGTTGCCAGTAAACATATGCCAAATACAATGCCACAAACTCAATTGCCACCATGGAGAATCCAGCGAAAGTATCGCCGATCTGCGCCAAGTCCCAAGACTTTTTGCGTAATCGAAATAACTTTTCAGTAATCATCTCAAAGGCTTTTACTTCATTCCAGTACGAACTAAACAACTTAATGTTCATTTGGTTCGTCATCGTATCCGCCAGATAGCCGCTGACTACGCTGTCCTGAGCAGACTTTTGAATATCTGTAGGTAATTTATACTTCGACAATGCCACAGCAAAGCCAACGTAAATAATTACCCAGACAAGCAAAGCGATACCGATCATCGGCTTATATACCAACATGATCACAACAATCGCCATTACTTTTAGCGCGGTGCGAGCGATATTGAAATACATCACATCCATGAAGTTTTCAAAAGCGCGTGAGAATCGGCCAACTTTTGCCACCATACTACCAACAAAATTATTATCAAAGAAAGCATTGGAATGATTTTGTAAGTAGCGGTAACAAGTGTTGACCAAATCCGACATCACCCGCGGTTGGAAGTAGTTATTGGTGAATCCGAAAATTCGCCAGTTGAGGTTGTGGACTATTTCAATGAATAGGATTCCAAAAATAGCCATCAGAACAGCGTGTTCCTGATTGTTACCGGAAGTCGACAGAGCATTGAACAGATTACGAATCAGGAATGGCTTGGCTAAATCAATCGCCACTGAAGCCAACACTGACAGTGTGATCACTGTCCAGATGAGTCTGTATTTCATTGCATGCTGCCAAAAAAGCAGAATGGTCTGTTTGGTTAGGGTTTTCATAGTTAGTTTGTCTCCTTAAATAATAACACTCGGCCTTTGCCGAGTGAAGTTGAGCGTTTTTGTTTCGAATTTAGTTCAAAGAACGTTTACTTGCACAGCAAAAAACCATGGCCTCCTGCCACATTGAATTCTGCGGAAATCGCAGTATTCCAAGTTGTAATAACGATTGCGTTAGTCATGCTTGTAACTCACGTTGCTAAATTATTAGACGTTCGTTTTGAGCGAACGTTACATATTATCAGAAAAATCTGGCTTAGTCAAGGGTTGACTTGGGATGATAAAATACGCTAAGATCATTTATAAATTCAACCAATATTTCTGGAGGAAACATGGCTGTTAAAGTAATTAGGGATATCAATTTGTTTTTGCCTGATGGCACGGTGGTCGGCAATGGCACAGTATGTCACTTTCAGCCGGAAAGTGAAGCATGCTGCGCGCTGCTAATAATTACAACAACGGAATGCCCAGACCCCGAGAAGCCGATGGTTCTCGCCGGGATGGATCACCGCCCCGATTTAATACCAGGGTGGTACGAAGTTGTCATGGACGAACAATCTGGAGAATTCGGCGTTCTCCCGGGATCGCCGTACTACATCTTTAAATCAGAGACAGTGCATTAATGACTGCCCAAAAGTTGGTCTTTGCTAAACAAAAACTGCTAGCTACTCAATCGAGTCGTTAGCAGTTTTCTTTTTTTCTATTGAATAATCTTGTCGATTAAACCGTACTTCTTTGCTTCGTCTGGAGTCATGAAGTAATCGCGATCTGTATCTTGATCAATCTTCTTAACAGTTTGGCCAGTGTGCTTAGCCAAAATTTCGTTAATCTGATTTTTAATGCGGAGCATTTCGCGCGCTTGGATTTCAACATCTTTTTGCTGACCTTCCATGCCACCCATAACTTGGTGAATCATGATGCGAGCATTTGGGAGTGCGAAACGTTTGCCTTTTGCGCCAGCTGCGAGCAACACTGCTGCAGCACTAGCTGCTTGGCCCAAACAAATTGTGGACACATCAGCCTTCACATGTTGCATGGAATCATACAACGCCATAGCAGAAGTCACGCTTCCACCAGGTGAGTTAATGTAAATTTTAATGTCTTCGCTGCTTTCGGCATCAAGGAACAACAACTGCGCAATAATTGTATTTACGACAGCGTCATCAATTGGTTCACCCAAAAAGATAATTCGCTCTTTCAGCAAACGGCTGTAAATATCGTAAGCGCGTTCGCCCATCGTAGACTTTTCGATAACCATTGGTACTAACGGCATATATTTTATTCTTAATAATCTTATGAAATATTTGGCACGTCAACATGCTGCGCTACGAATTGCTCCGCAATTCTGGGCGCAGAATATTTCCTTCGCCAAAATATTTCAACGTTTATAAAACTAAACTTCGGCTTCAACATCGTCAGCATCTTCTGATGGTGCTGGAATTTGTTCTGATTCTTCAGCGTCTGCTGTTGGTAGTTCATTTTCGGTTTCTTGAGAAACCTCAGCTACTGCTTCTGATTTTTCTTCTGCTTCTTCGTCAGTGCTAGATTCGCTTGAGTCGCCACCCATGTTTTCCTGGTTAATGTCGATCTTCCAGCCAGTTAGGCGAGCAGCGAGACGAACGTTTTGGCCAGCTTTACCAATTGCAAGTGAAAGTTGATCTTCAAGTACGCCAACCTTAGCTTCCTTTTCTTCCATGTCGAGTTGTACGTTCAAAATTTTGGCAGGAGACAACGAGTTAGCAATAAATTTTACTGGATCTTCGCTCCACTCAATGATATCGATTTTCTCACCGCCAAGTTCAGCCATAACGGTTTGTACGCGGGTACCTTTTTGACCTACACATGCACCGATTGGATCAATGCCTTCTTGCATAGATGCCACAGCAATTTTACTACGACTACCAGCTTCGCGGGCAACAGACTTAATCTCTACTGCTCCATTGTAAATTTCTGGGACTTCCATTTCAAAAAGTTTGCGGACAATGTCTGGGTGAGAGCGGGACAAAGTAATCTTTGGACCGCGAGTGGCAGGTTCAACGTGTAGAATCAAAACTTTTACGCGTTGACCAATATCATATTTTTCACCGCGGATTTGTTCAGAAGGAAATAGCACGCCAACACCTTTACCAAGATCAACCAACACTGTGTCACCTTCGATGCGCTGCACAATCCCATTTACCAATGTGCGTTCCTTGGCTTTGAAGTCAGAGAACTGAACTGAGCGTTCAGCTTCACGAAGTTTTTGAATAATAACTTGCTTAGCAGTTTGCGCAGCAATGCGACCAAATGCTACGCCGTCGGAAGGAGTAATTTCGTTGCGGATTACATCGCCGACTTTTGCATCATCTTTTTCTTTCTTTGCATCTGCAATATCAATTTCTTTTGCAATGTCTAAATGGGTTTCTGGATCTTCGCTTTCAATAGTTTTGCCTTCAACAACAGTTTTTTCATCATAAATTTTTGCAGATAAATCGTCCGCGTTGAAAACGACCACCGGGTTCTGGTCTTTTTCGCCGTAGTCCTTGCGGAAGGCTGCGGCAAGTGATGCCTCAATCATCGAAATGATTTCTTCACGAGATACACCTTTTTCTTCAGCGATCTGTGCGAGGGCTTGTTCGAATTGTTCGTTCATTTATTTAGTTGTTTCTGAGCCGCCCGAGCTGGGCGCCTCTATTTAATTGTACAGTTTTGATGAAAGAATATTTCATCACCATAACTTATTAAAAAAGATGAGCGAGTGCCCATCAGTTATCTAAAGTTACAGCTGATGGAATAATTATAACACTTTCGGCCCTATTGTCAAGGTGACCCAAGGCCTCGATAGCGCAGACATCAATGCGGGGCTGAAGATTAGCGTATTGCGGAAAGCGACGCAGGAACCAATGAATGGTTTTGATAATCTTCATTTGCTTCTGTTTTGGCACAGCAGCGACTGCTGGTCCAAAGCGATTGCTTCGCCGGGTCTTCACCTCCACGAATATCAATTCTTTATGGGTGCGAAAGAGTAGGTCGATTTCTCCTAAAAGTTTGCCTCGATTGTTATGGAAATTCCGCGCTACCAAAACATATCCGCGTCGCAGATACTCACGCTCGGCCAGTCGCTCGCCCCAATCTCCTAATTTTTTCGATTTTAAAGCCATGCAATAAGCATGGCATAAGAGGGTTCAATTCTACGTAAAGTTTATTTCAAGTTTTGGTAAAGCTTTTATCAAGATTATCGCTTGCGATTCAGATACTCATCTCGGCTAGCTTGGCGCTGTGCATTGGCCATATCTAGTTTGTAATGAGTGAATAAATATTTGATTGGCCAGTATAGAAATGCCAAACCGAGCACCAACATTAAAGCTGCGGTAAACTTTGTACCAAGTGCTTGTGCGTTTTCGAATCGGAGCAAGTACCAAAACGCTTCAATTAGTCCGGTGGTGATTAAAATGCGAGCTACGCGGTAAGCAACACCGTTTAAAAATTGATTTTTTGAAAAGCGAGTAAACAACAAAGCAATTACCCCAAGGACTATTAAGACAATCCCGATGTACAAAAACGCGGTTTCACTTGGATGAATACGTGACGGATCAATTTGAAACCAAAATGGGATACTAAAAACTTCGTGCCAGTTGATATTCTTGATCAAATTCATGTCTTAAATTCTGTTAGTTATTTCTGCGTTACTTCTGGAAGACCATTGCGTAGTGGAACATGTCAGCTGGAATTGATTTTACTTTGTGCAAACCAATTTTCGCCAAGAGTTGTTCGAGGTCGGCTTCGGAAATTCTTTTTTCTAAAGCTGGGCCGAAAATGGTGTGCTGCGCTTTCCATTCAACCGCCAATAGCAAGCCACCGGTCTTCAAAACTTTATACGCGTTCTGGAGCAGCATATCGCGATTTTTAATTTCATGCAAGATGCTGGCCAGAATAACACCATCGCAGCTGGCATCAGCTAGGCCTTGGATAGGCTTATCTAAATCTGACTGCAATACTTTTATGTTTTTTAGCCCTTGCTGAGATGCCGCGGAAGTAGTAGCGGTGAGTTTATTTTGTTGCACGTCCAGAGCATAAACTGTGCCATTCGTGCCGACCATTTGAGCAGCAGCGGTGGCATAAAATCCAGCGCCCGCGCCAAAATCCGCCACGGTTTGTCCTGACTTCAAGCCCATCTGGGCAACTACATTTTGAGGGTTAATGAATTTCATATACTAAATACCGCTATTTAAACTTCCCAAACTGGATAAAAATAAAAAAATTAGCGATCCTATGATTAACAAATGAACAATAATTGTAGTGACTAGTACTATTATATAATATTTTTTAGTGTAAATTTTACCTTTAGCGGCGTTTTGGTGCTTTATAAGGTATATGGCCGCGCCTACACCAACTGCATAAGGTACCAAAAATATCTCTGAACTAGGTATATACAAATCAAAACTATGATAAAGTGCAAAACCTACATAAGACAAAGAGTAATACAAGATTAGGAATAGCGCTGCAGAAATTAAAGCTGATACTAATCCAGCTACTATCCCGATTGGTTGTTTTTCAACTAAACTTTGATCCATTTATTTTAAACTTCAACTATTTTTGATATTCGTTGTATTGATTTCGGTTTGCCTGGATTGCTGTCGTCGGTCTCTATTAATAGAGCGTTTACGATTGCTGGGCCAGATTCAGGAATTTCACTGCGAAGCTTAGAGGTTTCCAGGAACACGCCGAGTGCAGCTTCGGGTTCGATGCCGAGTACGCTATTGTATGCACCGGTTACGCCGACATCAGAAATGTGCGCTGTGCCTTTTGGCAAGATCCGTTCGTCAGCGGTCGGGACATGCGTGTGCGTGCCATAGACAAGTGTTGCGCGGCCATCTGCATGCCAACCCATCGCGACTTTTTCACCCGTTGCTTCTGCATGGAAATCTACAATAATTATATCATCTTTTTGGCTTTGCTGGCTGTGCAGTTCATCAAACATAAAAAATGGATTGGTCGCGTTGTAAATTTCGCGCGGATCCATAAACAATCGCCCTGCCAAATTGATGATCAAGTAGTGTTGACCGTTTTTTGCCAAACGATAGTAACCGGTACCGGGCAAATCGCCAGGGTAGTTCGCCGGGCGGATAATATTGTCGTGCTGATCAAAACATTCGTTGGCATGCGGGCCTGTTTCAAACACGTGATTGCCCGAAGTGTATGCATCGAAGCCTAGTGCGTTTAGTTCATCGATCGTATTCGGCGTAATGCCGCGACCATGCGCTAAATTTTCAACATTGCCAATCAACACATCTTTTTTTTCATCCCAGCCGAGCTCGCTCTTCCACAATGGCAAAACCTGGGCTAGCGCGTGCCGCCCAGGTCGTCCCATAATATCACCGATGATGAGAATCTTTGCCATTAATACTTAATTAAAGGGTTTCATATGTTGAGTTGCGATCATAAGTCCCGCAAAAATCAAAGTTATCATTACAACTGGAATTCCCCACAACAAAACTACCACTACATTTATTTTAAATACAGTTGAAGTTGTCATACCGTAAACTCTGGTTCCCAGCAAATTGCTAAGAATACACCAAATTATTGCATATATTGCATACATATATAGATAGGTGAATTGCCCGAGGTAAATATCGAAATTTTTAACTAACATAAAAATTCCGAAAACGCCAAATGCATAAATTAGAAAGCTAAATACAAAGTATAATATTTTTAATCTTTTCGATGTATTTGTTGGTACCTGGTTTTGAGTTATTTGCTGAAACATAATCTTTTTTATTTAGATTATCTAGCATACTCAATTACGCGGTAGTCACGAATCACGTGTACGCGAATTTCACCAGGGAACTTGAGTTCATTTTCAAGTCTGTTAGCAATTTCGCGCGCAAGCTTCTGACAAGCATAATCATCTAACACATTCGGCGTAACAAACACGCGAAGCTCACGACCACCCTGAATAGCGTAAGTTTTCTCTACGCCAGGGAATGAGTTTGCAATATCTTCCAAATCAGATAGACGCTTCACGTAGTTTTCAAAGCTGTCTTTGCGCGCGCCAGGTCGGCTTCCAGAAATTCCATCAGCCGCATCAACAATCATGGCTTCAATGGAGAGAGGCGCGTGGTGAGAAGCATGTTCAGAAACATCAGTGTCGTGGTGATGTGATTCAATCGCTTCAATAACTTTTTCATCCAAGCCAAACTTCTCGGCAATACGGCGGCCAATTTCCACGTGAGTTCCTTCCATATCCTGGTCGAGAGCTTTACCAATGTCATGGAGCAACGCCCCTTGTTTACAAATCGACTGATCAGCACCCAAGTCCTGCGCAATTAACGCCGCCACTTTAGCCATTTCTACGGAGTGGAGCAGCACGTTTTGTCCGTAAGAAGTACGGAACATGAGGCGGCCCACTAAGTGCACCAATTTCGGCGGGAAGTTGGTAATACCAAGTTCGTAAACTGCATCTTCACCAGCCTTTTTAATCTGCTCGTTAATTTCCGCTTTACTTTTTTCGTAGGCTTCCTCGATGCGGGCTGGATGAATACGGCCATCGACAAGCAGTTTGTCCAAAGTAAGTTTGGCAATGTGACGACGAATGGAATTGAATCCAGAAATAACTACAGTGTCGGGACTGTCGTCGATTAAAATTTCTACGCCCATGAGTTGTTCAAAGGCGCGAATGTTGCGACCTTCTTTACCAATGATACGACCCTTCATTTCTTCGTTTGGAAGTTGAACGGTTGTAGTAGTTGTTTCGGCAGTAACTTCGGTCGCGATACGTTCAATAGCTTGCGCCACGATTTTGCGCGCTTCCCGATCTGCTGTTTCATGCGCTTCGTTAAGCAGCTTGCGATGTAGCTTCATCATTTCTTCGGAAATACCTTTTTCAGCATTTTCCATTAAAACTTTTGCTGCTTCTTCGCGGCTTAAACCAGCAATTTTTTCTAACTTTTCTAACTGCTGGGCCTTAACTTCCTTGATTTTTTCTTCATCAGACTTTAAAGCCTCAGTGCGCTTTTCTAATTCTTCCGCTTTTTTATCTAAATTGTTTGCCTTTTGATCCAGATCTTTTTCTTTGCGATCAATGCGTTCTTCAAAACGCACAATTTGATTGCGAAATTCGGCTTCGCTCTTTTTAGCTTCTTCGGTAATTTGCAACGCGGCCGCTTTGGCCTCGATTAACATTTCCTTTTCGCGATTTTTAGCATCGTCCAAAATCTTTTCCGCGCGGCTCTCTGCCCCGGAAACTTTCTTGGATGCCAAGTTCTGTCGAATGACGTAGCCAATGGCTCCGCCGATGACAGCCCCGACAATGGAGAAAATTATGTAATTCATAAAAAACTTCACTCTGAGCAGTGCAAGGTTTTATTGATTGCTGATGAATTTTATACGAAATTGGGTATGCGAAATTAGCTGAGCAAAATGTTTGCCCAGTTTTTTCTTATTGAGTTTTGGTCTAGAGGAAAGTCTAGAGAGAAAAAGTTCAAATTTAATCGCATTTTCGTGAATTCAGCAGAATAAAACCTGTACTGCGTCAGAAATTTATAATTGACTTATGGCTTTACTGTACCATATTTCGGATTTGGGAGTCAAACCCCTACAGCTGGGCAAAAATTCAGGAAAACTTGAGAAAATCTTGAATAAACCTTTACATGGACTTGAACCTGGTTTTGTTAGGCTTAAAGAATGGGCCTGGCAGGTGCAACGGACGGCCTGATAACCACTCCGTACAGGGTTCAAGTCCCTGCAGGTCCACCATCTGGTATTGACAAGCAATCTTTTTTGTGGCAAGATAAGTACATATCAGGCCGATCATTCGAAAGAATGGTGTGGTAAAGAAGCCGCCCCGAAAGGGGTGGCTTTTAATTTGATTTCCTTATCATTTGTAGATAGTATAAATATAGAGAATTAACTTTTAGATAAGGAGACTTTTTATGCATGAATGCAATTGTGACCACTGCCCGATGAAGCATTCCGAAGCAGATTTTGCCTTTGGTCCGCAAGTTGGTCAGGAAGCGCCAGTGTTTGAAGATTTAGCTACGTATCATCAGGGTGAATTTAAAACCGCGTCGCTAGCCGATTACGAAGGCAAGTGGTTAGTACTATTTTTCTATCCGCGAGACTTCACTTTTATTTGCCCAACGGAAATTCAGGAGTTTGGCCAGCACTACGAAGATTTTTTGAAATTAAATTGCGAGGTAATTGCTGCATCAACTGACAGTGAACATTCTCACAAGGCTTGGTTCGAAACTGATGACCGCTTGAAAGGCGTGAAGTATCCAATTATTGCCGACACAACCCAAGAACTTTCTGACATCTACAATGTTTTAGATGATGATGGCGCTGCTCAGCGAGGTACATTTGTAATCGACCCAGAGGGTGTGCTGCGTTATGTATTAGTTTCCGACGGCAGTGTTGGTCGGAACACTCAAGAAATTTTGCGCGTTGTCGAAGCGCTGCAAACCGGCGAACGCTGCCCGGCCAACTGGCACAAAGGTGACGCAACTCTAGGAAAGGATTAATTATAATTAAAGCCATGATAAAATTTGAAGCAAAAAAATTTGACAGCATCAATGGCATCGACGGTATGTCGGAACGATTGATGACTGAGCACTACAAACTCTACGAAGGCTACATTAAGAAAGCGAATGAGATTCAGGAAAAGTTGGCCAGCGTAGACTTGAGTACGGCTAACGCCACGCAGTCTGACTTACGGGCACTAAAAATGGGCTACTCGTTTGCTCTAGATGCAATTAAGTCGCACGAACTCTACTTCCAAAATATTTCTGGCAAAGGCGGGCAGCCACAAGGCTGGCTTGGCACGCAAATTGAAAAACATTTTGGTTCTTACGAAAATTGGATGAAAGACATGAAGGCCACCGGCATTGCCGCTCGCGGCTGGGTGTGGTTTGCCTACGACTGGCAGACTGGCCAAATGTTTAACTTCCTAGGAGACGCGCACGACGCTTTCCCAATTTGGCACGCTACCCCGCTCGTAGCCCTCGATGTTTACGAACACGCCTACATGATCGACTACGGCGTAGCTCGCGCAGACTATATCGAGACATTCTTCAAGAATCTCGATTGGAATTCTGTTGAAGCCGCCGTTGAACAAACCGGCATGACATCATCAGCAGAAAAATCTGATCGCTAATAAAATACCCTCCGTAACAACGGAGGGTGCATTTGTTAAAATACCGAAATTCCAGCTCAAACCAGTGTTGTTTCAAGTGTCTCAAGTCGCCCCTTAACAACAGTGGCGCCAGGGCTCCAGCTCTGTATTTGTCCCGGTTTTGAAAACTTAAAAATTTTGAATTCTCCTTTTCTGCAGGTTACCCGTAGATACATCGTTTTGACGACCCAACTGGCCAGATCCCGGTTCCACACCAAAACAAAAACCCAATCACTTGTACTTCGATAGCAAGTTTTGTGTTCAATGTGAGAACTAACCCATAGCGGACGAAGTTTCCGCTTCGTAAAATCAGAGTTTTTCAACAACTCAAACATATCTGAAAGCAGGGTCTGCTTTTGACTTCTACTCAGTTTCTTGGACTTAGCTAATTGATCGCCTCGCTCACGAAACATTTTCATCGCGTGAGAAGTAATAGCCAAAGCATACCCGTGTATTTCAAAGATACCGACAACCTTCTGAGCTCGAAGTACTTTCCGGTCAAAATTTCTTGGACTGAAATTATAAGTCTCCATTTCCACCTCCTTTTTTGAATTTCAAATTAGCATAACAAAAAGCCCTCGACTTGTCGAGGGCTTTAGCTTGTCTAGATTATTCAGCTTTCGCTTCACTTTTTGCAGCTGCTTTTTCCTTTTTAGCTGCAGCTTCCTTCATCTTCTTAGTCACAACTAGTTTGCGACGTGTGCGAGGAGTGTTGTCACGCTTTTCGCGGATGTAATAAATTTTCGCTTGGCGAACTTTATCATCTTTAACAACTTCAAGCTTTGCAATGTTAGGTGAGTGAAGTGGGTAAATACGCTCTACACCAACACCACTAGCGATTTTGCGAACCATGAAAGTTGCATTCGCGCCTTTACCGCCCTTGCGAGCAATAACTACACCTTCGAATATCTGAATACGTTCCTTACCACCTTCTTTGATGCGTTGGTGCACTTTAACAGTGTTGCCAACTTCAAAGCTTGGTAATTCTTTAAGCTGATCTGCTTTTAAATTCTTTACGATTGCCATTGTTTTAAATAAATTAAACTTTCTTTAACTTCTTAAGTATGTCTTGAAGGTCTTGCGGTAATTTACTTTCCGCTTCAATCCATTCTGAATTAGGTAACTGCACTTCTATCTTGGACGCATGGAGGAACTGACGTTTGAGGCCAAGCTTTCCAGCTTTCTTACCACCGTAGAGTTGGTCTCCAACGAGCGGGAATCCAAAAGAAGAAAAATGAACGCGAATCTGATGCGTTCTACCTGTATGCAATTTTACCTTAATTAGGGTGTAAAAGTCAACCCCGTCGCTTGTTTCCGCGGTGTAATACCCCTGTACCCAGTATTCGGTAAGCGATGGCTTTTCGCGCACCATATCTTTAGTATCTGTGGTATATTTGCGGAAATCTTTCTTAGATCTGCCCAAACTGCGCTCAATTGTGCCGTGATTTGGCTCAATTTTGCCCTGAACTAAGGCAAAATATTCTTTTCGGACCTTGCGCTCTTCAAAACAGTTCTTGAGATGGTCGTACATTTCTGGGGTGAGCGCCACCATCATGACGCCGCTAGTGTCTTTGTCGATTCTATGAACAATGCCACTGCGACCTTCCTCGCCTACCAAATGAATATCTTTAAAATGATATAACAGCGCCTGAGCTAAAGAGTCACCCTTAAAACCAGCGCCTGGATGCACAACCAGACCAGCGGGCTTGTCTATAATTAACAAGCCATGCTTGTTATATAAAGTGTCTAGCGGAATGTTAACTGGACCTGGCTCCTTTTCTACGATTGGTGTATAAGAAACTTTGTCGTCTTTACGAACAACAAACTTTGCTTCTTCGGCTTTTTTGCCATTCACCTTTACTGCTCCAGCTTCGATGTCACGCTGAATTTTGCCACGCGAAACACCTGGCAAATTTTCTGCTAAAAATTTGTCTAATCTCGTTTTTAAATCTTCAACTGTAAAATGTTTTGCTGGCATTATTTTAATAAATCTGGCCGACGTTTTTTCGTTCGTTTATGTGCTTCTTCTTTGCGCCACTTCTCTATTTCTGCATGATGGCCGCTAAGCAAAACTTTTGGCACGCGCATTTTCTTTCCTTTTAACTCAAACACTTCTGGTTTTGTGTATTGTGGGTATTCGAGTAATTTATCAGAAAAACTTTCGGCGTCTGCAGAATCATCCTTACCCAGCACACCAGGAATTAAACGAAGCACGGCTTCGGTAATTACCAAACTTGGCAACTCACCACCCATCAATACATAGTCGCCAATAGAGATTTCTTCATCAACAAATTTGCGAACACGTTCGTCGAAACCTTCGTAACGACCAGATACGAAAACCAAGTTGTCATAGAGGGCCAGTTTACGAGCGACTGCTTGCGTGAAAGGTTTTCCTTGCGGAGTCGTCAAAACAACTCGAGTGCTCTTTGATTTACCTCGCACTTTAGCAATCGCCTTTACAACAACATCGGGACGGAGCACCATCCCCAAACCGCCGCCATACGGCCGATCATCAACTGTGCCACGTTTATCAATAGCAAAACCGCGCAGATTTACTGCACGTAAATTGAGAATCTTGTTCTTGATCGCTCGGGCAATGATACCAAAGTCGGCATACTGCTCTATAAAATCAGGGAACAATGTAATCACAGAAACCGAAATTTTTCGTTTAGAAATTTTCTTTGCCACTTTCTTTACCATTAACTCCAATTAATTTCAGAATAAAACTTATCATTTTGTAATCCATTCAAAGCAGATCGTAACTCAGGTACCATATTTTCTGGCAAGCTATCTTTATCGAACCAAGACAAGTCATCACATTTTTCCGGTTCAATATTTGTAGGTTCTCCAGTCCATTTTGAGCAACTCCAAAAAAAATCGATACGCTCAAAATCGGCAGCTTTACGACTACAAACATGGAATAAAGTTAAATCCTCAGGAAGTATTTCTATTCCCGCTTCTTCTTGCGCTTCACGGACCATGGTATGGCGAGGGCTTTCATTTGGATCCACATGTCCTGAAATTAAACTATATTCTCCATCTCGGTAACCAGTATTAAATCGTCTCAACATTAAAAACTTACCATCTTTTTCTAACAATAGGTAACTAGCTGGAACTATCTTATGTCTATCTTTAGATATCATAAACTAATGTTATCAAAAAATCGCTATCACTAATAGCGCAAGCTCTAGCAAAAACAAAATCCGCAAAGGGTGCGGATTTTGTTTTTATCTTCAAATTAAAGCTTGAAGTCGTCCATGTCCGGAGCACCGGCCATTTCGGCATCGTTGTTGCCAGCGTCGCCGGCATCAGATGCACCCATATCATCGCGTTGTTCAGAACGATCGCGGCGAGGTCCACGGTGAGAACCTTCTGGTTCATCAATCTTCAAGTTCACACGAGCTTTGTGCTTCGCACCAACTACGCGCAACAATGTTCGAACTGCTTTTGCAGTCTGACCCATGCGACCAATTACTTGGCCCATGTCAGCAGGATTGATGTGAAGAGTGATTAACACACCCATTTCATCAACAGTGCGATCAGTGCGAACATCTTGTGGATTATCTACTAACGCCTTGATGATAAATTCAACAAATTCTTGATCTTTCTCCATGTGTCTTTCAGTTAAGTATTTCTGCTATAGGAGAGCGGCTTCGACCTTGCATGTAAGCCTCTATTGCCCCAACATCATACCATTTTTATTTTCTGATGTCAAAAGTCACACCCTACAGGTGTGACTTTTAGATAAATCTATTTTGTAGAAATTAATGAGCAGAGGTTTCGTTACGGTTCGGCTGGTTTTGTCCCGTGCCAAACAAATAGGTTGGAGTAACAATGTGGTCACTCAAGCCACCATCAGCTGTTACGTCAGCCACGCTTTGGAAGCGCTGATACTGGTTACTTACTCCAGGAGGTAAGGTTACAGTTGCGCGGTAAGTAATTGTACAAGAAGTAGCAATTACTCCAAGTGGTGGAGCGGTTAAAGTATTTACAGTGAAGTCCATTGCGGTAGAAGAAAGGTTTGTAATGGTCGCGCAACCTGCTGGGCTTGGTTGCACCAGCATTGAATAGTTGGTCAAATTCGCCGCAGTGATGTGCGCTACAATACCTGTCATATCTTGTGTACCGGAATTACAAATGTTCAATGTAAAGGTAACGGTGTCATTTGGTGAGAACAAACTGTTTGCTGGCAATGATGCAACTTCGGAAGTACCACTACATGCCTGTCCGGTAAATGATTTGGTTATATGCCCGGCAACCTGAGTCAAATCGATGTCAGAAGCTGTTAAGCTTGGTCCACAATATCTTGGAACAATTGATGATGGGCTTGCATTAGCTTTGGCAGATTCCAAATTATTAACATCATAAGAAGATACGGCGTAATAGTTAGAGCCATGAACCAACAATGGACCTCCGTCATGGTAGCTATAACTAGTTGCCCCTGTGGTAGGGATATCTGAACCAACGCGATTCCAGGAATCAGTTGCTGTGCCAGTACCTTGGGTACGGCGGTAAACACGGTAACCAGCAGGAGTTGTGCCTGCGCCCTTATCCCAAGTAAGATCTACGGTTTCACAAACTTGGTTGGAAGCAACAATATTAGTTGGCTGAACTGGAGGTGTTGCAGAAATGTATAGATTTACTGTACAAGTATGAGTTACGGTGCCGGTGGCGCCAGCAGCACTGGCTGAAAAAGTAATTACATAAGGAGCCGCCAAAGTTGTACCCATGGTGGTAGAAATTACTGAAGAGGTAACACCACTACCACTAGCATTCGGATTATTCACATACGAATTAGACGGATTATTGGCATTATTTGGACTAAATGTAGGAGCTGCAAAAGTGACAGTACCAATTCCCTGTCTGGTAACAGCCAGTTGGAACGAAGTTGTGTCACCCAAAGCAATAGCTGTAGTCATTGGCGTACAGTTCAAAGTAAAGTCTGTAAGCACTGTTACTGTTACAGAAGGCTGCGGACTTAGTGGTCCAGCTGGTCCTGTACAACTTAAAGTGTAAACTGTTGTGTATGTTAAGTTTCCGGTTGACTGAGAACCGCTGAGACCGGTCCAACTGTTTGGAGCAACTGAACAAGAAGTTGCATTTGCAGATGACCATGAGATAGTAGCGCTCGTATTGTAGTTAATAGAACAGTTGCCGCCGCCATTACACAGAATATTTCCAGTTACCGGTGGTGGAGGTGAAACCGTTACCACAACAGAACCAATAGTAGCATTGCCACCCGGGCCTGAACAATTAGCTGTATAAGTAGTTGTTGAAATTAAGTTGCCAGTAGATACTGAGCCAGAAGTCCCACTCCAATTCGAAGGAGTTACCGTACACGAAGTTGCAGCAGAGGTAGTCCAGGCAATTGTAGCCGCAGAATTATAAGCTATTGTACAACTAGATGCGCCATTACAAGTAATAGTACCGGTAGGCAAAGGCGGAGGAGAAACTGTCACCGTAGCAGTATGAGGCGTCATCGCACCACCAGCACCACTACAATTAATTGTGTAAGTTTGATCCGAGGTTAAATTACCAGTAGACCTAGAGCCCGAAGTACCAGTCCATCCTGACGGTGTTATCGAACATGATGTAGCTTGGTTAGAGCTCCACGCAATTGTCGCTGCAGTATTGTATGGAATCGTGCAAGTATCTGAGCCATTACATGTGATGATCCCGTACGGACCTGGGATGACTGTAACTGTTACACTGGCCGAGGAAGTTCCACCGTTATACCCGGTACAGGTTGAGGTGAAGGTTGTGGTTGCCACCAGTGGACCACTTGATCTGGTGTATGAATTTGTACCGGTACCGGTCCAACCTGGAGGAGATACTGTGCAGCTAAAAGCATGCATGCTAAACCAAGAAATATTTATTGAATCTCCGGCATTAATGGTACAAGCAGTTTGATAGCTCCCACAGTGTATATCCGCATACGGCAAGGTGTTAATGGAGTTCGAGGCTATAGTTCCAAAATTAGCAGACCAATCACTCTTCCAGCAATTTAATTCGATAAATTCTGATTCATCTTGAAAATTATACGCGGTATAACTACCTGATGACCCTGTATGGTTGCTTGAATAATTTGTATCAGGTGGGCCATAGACAAAACAATTAGTAGTTCCCGAACTTGTCCATGAAACCACTGGACGGTCATTGTAACCTACATTACAAGGATTGGTACTGCCATTGCATTTCATAGTTGCACCACTAACAGATGCGTTATAGGCAGTAACATAAAAGTTCCAACTGCAAGAATGTGAATAGGTTCCGTTAGATCCAGTAAAGGTCATTACATAAGTACCCGGTGTTGTTTGAGGCGAATTATATGTCTTTATCTTTACTACTGTATATAGCCAGGAGTCAGTAGTGGGGTTGTTTTCATATGTGTATGTAGGTGCGCCGCTTGCTGGAGTTGGAGAAATCGATGGAGTAACTGTAATTGCCGGACCGGTGTATGTAGAATTATTTGGTCCTGAAATTCTAATTATCATACCCGTAGAGATCCCGGCCATAACAGTTATTCCTGATTGTTGGTAGCTGTTACAACTAATGGTAAAATCCTGCACTGCCGCATGGGCTGCGTGTGGCTTAGAAACCATGGCAAAGGCAATAAACGCAAATAGAAAAGCCGCACTAAAAATGACTGTTTTTAGAAACTTACTATTGAATAAGTAATTGATATTTAACATTTTAGTTTGATCCCGTTTGAATGAATGTGATACTCACTGTCTTTTGCTTAGACACTGAATTATCAGTCATTTCAATGCGTAAATTATCTTTGTCTTTAGTACCAGAGACCATTTTGTAGGTCGGCTGGTCTATAGTAACAGTAATTTTATAACCGTTTGCGGTTAAATATTTTTTGTACAGCGCTAAGTTTTTATCAAGACTTACTTGTGTTTCAAAAGACCGGGTTGCTTGCTGGTAACCTTTATCATCAACATTAAAGTTTTGGACAACAGAAGCACCTTCTTCGATTGGAATATCAGCAGGGAAGTTTTTTGGCAGCTGCTCTGCATCTACATCTTTCTTTGCGCCCGTAGTTTGACTTTGCTTTGTAATAACATTGTCAGGCATGCTTGCGTTTTTGTGGGGTGAATGCCAATAAGCACCAACCGCAACTATGAGTACGATAAGTACACCACCAAGAACTAAGAGTCTTTTGTTCATTGTGTTTTAATTAAAAACTATTAATGAGGAGAGGTTTCGTTACGATTTGGTACATTTGTTAAACCAAATGGATACAAAGGTGTTTTCACGGTCTTTGTAATCGTTTGACCATTTCCAGTGGCAGTAATTTTTGCTTCATTCCAGAAGCGGTAAATCGATGCAGTTGGGTTAAGAGGTGCTTGAATTTTAGCAGTGATTATAATTGAACAATACTGCCCTAAGTTTGCCCGAGGTATATCCTTCACAGTAAACGTAATAAAACCAGTAAAGTCACCGTCAGTATTGTCCTGTGCTTGACTGCTCAGCAAACAAGGAGCTCCACGGGTCCCACCCCCATTTGAACTCATGCTCTTTATAGAAGTAGGCGCAGAAAGATTATGCATTGTATCTTCAACGGTGATATTTGTAAGGTCTGCGCGCTGAGGTGGAGTGTTAGGATCAGCAGGATTACAAATATTAATCTTAAAGGTCACTTCATCGCCAGCAGTGAAGATTGCATTGTTTGGCAATACTGCAAAATCTGACACACCATTACAAGGTGGTGGGTTAAACGCTTTTGTAATTTTACCCTTGCTGTTTGTTACATCTTTATCAGAACCTTCCAAACTCGGGGTAGCACAAGGAACGGGCACTACCTGGGAAGAGCCATTGGCTACAACAGAACCATTTCCGTTATAGTCATTGTAAGCTTGAATTTTATAATAATTCGACACCCCTAGTTGTTGTGGAGGTCTATCGACGTATGTGTTAGTTGGATCGTTCACAGTAGCAAATTCCGCATAAGTATTGCCGTCTAAACTACGAAATAGCTTGTAGCTCTTTGGTGCTGGATTCACTGTTGAAGACCAGCTCAAGTTAACTTGTTCACAAGTAGAATTACTTGCCGTCAACGACATGCCGGTTCCACAGTTTACGGTACAAATAGAAGTAATATCGACAAAGGCAGTCCGGACAAGATCCTGGTGTCCATTTGATGCGCTACAGCCCAAGGAGAACTGAGTTGGCTTGCTCAGTGGCCCCGAACTCTTATTACCATCTTTGCCTGTGGCAAAATCAAACTGAGTATCATCATTAGCAGTTGCAATGACCACACAATCATTATTTACATTTTCAGCATGCCAGCGAATAGGGATACTATCGCCGCCATTAATTTTACAAGTTGTTTGTGCTCCGGAAGCGCCACAGTAAATGTAACCGTCTGGGTCTGCTGCAGAGTTTATTTGCAAAGTTACATTACCATCACATACAATACCATCTTCAGTTTTAAAGGTGATTGTGTATGTACCCACAGCCGAGTTTGCAGGGGCGAAAATTGAGACAGGACTGTTTGTAGCATATGGGGAGTTCTGAGGATTATTACCTTCAATTGTCACCTGTGGCGAGCCAGCACCGGAAGGAGAAACAATCGCAGGCGAGAAGGTTACTGGTTTATTGTAACCACTCAAAGATGTTACATGCAAACTAGCTGCGCCGTAACCACCCTGGTCTACCTGTTGTATACCTGAAGGAACGACCTGACAAGTGTACGAAGGGGTGTTTCCAACAATAAATGTTGTTGTAGAAGGAGTTGAAGTTACACCGTTTAATCCGGTGCATTTAATTTGATATGTAAAGGTTCCCAATGAAGGAAATGGCCCAACTGCCTGAGTTCCACTTGTTCCATCCTTTGCTCCATTCCAATTTGAGTCTGGGTTACTCGAGGTATTATCATTCGTAGCGATACAAGAATTTCCATTAGTGGTTGATTCGGCATTCCAGCTTATAGTAGCACCGTCATTAAGATCAACTCGACAAGTTGAATTATTCCCAGGGTCATTCGCAGAAGAGCAATGAGAGGACACTGCAGGATCATTAATTACGGCTAAATTTGTTGTAGCTGTACGAGTAACTAAATTAGTGGATGGTTTAGTGACAACATTTACTATTAATTGCACGTGTGAGTCACGATCTCCACCCCAACAACTCCAATCACCACCCATGCCTAAACTCACCGGACCGTTGATAACCCGATCACTTAATCCGGTAACTGCATCGAGACGACTAAATGAAAAGCCGTTTGGGTAATAGCCAGCTTTTACGTCTGGAGATGTTACTGTCACTCCACCGCCACTATAGTTAGGCATGCCGCCAACACTTCTGTTTGGACCATTAAATCCGTCAGTGCGGGCAGTAAAATATAATTTGGTACCTTTTGGGACTTGAAGTTGGAAAGTAGCAACGCCTGTTTCGCCATTGCCAGGATCATCAGGGCTATCAATTGCCCCACGTGCATGGTAAGTACCTAAAACCTCGCCCTGTGCATTATCCTTACGGACAGTCATGTCCGCAGTTGGGATAGGCAAAGCGTCGTCAGTACAGCTAACCTCTGCTTTCGCAGTGTTAATTACAGGAGCGACATTTGAGACTATTGGAGCAAATAAAATGGAAGCCGCTACAAAACTATTGACAGCGTATTTGAAAATTGAAATTTGTTTTTTTGTGTTTATTTTCATAAGTGTCTATAAATTAGCGGATCCTGTTACTGTCAGGTTTTGATATGTAGGGGTAGCTAAATTAGATCTTTGATCCTCAGGTATTGAAGATGTATCTATACTCACTGTTGTTGTTCTTCCGCAATGCAAAGTAGTTGCGCCCAACTCTATAATAGGGTTTACAAAGGTTGACTGTACTTTTAAGCCTGTTATATCGCCATCAAAACTTCCTGTGCAGTCAGCGAATACTTCGTACTCTTCTATTTGGCCAGCGTTTACCATTTTTTGATCCGGTTCTATGCGTAATTGAAAATCTGGATTCCATTCTTTGACATCCAAATTGGTGATACAAGTTTTTGTTTGACCTCCTCCAGTCGCTGTCATTGTAATAACGTATTTATCATTCGGCGTTGTATTATCCGGCGCATTCACTAGCAGTACTCCTGTTGTTGGGGGTACTTTGTTGTTGTATGACGGATCAATACTTACTGATGGGGAAACCTGGTTACCACTCGATGCTGGTCTGATACTTGCCGAGAGTGCTACCGGAGAACTAAACCCAGGTTTATCTGTATCAACTTTAAATGAATAAGCAACGGAGTCACCTTGATAAATTCTTTGGGTGGCCTGTAAGAAGGTGCAACTCAAATTTGGGGTTGGTCCTGTGTACTGCAAGACTATGACAAATTGATCTTCATCCTGTTGTGGAACGTATTCGCCTTGGTGGCGTTCCCACCTAGTTACGTGAGTGAAAAACCCCACAAAGAACCCAGACTCACCAGATGGTATATTAAAGGTTCTTTCTGATGTACCAGCCCACGTAGGAACCGTTGGAGTGGCTGGGAAACCGCAATAAGTCCAACCATCGGTATGGCCTGGCGCGTAAGGCATAGAAATATCCGGCTCGTAAGCTGTGTGAGTATTGCCTGGATCTTGAGTTCCGAAGAAGTAAATACCAAAGCTCGAAGAAATATTCTCAGATACATATGCCTCATCCAAGCCATTATTATTATCATAGCTGCATGCGTTATACATGAGCGATTCATTGGCTTTAACGGTAAAATTGTTGTTACCATTGTTAACATAGTTAACATCCGGCTCACATAAACCAACACAAGTGCTAGCCTGAACTGTTTTCGTGGTTACTAGTGTCGCGGGCAAACTTAGTAATGCAGTTAGTACAATAAGAACTCTTACAACTACATTTTGGATATTTTTGTGCATGATATTTTAAAGCAAATATTACTTTGTTGTTGCCTTTACGCGAGTATCAGTACTATAGTTAATACTGACTGTTTTCTTATGGTTAACAGTATTTTCAGTAATATTCACCAAGAGAGTTTCTGCGCCCTTTGTTCCAACCAATGACTTTAGATTTGGCTTATCAATAGTTGAAGTGATCTGCCAGCCATTCTTAGTCATGAAATCTTTGTAAATACTAAAGTTGTCTGCTGATGCTTTTGAGCTTTCAAAAACTCTAGTTGCTTGGAAGATTCCGTTAGTTGTTGTTGCGTTATAGTTTTGGGTAATGTTTGCGTCCTTTTCGATCGGAATTTCTGCTGGGAATTTTTCTGGGGCACGCGAAAAGTCCACATCTGTCTTTGTGGTCTTTACAATTGGTGCAGTCTTAACATTCTTGCTCGAATTCTTTTTATCGATTTTCACTAGCAAAAACCAGGCTGCGGCAGCGACTACAACTAATATTGCAATTGCCAACCATTTCTTATTGTTGTTCATATTTTTTATTTCTTGTTTTGTGACTAACTTTGGGTTAAGTATAGCACGAATAAGAGAAAAAAGCAACTGAACAGTTGATAACTCACATTTTAAAACCCGCTCTCGGCGGGTTTAAAATTTATTCTTGTGATTCAGTTGTTTCAGCAGGTTCGGTTGATTCTGGAGTTGGCTCAGCTGCTGGCTCTTCAGCCACAGGTTCTACGGTTGGAGCTTCAGCTTCTGCCGGTGTTTCTGCTGCTGGTTCAGATGCAGCAGTTTCTTCTGCTGGAACTGCTTCAGTTGCCGGCTCTTCTACTGCTGCACCCTCTGCTGAAACTGGAGCTTCGGCAGCTGGCTCTTCAGCCACTACTTCCTTTTTAGGAATTGTGAATGCTTTTTTCTTATCACCTTTGATGATTTCTTTAGCAACAAGAAGGTTGTAA
Organism: uncultured Candidatus Saccharibacteria bacterium; assembly: GCA_964473815.1. Lineage (GTDB taxonomy): Bacteria > Patescibacteriota > Doudnabacteria > UBA920 > UBA920 > UBA920. Next base: position 160,161 of record CAYYQK010000002.1, on the reverse strand, counting down.
GCAGTAGGAGAGACTTCTACATGTTGGTCATTAACCCAATAGTTCAAACGTTCCTGATCACGGATTTGCAAATTCTTAGTATGTGGATTGTAAGAACCCATTACTTCAGTGAATTTCTTTTGGCTAGCAGCGGTCTTTTGCGCAAGAACAAGCCGGAAATCAGCTTTATTCTTTTTACCAGCACGTTGTAAACGAATAATTAACATTCGGAGAAATATTATTTAGATTGATTAAATCTGGCTTTTATAAGCCGTTTATCTGTATTTATCTGCGGAGTTTGACGGTCTCTGCGACAAAAAGGACTTCCAAAGTTTACCATTGAAAGTCCTTTTAGTCAAGATTTGGCCGATTTTTGATGAATTTCTACTTAGCGTAGGCCTTTGCTTGGGCGATTTTAATAGATAGTAGCTGCGAAACGCCGTCGTCGCCCATGGTTACACCATAAATCGTGTTGGCTTGGGACATGGTTTCGCGGTTGTGAGTGATTGTAATGAACTGGGTTTGGTGAGCCAGCTTTCCTAAAATTTGTCCAAAACGAATTGTATTGGCTTCATCGAGAGCAGCATCAACTTCATCGAGCACCACGAAAGGAGATGGGAAGCAAGTTAGTAAACTACAAAGCAAAGCAATTGAAGTTAACGAGCGCTCGCCTCCAGATAGTGACTGAATTGCAGAAAGCTTTTTGTTTGGAGGTGTGGCGCGAATTTCGACGCCGGCAACTGCCAAACTTCCCTTCTCATACTTAGCCACAATTTTTTCTTCAGGGCGCATTGCGTCTTTTTCATCAGCTTCTTCTTTGGCATCTTCAGCTTCTTGCTCTGCAAGTTCACCTTCTGTTTTAGTATCATTCGGTTTTACAAGTGACAGATACGCACGGCCACCATTAAACAACACACGGAAGTATTGTTCGAACTGAGCATTAACTTTGTGGAATGCCTCGTTGAATTTAGTTTTAATGTGTTCGTCGAGTTCATCCATCACGTGACGCAAGTCTTGCATACTCTTTTGCAAGTCAGTAATCTGTGTTTCCAAATTGGTGTAACGACTTTCAGTCTCATGATATTCCTGAATTGTTAACTCATCGACTCCGCCAATCAAACTTAACTGATGTTGTAGTTTTTGAATTTTTTCAGTTAAGCCTTCGGTTTCTTTTTTGATTTCTACAGCTTGTATTTTTTCCAGCATATCACTGCCAAGTTGGGCAACGATTTCCGAAACAATGTTGTCGCTCTGAGTTTCCAACTTAGCTTTTTCAATTTGTACTTTGCTTTCTTGATCACGCACCCGACTTAGCTCGTCTTGCTGTTGACGGAAACGCTTATCTTCTTCGGCAATTGAAGCTTTCCAACTGTTTTCTGACGCATAAAAATTTTGCATCTTTTCTTCGAGTTCTGTAATTTTTTGTGTGACTGCTTTAATCTTTTCCTGAACTTTATTTTCTTCTGCAACAAGCTCTTGCACAAAGGAATCACTGCTACCACTGGCCGCTTTTTTTAATTCCAAGTCTACCTGCAACTTTTCATTTTGCAAGCTAGTTAATTGGCCTGATAAAAAATCTTTACTCATTTGAGCTTTAGAAGCAGCCGAAGTTAATGAGTTTTGCTCAGTAATAAGTTTGTCTTTTTGAGTGTTTAGTTCTTGTAATTGCTCCTGTAATTTGCGACTGAAGTCTGGGTGCTTAGCTGCTTCTGTCGCTGCTTTTTTAAAACTGTTCCAGGCATGGACAACGGCGGCGGTCGCATTACGAATCTGGCCTAAATCGCTAGTTTCATCGATAATTCTTTCGAATTGCACGAAAGTATTATCAAGTTCTGACATCTGGTCTTCTACTTGTTTCCAGTCGCTGCCTGCTGGGTTGCTGAGTGCTGTGTAAAGTTCGGTGAGTTGTGCATTCACAACTGCAACAGCTTCTTCTTGTGCAGTAATTTGCTTGGTCGCATTTACCATTCGCGCTTCTGCAGCCTTGATCTGATTCTCGGTTTCGATAATTTTTTGCTCCAAGGTATGGCTGTCGATTTCCAAAGACGCACTGTCGCCACTGCCAGTTTTTTGCGATTGCATTTTACCGCGAATCAAGCTGACTTGTTCGAGCAGAGAATTTTTTTCGGTTTGTAGTTGTTGCAGTTTTTCCTGAACCTGTTTGTAATCTGTAAGCGCAGCAGCGTTTTCAGTTTCATGAAGCTCTATCTTTTGTAAGTGCGCATTCATAACTGCATCAATTTGCGCGCGACTCTGGGCGTGCGTGTCCAGTTCTTTGTTTAGAATATCGATAGAATTTTTCAGGCTCCACCATTGTGAGCCCAAATGTTCTTTTTGGTAGGCTTTCAAGTCAACTTCAATAACTTCACGAGCTTCCATTCGTTTGGCTTGGCGACGCAATGACTTAACGCGCGGTTCAAGTTCGCGAAGCAGGTCTTCTGCACGCATTAAATTTTGTGCAGTTTGTTCCAAGCGGCGAAGTGTGCGGTCGCGTTTGATGTAATAAGTTTTTACACCACTAGCTTCATCAAGTAAATTTTTAATTTCATTCGGTCCGGCCAAAATCATGGAGTCAATTGTACCCTGGCCAATAACAGTGTAACGCGAAGTTCCAATATTAGACTTTAATACCAAATCAACAATGTCGAGTAAACGCACTTTGGCATTGTTAATTAAATATTCACTTTCACCACTGCGCGAAATGCGGCGGCCAATACTGACTTCAGCTGCGTCGACAGGAATTTTGTGGTCACGGTTGTCGAATGTAGCAATGACTTCGGCAAAACCACCGCGCGATCGTTTATCAGAGCCTGCAAAAATTACGTCTTCACTTTTTTTACCGCGCATCAGCTTAGCGCTTTGCTCGCCTAGCACCCAACGTAAACAATCAGCAGTGTTGGATTTACCACTGCCGTTCGGCCCGACGATCGCTGTGATCCCGGTTTCAAACTCTAAAACTGTCTTTTTTGCGAACGATTTAAAGCCTTGTATTTCTAAGCGTTTCAGGTACATATTGCCTATTAATTATACCACATTGATTTGTTAGTTTAACAAATAAAAAAGGCCACCTTTCGGCAACCTATAAGTTTGAGTGTTGTTCTACTACATCATTCTAAAGATAGCAAGAGATATCCATATTCCTCCTCAGCTTTTTGGATATCTTTATCAAGTTGTGCGCGGACTTTTTTCATTTCCACGATTAGATTATAGATATCCTCAGCTTTGCGCTGTTTGAATGATCGGAATACAACTCTCATTGTTTTCCTAATCAAAGTCAGCTTCATGACCAACTTTTTAGTGGTCATGGTTTTTATGATGCGCAGCATTCGCGACTCACTGTCCCCCAGCGTTTGCCGGAATCTCTCCGGCTGGGCAGGAACACTAGCTTCATCTTGAGGCTTTTGCAATTTCGATTTAACCGCTGCCGCCTCGTAATCCGCGATATACTCACGTAATTCACACGGACCGAAACGATGGAAGACAGCTTCCGTAGCAAATTTGATTTGCAAAGCTGGATCCGTCACAGAGCTGACCAAACATTCGACGTTATGGAATGAAAGCTTGCCCTCCAAAACAAGGTTTTTAACCTCATCTGGAACGCTTAAATACTTCATTCTTCTTCTGACCCACGTCTCGTGCTTTCCTAAGGATTTGGCTACTGCAGCGATACCCATCTTCTCGTTTTTAACGAGATCAAAGACAACCCAGGCTTCTTCGAAAGGTGTCAGATCCTCTCTCTGAACATTTTCTGAAAGTGCGAGGATTTTAATCTCTCTGGATGAAAGATTATCTTTCAAAATCCCAGGAATCTCAGTAGTACCATTAGCCATGGTCCCTTTAAGCCGCCGCGAGCCGACAATAAGATTGTATCGGCCTGGCTTGTCCGATTTTGTTACCAATATCGGCTGTAGTAACCCACCGCCCGCGATTGATCTTGATATATCCTTCATACTCTCGTCATCGTAAAAATGACGAATTCCGAAAGGCATATCGATCTTATTCACGGGAATGTCGAACACAAATTTTGACCTTTCAAGTTCTGGCATTTTTCCTCCTCAAATGTGATGCCTTGCGAACGTGCTGTTCAAGATTTTGTACGTCCGTATCTGATAAATTCCTTAACCAAGCTTTAGTTGACCATACCTTAGTGTGAGCTAAATAGTCAATACCACTAGCATATACCGCTTGGCTCCAAGATTCGAAATGTAAAATCGCAGCACCGACGAGATCACCGTGATCTTTGCGAAACGAATTTAGGCTTAAAGACTCGCCACGATTTGCCCAATATCGAATCTGAGATTTTACACGGTCAGGGGTCCACCAATAAAACTTCTTCACCCCTCGGACTTTTTTCCATTGTAAACCCGCGGCCTCAATGGCTTTACGCCAGCTTCCAAAATATTTTTCCGCTCCAGCAACTAGATTCTGTTGTCCGGATTTGATTAGGGCATAGCCATAGACCGGTAAACCTGCTCTATGGAGCTTTCTAATTCTTGAAAGTATTCTGCGCTTGGTCCATTTACGGTTTGGATCAATATCCTTCGGATTAATGCCGGCAAAAAGCAATGCTTTTTTCCAACCACCAATGCCAAAGTGCCGACGAGCCGCATTATACAAACCCCTGTCTTCTGAACTGACAGTTTCGCCGTTTACTGATAATCCTTTGCGTTTGCGGCGTTTAATTTCAGCAACGATTGCCTTCTTGCTCCAGGTTCTCAAAAAAACTTTGCGAATCTGGTTGTAATCCAAACCAGAGGCCTCGATTGCTTGTCGCCATCCTTTGAAATACTTGCAAGCCGCTGCATAAAGCAACTGCTCATTTAACTGAACGAAGTTTGAGTTCAGTGGCAAGTCTTCAATTTTTCGATTAAGAATAGTTTTTACGACTTTCTCTTTGCCCCACTTTGGAGTTGCGCGTTTCTTAATCTTTACATCATCATATTTTAACCCTGCGTCCTCAATAGCTTTACGCCAACTACCACAATAATTAGTTGCGGCACAGTATAACGAAGCATTATGCAACTGCTGAAAATTTGAATTGAGAGGCAATCCATTGGCATGCCTTTCAAGTATTACTTCGATGACCTTATCACGGTCCCAAGATTTTACTGGGCACATATTCACCCCTCCTTATTTATCTTAATAGAACTATGTCCAAACTTTTGTAGTTTGAGCATTCCATTATGGCCAAAAACTGTCTCATTGTCAACTTTACCCAAAACAAAAACGGCTTCCCCTTTCTGAGGAAGTCGTCTTTGTGATTTGTGTTTGTTTGGTTACTCGGAGTTTAAACTCGTAACTAAAGTGTATCAATCGCTGTATTAAGGGTCAACGCGAGTTATCCCCATTTTCATATATTTTTTAGAAGTTCCGATAAGTTTTCTCTGAGCGCAATCCGACTTCTAAAATACGTAATTCTTTGTTTGTCATTTTGTAAATAATTCGTAAATTACCATGCCTTACCCTGTAAATATCTTTGTGCCCCTTTAGTTTTTTAACATCTAAACCTAAAAAGTCCCTTGCTAACAAACGGATAGCCAGGAACTTAAAATTTGCCTGATGTTTTTTAGGAAGTTTTGCGAGAGCTTTCTGTAGTTTTTCCATACCCAAGAGCATTTACGACATCTTCAATTAAAACGCCTTTCGGGTTAACTTCGGTAAAGTCTATAACTGTCTCCCAATTTTCTTCTGTCGCAGGAACAATTTTGAAGATAGGTTTAGATTTTTTTAGCACCACAAAAGTTTGCCCAGCATTCACTTGCTTGGTATATGCTTCTACATTTTCACGAAATTCTTTTAAACCAATTATTTTATCCATATTTCAAGTTTATCTTAAGATAAACTTGCTGTCAAGGACAGGAGTTGACTATTTACAAAATAACAAACAACTATTTTTCGATTTCCTTCAAAGCATGCTCAGCAGCAGAAATTTCACCTTCTTGTTTGCTTGGCCCTTGACCGCGACCAATTTCTTTCTTCCCCATGTACGCTGCAACCACAAAAACTTTGTCATGGTCTGGCCCGCTTTCACTAACAACTCCATAAGTTGGAGTAATGCCATGCTTTTCTTGGACTAACTCTTGTAGCTTACTTTTTGGGTCCATATAAGTTCCGCCGGAAATTATGTTTGGTAGTTCAACTAAAATTTCTTTTTCGATAAATTTTTGGGTCGCTTCGTATCCTAAATCCAAAAACAACGCGCCAATGAATGCTTCAATACAATTCGCTAAAATTACCTGACGCGCGCGACCTGTGTCTTTTGCTTCCCCGCGCGACATCAACAGAAACTGTTCGAATCCCAACCGCGCGGCGATCTCAGATAACATTTTATAATTAACCAACGCGCTGCGGAAGTTAGTAAGTTCACCTTCCGGGTGATCATAATTTTTATATAAGTGCTCGGTCGATACCAATTCCAAAACCGCGTCTCCCAAAAATTCGAGACGCTCGTTGTGCGGCAAATGAAAACCGCGATTCTCATTTAAGTACGACCGGTGAGTGAACGCCGAAATATACAAATCTAAATCTTTCGGCTTAGTGTCGATTAATTTTTGTAATTGCTCTGATGTTATGTTTGGCATATGCTGCTTGCTTTGCCAAGAATCACGAATCACGAATGAAGTTTGCGCTAGATAAATACGCTGCTAAACTTGATTCTAAATTCCCAATTCTTGAATTAATTGCTTATGGTGGGCGGTAGAGGATTCGAACCTCTGACATTCACAACGTCAATGTGACGCTCTACCAACTGAGCTAACCGCCCCTAAAAGGGGTAAGACTCACCCATTATACCGATTTAAATCGGTTCTGCCAATGGTTCAGTACTGTGTAGAGGTTCTTTATTTTGACTTGATTTTACAAGGCTGTCGAAAAATAACAAGAAGGCAAGGTTAAAGAAAGTGTTATTAACCGCAAACCAAATGGCAAAAAATACCAAAAACACTACCCGAACTTCCATAATCTCGCCCCGATCAAAACCATGCTGCCACCCATTAATGAAGGCATTGCCAATTAATACCGCCAAGGTATAAAACGCAGACAAGCACACTATGAATTCAAAAATGCGTCGAAAGCGCATCACCAACAAGTCAAAGGCAGCTGCAATTGCGGCATGAAAATTTAAGTCATGTAATGTAATAAAATATGCCGTGAAAGTATTCCATGTTCCAACGACACAAGTCACCACAATCAAAAACAGTAAATTGATGACCAGCGCAATTTCAAAATTTCCACCTGTCTGGCTAAGTAAAGAATTAACAATAAAACTTAAGCCTGCGGTTATGGCGATTGTAATTAAACTCGCGGACATTATTCTCATCCACCAAATTAGCAATGGGGTGGTGTTATTTTTTACGTGCACACAAAGTCGGCAATGAATATTTTCTTTGTTCTCACTTTCATCAACTTTATGAATTAAGCTGTGAGAAAAAATGATGAAAGCAAGTTTTAAAAAATGTAAAATTGCAAAAGTAATAACAACGACAATTATCACTGCCACAATTTGGCGCGGTTCATCAAAAGAAAACAAGTGCAGTGGCAGAGGCCACGTTTTCCAGGTTTGGTTATGCATCAGTGCTGCAAAATTTACCAAAGATAAATTAAATCCGCCAAGCAATACTATTCCAAACAACCACAACAATGGGTTGTGAATTGTTAAGAGATAAGCTTGGCGGAATATTTTTGTAAAATTCACTGCGCTGAACTTAATAGTTAAGCGTTCAACTATACAGCGGCGGCGCCCATTTCTCCGGTTACATCTGTGAATTCAGGAGTTTCTTTTTTATGTTCAGGAATGATGTCGTCGACGATTGCAGCAAATTCTTCGCGTTCCAAACTTTCTTTTTCAAGCAAAGCTTCTGCAATCTTGTCTAAGTGTGAACGATGAGTATTGATTACATTAGTTGCGCGAGTTTCTGCCTCAACTAAAATACGACGCACTTCGTCATCAATTTTTTGAGCACTGGCTTCACTGTAATTCTTTTGCTCGCCTAGGTCGCGACCCAAGAAAACGTTCTGATGGATTTCACCTAAAACGATTGGGCCGATCGCATCACTCATACCGTACTGAGTTACAAGCATGCGTGCCATCTTAGTAGCTTTTTCCAGGTCGCTGCTAGCGCCGGTTGTTAATTCGTTGAATACAACTTTTTCTGCAACGTATCCACCCATTGCCATTGCAATTTGGTCTAAGAAACTAGACTTGGTGTGATAGTTACGGTCTTCGTTCGGCAAATTCAAAGTGTAACCGCCAGCACGACCACGAGGAAGAATGGTTACTTTGTGCACTGGATCTGCATCAGGCATAACAGTACCAACCAATGCATGACCACCTTCGTGGAAAGCGGTGATCTTCTTTTCTTGTTCAGACATTAAGTGACTCTTGCGAGCAGGACCCATGATAACTTTTTCAATTGCTTCCTTTAAGTCATTATTGTCGATGGTCTTTTTATCTTCACGGGCAGCAAGGATGGCTCCTTCGTTCAGAAGATTAGCCAAATCTGCTCCGGAAAAACCAGGAGTGCGTTGGGCTACTTTTTTAAAGTTAACCTGGTCAGCAAAAGGTTTGCCTTTAGCATGAACTTTTAGAATTGCTTCGCGGTCATTCAAGTCTGGAAGACTTAAGTAAACCTGACGGTCAAAACGGCCAGGGCGAAGAAGTGCTGGGTCCAAAACATCTGGGCGGTTAGTTGCGGCCACGACAATGACGTTTGTGTCTGTTTCGAAGCCGTCCATTTCGACTAGGATTTGGTTTAAAGTTTGTTCGCGCTCGTCGTGGCCGCCGCCGAGCCCTGCTCCGCGCTGACGACCAACTGCATCAATTTCATCTATGAATACAATACAAGGCGCATTGCGTTTTGCTTTTTTAAACAAGTCACGCACACGTGACGCACCAACACCCACAAACATTTCCACGAATTCAGAACCTGAGATATGGAAGAAAGGTACATTCGCTTCCCCAGCAACTGCGCGAGCAAGCATAGTTTTACCAACACCAGGACTTCCTAACAATAAAACACCTTTAGGAATCTTTGCACCTAGCGACAAAAACTTTTGTGGGTAACGAAGGAACTGAACAATTTCGGACAACTCTTCCTTTGCTTCTTTTGCACCAGCAACATCATCAAAACGAACTTTATTTTTTTGTTCATCAGACAAACGTACTGTAGATTGTCCAAAAGTTAAGGCACGATTGTTGGAACCTTGCACTTGGCGCATCAGGAAGTAAATAAATAACGCGATTAAAATAAACGGAATTAGGAATGGCAAAATCGCACCAGCAACTTGCGATGCTGTGCTCGGATTTTTAAATTCAATTTTTACTGCATTAACTTTGTCAGCTGGTACACCGCTGTCTACAAAATATTTTGGAATATCAGTGTTAACACCTAAGTTAGCTTGCACTTTTGTGCTGCTGTCTTTTAGTTGCGCTTCAATAGAAGATGATCCAACCTGCAAGCTATCGACTTTTCCATCGCGGACTAAATTACCCACTTCGGACAATGGGACAGTCTTTGTTTCTTTGTGAGTTGTAAATGCAGCCACAACTACTGAGACAATCAAGAATCCAATAAGGATTAAAATAATATTTTTTATAACTTTACTCATACAAAAATTTAATTATCAAACTTTTCCTTTGTTCGGTTTTCAATTTGGTGCCGGGGAGAGGACTTGAACCTCCACAGGATTGCTCCCGCCAGCTCCTAAGGCTGGTGCGTCTGCCAATTTCGCCACCCCGGCATAATAATATGCTAGTTATCTCAAAAATATTTCAAAAATAACCAGATTTTACCCAAAAGGGCCATCTGGTTATTAATTATACGATATAAAAACCTGTTTGGGAAGAGCTTTTACAATGGTTTTGTTAAAAATGATACTACTGCCTGAACAATGATATAGGCCAAAATTACAATACCCAAACCAATCAAAGCATTCGTTAAAGTCTTACGGCCATTAGTTGCCTGTGCCGCATTTCCTTGTGCGGTCATAATTTGGTAGCCACCAATGATCGCAAAGATCACGGCTACAATTCCTGCAAAGTACAAAAGAATTTTAATGACCATCGCTGCCAAACTTGGGAAATCATGTTTGTTTACTACTGCGTTAGGATCTGATACCGGACTATTTGGTACACACAAAGGTCCAACTTTATGGAACCCGGGTTCATTTTCACAAGGGACTTGGGCTGAAGAACCGTTGTTGTTTGAATTAGTCCCGCCGCCTCTACCAGTGTTGTTATTCGTATTGGTGTTGATATTTACATTTCCATTGCCATTATCGTCTCCGCCGTCATACGCTTTGATTGAAGCGTAAGACCGGTATGGCCATGCAGGGCCGGTGGCTGATTCACATTTATCTCCTGTTGTATTAAGCATATAGTCATCAAATCCATCCGGGCCAATTTCGATTCCGCCATAACTGCTACCAGTTTTTACAATACAAACGCCGGTAAACACATGACCATCAGCATCAGAGCGCATGTATTCACTTCTCTCGAATCCATTTGGACAACCTTTCACTGAATCGTATAAAAACAAATCACCTGTTGAATGATTAATACACCCCACGAAAGGAGTGTTCAGTGCCTGAGCAGGGGTTGGTACTAGTAAAACCATGCTGAACGTCGCCAGCATGGTTATAGAAATTTTAGAAATTATAGATTGAAGTAATTTCACAAAACGAAATTAATTAACGACTTACTAAGAATCTGTAAACTACTTGAACAATAATGTAAGACAACACGATAACAGATAATCCGATAAGAGCATTTACTAGAGTGGTTCGGCCTTTGGTCGCATTTGCGGAGTTACCTGCAGAGAAAATGTAAAAGTATCCACCGACAATTAACATGATCACTGCTGCAATAGCGGCAATGTATAAAGCCCAGTTGATAATTTTGTGTACAAAATCAGGAACACTAATAGGTTCTTTAGCACCTGAAGGGAACGCCTGCCCAACGACTCCTAAACCATTTTGTACCTGATCGCCACCAGTACTGGTGCCAGGGCCTCCGGTTACTTGAGCTCCAACTGGCTGTGCAAATAAAGCCATCACAACAACCATTACGCTGCTAAGCAAAACTGTTAGGGATAAAATTTTATTTGTCATTCGATTTTTATGTTTTTAATAGTTCTGGAAACAAAAGTAGTAGTCTTAACTTTCGTTCCCAGAACTATCCCGCAAGTATAAAAACAATGCGGGAAAAGAAATTGTAGTAAGTTTATTGACCAAGTGCACCGCCGCCGCCTGTACCAGCTACGAAGCGGTAAACGATCTGAACGATAATGTAAGACAAAACGATAATTACAATACCAATCAAAGCGTTGATGATCGCAGTCTTACCTTTGGTAGCAGAATCAGTGTTTCCAGCAGAAGTGATGTAACGGAAACCACCAACGATAAGCATGATTACAGCAGCGATGAAAGCAATAGCCAAAGCCCAGCTGATGATCAATTTAAAGATGGAAGCGATACTGCCTTCGCTACAGCGAACGCCGGTATCAGCCGGACACTGGTTTACGAAAGTATCAACCAATGCACCGTGAGCAACGCTAGGAACTACTGGTAGCAACATAAATGCACCAACCATAATTACCTGAGCCACTCCTAACCAATTTAATTTTTTTAGGGTTTGTTTCAATGTTTTCACCGCCTTTCGGGAAAAGTTTTAAGCTTTAAATAACCTAGCTTTATTTTACTATATCTCACAGATTATACAAACGATTTTTCAACAAGTCCCTTAACAACGACATCAACGATTACTGCGGCTGCAATGACAACAACCAATCCGATTACTGCCCAGGTTAATACGTCGCGTCCCTTTTTTCTTTGCGCTTCATTGCTTTGCGCTGTCATATATAGATAACCGCCATAAATAATAGCCAACACTGCTACAATTCCAACTGCGAACATGGCCACGTTGATGAATTTAGTATAAACGTCTGGTACGGAACAGTACCACGGCACACTAGCAACTACGTTTGTACCGCCAGCGTTATCAAATTGCTGTTTCAATTCCGCGCAAGTGCCTTGATTATTTGCAGTTTGCGCTAATGCCAAGTGTGGCAGAAGTAAAGTAGCGGATGACAGAACTACTAAAAAATATTTTTGAATGGTTTTCATTATTTTATTTAACCTCTAATAATGCTTTGTATGATGGCGACAATACTAAATGCTAAAATCGAAACTATTAATCCGGCAATGGCCCATGTGATTGCTTTCTTTCCTTTGGTAATTTCGGATTCATTACCCTGCGACATCACCATTCGGAAGCCGGCAATAATAATTACCACAACAGCTACTAAACCCGTGAGCGTAAATAATATTTTTACCAACGCGGCAATTAAAGCCGGAACAGAATCTATATTTAGAAGATTAGGAAACAAACTTATTGTTGAATCAAAGTTCGTATTAAAGTTCGCGCTCACACCAGTGTTTACGTCGGGAAGTGGAGTGTTGCTGTTGTTGGCATTACTACCACCACGGGAATTAGTATTCAAATTACCACCAATACCATTTTTGTTAATATTTCCTTTGTCGTCTGTAAAAGTTACATTTATATGAGTAGTTACTGAGCTTACACTAGTATTAACTAGTAAATTATAAGAATAAGTCGTGTTACTCGGCGTGCCAAATGCTTGAGTATCTTGCTGAAAATCACCGGCACCATAACTACACTCATTACAAAATGTAACTGTTTGAACTGGTGTACTGTGCGAGCCATTTACATCTTCATATGTTGCTCCGAGTAAACTAAAGTTTGTAGGTGTGCAAACTGGGTTCGTATGAATATTTACCCTAAGGCCGTACTTGCTTGCTTGAGAAGATTTAATCGTTTGACTTGTTGCTTTTTGGCCTGTGGCGCTATTAATTAAAGTTAAAGTTGCGGTTGTACAAGAATTCTGGGCTGTACTTGTAGTTTGAGCGAAAGTAGTGTTTATATTTACAACAAAAAGTACCGAAATAATAATTTCAGCCACAGCTAACCATTTTGTAAACCTGTAAAATTTCATACTATTTAGCTATAAAGGTATTAACCATTTCGATTATCGCAAAAGAGAATAATGCGACTGCTAACCCAACAATCGCCCAAATAATTGCGCGTTTAGCTTGGGCAATTTGTGATGGGTTCGCACCGCCGGTGATCATTCTAAAACCAGCAATTACAATAGCGATAACCGCTACGATAACAATTAATCCCAGCAAGAATTTTATTAGTTTAGTCCCGACTCCAAGCAATGAGTCAGTTCCAACAGGGTTAGATATTTTTGCCGGTGTGACGACCTTTGCATCGGGGATATTGGCGTTCGCTCCTAAAATGGCCTTTACAGTATTACTGTTGCTATTAGCAGCATAAGTCTGTGGTGTAGATATGACCAACTGATTCAGAAAGACCATCAACAAAACGGCAAAGCCTAGAATGGTTATGACGGATTTTAGTTTTGAGAAGAATTTCATTTACTTAGAATTTGTATTACTTAACTCGGCTTTACTAATATAGTCGAGCGGATTTGCTAAAATGCTTGGGCCATCTTTTACTCCCACGCTTAGACTTCCAGCGAATAATGCGTTAGCTAATACAAAAGCAAGCGCCACTATAACCAAACCAGTAATCGCGCCGGTTAATCTTTTTTTTGATGCGGCAAGTTTTTCTTGTCCTTGCGAGGAAACCATTTGCAACCCCGCGAACACTATAAAGAATACTGCTACAAAACCTGCCATACTAATTAAGTAATTCACAATCACAACGAACGCGGCAAACAAATGTCCGACCGTGCAAGGATTATCAGCAGTATTACCGCAAGGAACAAAACCACCTTTTTCGCCATTGGTTGGCTTGTCAGTAGGCTGCGTGTTTTGCGCAAAAACTTGTGGGGCAGAAGAGACTATCGATACACCTAAAACGCTAACTAAAGTTAATGCGGAAGCAAGAATAATTTTTGCAAACAATCGGTTCATAAAAATGAATTAACTTAAGTTCTAATTAATGACAACGTACTCGCCTGCGACTGTGCTCGTTGAACAGCCTGGTCAATTGTTTGACCACGAAGTACAATATTATCGATCATATCGCCGATGATTGCATCAAACTTCGCTTCATCTACTTTGTAAAAAGTTTTACCGGTTAAATTGGCATGAGCAAACACGCCCATTTCCGGATCATTACTTTGCAGTTCTATCAAATCGCGGCGAGAAGATGGTTCTTTGTCTGCTTTATAGTATCCAGCCAAAGCGTCTTTGCTAGTAGCAAACTTTAAGAAGTCCCAAGCCACGGCCTGATTCTTACTTTGCTTACTAACAACTTCTGCGAAATAATTAGAGTAATTTACAGTCGGATCAGTTAAATTGTATTGCGGCACTGGCGCCACATCATAATTTAAGTTTGGTGCTTTGGAATTGATTTGCGAACGAGTGTAAGAATATCCATATAAGAATGCGGCGCGGCCATTGGCAAAAGCATCTATTGAATAGTCGCTATCTTGATTCCAGCTGTAGTTAGCACTCTTTGGGTCAGAGAACGAAGTGTAAAATTCTACGGCTTTTTCACCAGGGTTAAACGAATTACCGTTTTTAGTAATTTCATTTCCGAACTGCGGAGTACTACCATCGCTAGACCAAGGCAACGCGCCAGCCTGAAGCATCAATAAATAAATAATATCAGTGCCACGATTTACATTTTTGTTTGTACCCATAGCCGGGCCACTGCGGTCAAAGTAACCGTTGCTATCCTGGCGAACTATACGGCGTGTGTCTGTAGCGAGTTCATCCCAGGTTTTTGGCGGAGTTGCTATGCCGGCTGTGCCCATCAAATCTTTATTATAGTAGAGGCCGAGTGAGTCCACCCACATTGCAGTGCCGTAAATTTTTCCGTCACGAATTAAGTCGGATGACATTGGGTCAACAAAGGTGTCATGATAATCTTTAACAGTAAAAACTTTTTCCGGCGCAGGAACAATTTTGTCTAAGTACTGGGGAACCCAAGTATTGTTGATGGAAAAAATATCTGGTCCATTTCCGGCGGCCAAAGCATTTAACAAATCAGTTTGATAGTTATCAATGTTTTTCTTGGTGTACATGATTGTTACCGTCGGATGCTTCGACTGATACGCGCTGATAATGCTTTCCATTTTGTCAGTATCCACAAATGGTTTCCAAATGTTAATTACAACCGGGCCGGTTTGGGGACCAGAGCTATTACAACCCAAAGACAACAATGGCAAAGCAGCGATTGCAGTTAGTACAAACGCTTTACTAATTTTGTTAAAAAAGTTTTTGATTTTCATTTTTATTTTTTGAAAATTATATTTTTCTTGTATCGATTTTATTTCGAAATTTCTTTCAGGAAGGTTGCAAAATCTGTTTTTAACTCTTCATGCTTCAAACCAAATTCCACTACAGCTTTTAAGTATTCCAGTTTGTTACCGCAGTCGTAATATTTTCCATTCTTAATTTCTACTGCATAACAATCTTTGTTTTGTTCGAGTAATATTTTTACTGCGTCTACATACACCAACTCACCAGGGGTGTTCTGCTGCTCATGACGCTTAGTTGCCTCTTCCAACGCGTCAAACATTTCTGGGCCATAAAGCGAACCGGAAACTATTGCATAGTCAGAATCAATTTTTCCAGCGCCAGGCTTTTCGATAATATTTTCTATTTTAATTCCGCCTTCAACTTCGCTGCCAGTCGCATAGGCGTAACGAGAGTAATCTTCGGGTTTGTCTGAGCGGATCGAACCTAAAATAGCGCTGCCGCCAAGATTATTGTAAGCATCAACTAATTGCTGGCAGCGTGAAGGGGTTGCTTCGATAAAATCATCTCCCCAGAGCACGATAAATGGCTCATCGCCCACCATGTGGCGTGCGTTCAAAATTGGAGTGGCATTACCCAAAGGGCCTTTTTGGCGAACATAGTAAAAATTCGCCATGTTGGCAATTTTGCGTATTTCTTCGAGTTGGGAGTGTTTGCCGGCCTCTTCTAAACGTTTTTCAAGTTCAAACGGGTAATCAAAGTGGTCTTCGATATTACGCTTGTGCCAACCAGTCACGAGAATAATGTCTTCAATTCCTGCAGATACGGCATCTTCTACTACATATTGGATGATCGGTTTGTCTACCAAAGGCAACATTTCCTTAGGCTGCGCTTTTGTTGCGGGGAGGAAACGAGTACCAAATCCAGCCACCGGGATAACTGCTTTTCTTACTCTTGGTTTGGCTCCTGTCTGAGATTTTGTCATGAATCTATTATACTACGCAAAATCCACTATCGCAATGGAATTTTTACTCCCTTACACGATATTGCAGGCTTTCTGTCAAATGTTGTATTTCTATGTTTTTGCAATTTGATAAATCAGCAATCGTGCGTGCTACTTTTATTATTCGATGGATTGTTCTGCCCGACAACTGATATTTGTCAGCTGCTTGTTTTAACAAATCTTCGCTTACTGAGTCGAGTTGGCAAAATTGTTTTAATTGCTGAGGTGACATTTCGTTATTAGTTTTCGCTCCGTTAAACCGTTTGGTTTGCACACTGCGAGCTTTTGTAACACGAACTTGAATTTGTTTTGAGTTCTCTGTTTTGGAATTTCTTATTGCTGATATTTCTTCATAAGAAAGACGTGGCACTGTTATATGCAAATCGATTCGGTCGAGCAATGGTCCGGAAATTTTCTTTTTGTACCTTTGTATGCTCGTGGGATGACAATCACATTGCAACAATGTCTGACCAAAGTTTCCACAAGGACAAGGATTTTGCGCTGCAACCAAAATAAAGCTTGCCGGAAAAGTATATACGTATCTTGCTCTGGTAATTGTTACATAGTTGTCTTCCAGTGGCTGGCGGAGTACTTCTAACACGGCGCGAGAAAATTCTGGTAGTTCGTCTAAAAACAACACGCCTCTATGAGCCAATGTAATTTCACCGGGTCTTGGGATAGCTCCACCACCAATTAACGCAATCGTTGAAGTGGTGTGGTGGGGATTACGAAATGGACGATGTAAATTTTGTCCTGAATTAATTTCGAGTTTGCCTGCTGAGTCATAAATTTTTGTCAGTTCTAAAATTTCCTCAGCCTCGAGAGCTGGCAATATTCCAGGGAGAGATCTGGCCAGTAACGTCTTACCGCTCCCTGGTGGGCCGGTCATTAGAATATTGTGCCCACCTGCTGCAGCAATTTCTAGCGCACGCTTGGCGTGTTGTTGTCCGGCTATTTCGGCAAAATCAAAAACTGTTTTGGAGATATTAATAACTGGTGCAGCAGGTTTCTCGCCATGTTCATTACCAGTCACTAACAACTGCACTAATTCAATTAAATTTTTTGCTGTGAAAACTGGAATTCCCTGAACCAATTTTGCGGTATGAATATTTTCGGTCGGCACAATTGCCGCAGCAAAACCAGCATTGCGGGCCGCTTCAACCATTGCCAAAACCCCATTAACAGGCTTGATTATTCCATCCAAAGAAAGCTCCCCAACCAACAATAGCTTGTTTAAATCGAACACTAGAGACTTCCGTGATACCAAACCGCTGGCCAACAAAATTGCCACGGCGATGGGCACGTCGAACCCTGTTCCAATTTTCGGCAAAGAGCCTGGTGCCAAATTTAAAGAGACTCTAGTTTGCGGGTAACCAAACCCGGAATGTTTTATTGCCGAGCGTACACGCTCACGACTTTCCTGCACTGCGGCATCAGGCAGACCAACGATAATTGTTGTTGGTAAACCATTACTAACATCCGCTTCGACTTGAACAAGTGAAGCATTAATGCCAACGAGTGTGGCGGTAAATATTTTCTGCACACCTAGCTGAACTGACATGCTGTTACCATAGCAAAGCGCAGTTCAATTCCACGTAAAGATTTTCTAAAGTTTTGATAAAGATTTGCGTTGCGAGTACAGCAATAAAAGTAAACCAAAGATTATAAAAAAGTCAGCAAGGTTTAACGTGCCATTTAAGATCGGGATAAAATCTCGAACGTGACCCAAGAAAATTCTTTCAACCACATTGGACAATCCCCCGGCGTATACAAACACCCAAGCGGTTTTTTGTAAATCATCAAATCGAATCCAGGTTTTGTAAACGTAAATAGAAATTGCGATTAAGACAACCAAATAAATTACGTACATCAATGCAACAGGAACTGGCAAGCTAAAGGCAAATTGATCATTCAAAAAAATCAACCAACCCAAATGACCTGCTGCCAGTTTAGAAAGTTGGTCAATTAAAATTAAAGTTGCCGTATAGAAAAACCAGCGCATGCAATTCAGTTGCTAAAATTAAATTGCTTGATCTGCCCAAGGGATTGCGCGCAAACGTTCTTCGGAAATTTCATTTCCATCATCATCTGTGCCATAAGTGCCCGCTTCAATCTTCGCTAAAGCTTTCTCAATTTTTTCTAAATCTGATTCAACGCGCTTATGCAAACCTGCGCTTACATCATCGAGTTCAACTTCTTGCGCTTGATCATCATAATCACTTCCCAATTCAGTATGTTCCGGTGATTCGGAAAGTTCTGCACTTAAACGTTCTTTTTCAGAAAGAAGCTTCTCGCGCATTTCATCAATAAATTCTTGTGACGGCATATTTTTAAACTTTATTTTATCTTGTCTATATTATAGAGAAAAATTTACAAATTAAAAAGCGCCCCAACACGGGCCCCTAAATTATAAATGAACGAGCCGGTTGTGGCGCTGAGCTCAATTGCTTGACTGCTCAGCGCAGTAGCTGCAGGTTCCCAACCTTTGAGAACCTAGACCTACTGCACTAGACAATACTTATGCGATTAAGCCTTACTTCCACCCACGATGGTAGAAGAATGTCTACACCCTAATTAATTGCAAACTGCACTTCAAACTCCTCTTGTGGTCGCTAGACCTAAACTTTTTGTTCTTTTAGTTTTGTTTTTGTTTTAGAAAAATTTTTGCCTCTTATAAGGAGAGGAGAACCTACATTTTATTTTTGTTTTTCAAACAGTCTGAATTAGGACAGACTATGACGAAGAGTAAGAAGGAAGCCTACGCTCAAATGAAGCTCTAGATCCTCAAGCGCAGATTTCCTTAGTTCAGTTTGCTTTTTATATTTTTATTTCAAGGAGCAATTTACGTTACAAAAGTATCTTATCATAATTTTTTCACTTTGTCAACGGGTGTTATCCCCAAAAGGAAAAATTTTTGTCGTTTGTATAAATTTGTACGTTAGTTTGGCCATCTAATTTTAATTTTTTTAGTGCACCAACCATTTTTTGTAACTGCATAACTTCTTCTAAGTGTGGGTGTTGTTTTTTCCAGTGCTGAAGCAATGCTGCAGTGTAAGGATGTTGAGTTTCTATGTTGGGCAAACCTATAAATACCAAATTTTTTGCGGTAATTAAATAGTTTTGCTTTGCCATGAAGTCTGCAGTGACTAAAAGAATACTATTTTCTCTAATAGAGAAGTTGCGGAACATCTTATTACCGCCTCCGGAATATCCTTGTGCAAAAAGACTAGCGGTTTTCTTTATTTCAGAGTAATGCGCGTTATAAAATTCTTTTACATTTGATGGTTGCTGCATCACCATTACTAATGGCAGCGCGGAGTTTGCACTTAAATTAAACAACTCTTCATCTGATGGCTCTGAATTAACAACCTCAATATGCAGGTTCTTTGGTAATGTTTTATTGGTAATCTCGGATTCTTCATTATGTAACCCGAGACGATCAACAAGATAAGAAAGTAAAGCCTTGTCAGTGATGCTCTCAGTAAATTGTAGTTGAGCGAAGTGAGAGGTTATATCTGTCACGCTTTCTGATATATCTATAGGCTGGTCATGAAAGGTTGAGTTATATTCATCGATAGTAATCCACTTTACATGTCCGGGGTTCTCCTCGAAGAAATCCGTTAAGAAATTCACCACTCGCCCTAGCTCACCCGACTTGGTATGATCAGCTATGTCGACAAGCTTATCTTTAAGGTTTGTAGCAGCCTGTGACAATCGAGAA
This sequence comes from uncultured Candidatus Saccharibacteria bacterium, assembly GCA_964473815.1. Classification (GTDB taxonomy): domain Bacteria; phylum Patescibacteriota; class Doudnabacteria; order UBA920; family UBA920; genus UBA920. The sequence goes on along the minus strand of CAYYQK010000002.1, from coordinate 140,209 downwards.
TAAACCTGGGAATGATTATTAGCTAAGTCATGTAAATTAGCATATTGATTGTTAGGTAAAGATTGATGCGTTAGCATGAACACTAAACCAAAAAATAAATCTGTTGCAACCAATGCATCGATGACTTTATCTTTTAATTCTAAAATACCAAATTCTGTTTCAGGATTGTAAACTAAACGCAAAGCATACAACACTTGGCCCCATGCCAGTCTTGTTCCAAAACCCGAACTTATATATTTTTCAAAATTTAAAATGTCGCAGATGACTAGTTTGCGATCTTTAAACTTTCCGGTGAGTGCAAGTGATTGCAAAGTAACATAATCTAAAACGATTACATTCTCATTTGTAGTTCGTGCTTTCCCGCCAACAATAAATTGTCTAAACTGTCCGCCAAAGAAAGAAATGTTTAAATCAAACACAACTTCTGTTTGCCAATTGGTATGAAGCCAAACAATTATCTTTAAACAGAATCGTAACTCTTCTTGAGTTTGTGCTCGTTCTAAAAACTTTTTAAACGCTACTTCCGAAAAAGTATCTTCGCTTAAAAATATTCCGTGAGCAAAACCAGCACGCCATAAACGCATTGCAGTTATGCTATCGCTTACTGCTAACACACTTGGTGTATTGCTTTTCTTCAAACCTAGTGCAACTCGTGCTTCATGATCATTGCCATCGTCATCAATAATAATTAACTCGTTATTAATATTAAATGGCTGTAATTTTTGACGTGCATTGTTATGAGCTAAGGAATCGTTTTGTTCTAATTGTTTCTCCGGTAGTTTTGCATCTACTAATTTCTGCCACAAAAACTCACTACGATTAATTACTTCTTGCAATTCACTTTGCAACTTTTCTGGAAACTTTTGATAAACACGAATTAGATTTTCCAAAACCTGAATCGTAGAAAGAGCATCGCCCAACGCACGATGCGCTTTATGATGCTTCACGCCAAAGTAATGCACCAAGTTTTCCAAGTTGTAACTATGATGGGTTGGTAAAATAAATTGCACTAATTCAAGCGTGTCTACAATCTGACCAGACAACTTAATTCCGTAACTTTCTAAAAACTTCACGTCCATGGTTGGGTTATGACCCACGATAATTGCATCACCTAATTTCTCTTGCAACACTTCACGGTGCTCGTTAAACTCTGGCGCGTTATCTAACTCTTCTTGTGTGATACCAGTTAAACCCAAAATCTTTGGGTGCACTTCTATGCTTGGCTTAAAAACTTGCGACCATTCCTCTGTCACAACAAAACCATCTGGCCCCAATTCAAAAAACGCAAATCCTATTTCCAAGATTTGGTCGATTGCCGGGTCAAAACCCGTAAATTCCAGGTCAACACTACAATATCTTCTATTATCAACCATATATATAGTATAAATGATTACAAAAGAAAAAGCCCGTGGCGCGATCGCAACCACGGGCTCTACTATATATAGATTAATCTTCGTCTTCTTCGTCTGAACCAAGATCTTCCATTTCTTTATTCATTAGTGGTTCACCAGAACTCAGTTTTTCACGCAATGCTTTATCCACTTTAGCAAAAATATCTTTATTTTCTTTTAGGAATGTTTTGGCAGTTTCGCGGCCGACACCAAGTTTAATATCTTCAAATGAATATGAGTTACCACTTTTATTTATAACGCCGGTTAGAATTCCAGTGTCGAGCACATCACCCGCAGCAGAAATTCCTTCGTTGTACATAATATCAAATTCAGCAACTTTAAACGGCGGTGCCACTTTATTCTTTACAACTTTAGCCTTCGTTCGGTTACCAATAATTTTATCGCCATTTTTAATTTGCGCGGTACGGCGAATCTCAACACGAACACTTGCATAAAACTTCAACGCGTTTCCGCCAGTAGTGGTTTCTGGGTTACCAAACATCACACCAATCTTCATGCGAATCTGGTTGATGAACACAACAGTTGTATTCGACTTCGCAATAATTCCAGTTAACTTACGCAAGGCTTGCGACATAAGTCTTGCTTGCAATCCCATGTGCGATTGTCCCATCTCACCTTCGATTTCCGCGCGTGGTGTTAGGGCGGCAACAGAGTCAACAACAATTAAATCTAACGCATTACTTCGAACTAAAGTTTCGGTAATATCTAAGGCCTGTTCACCACTGTCTGGCTGCGAAATTAGTAAGTCTTCCAGATTTACACCAATGCGTTTTGCATATTCCGGGTCGAGCGCGTGTTCGGCATCGATGAACGCAGCTAAACCACCGCGCTTTTGTACTTCAGCAATCATGTGCAAAGTTAAAGTTGTTTTACCAGAACTTTCCGGACCGTAAACTTCAACAATGCGGCCCTTTGGCACACCGCCTACTCCCAAAGCCATATCCAAGCTAATACTACCAGTTGGAATTGCTTCGACGTTTAGCTTCTGAGTATCAGAAATTTTCATGATACTGCCATCACCAAACTTGTCGCGGATTTGATCCATCGCGTTTTCAACTGCTCCCCACTTGCCAGCTTTAGAGTCAGTGCTTGTTGCAGCCTTTGCTGCTGATGTCTTTTTTGCTTTTGCCATATGTATGTTCTTAATTACATTGCCATCATAACAGAGGGCAGTTCAATTCCACGTAAAGTTATTGTAAAGTTTTGATAAACTTTTTTTAAAGATTTACTGAATTTATAATCCGTTTTGTTTATCAGCTTCTGAGGCCGGAGTCGAAGGCTGTTGGTAGTCGGTCTGTGCAGGAGCAGGGGTCGCAGTATTGGTGTTGCTGTTTGTATTAGTATTTGTCGTCTTTGTGGTGGTACTGGTTTTCTTCGTTGTAGTTTTTGCGGTAGGCTTTGGCGCCGGAGCAGGAGTTGGTTCAGGAATAACTGGTTGCTGACTCAACAAACTAGCAGCATCTTTTGTAAACGGTACAGAAATTTTTTCACCAGGCTTACCAAGGAAACCAATTACTTTCCCATTCAAAGTTGCTTTGGTGTTTCCAGCATCATAGGTGGTGACAGTAATTTTATCTTGAGCATTGATATCTTTTACTGCTCCAGCAGGAATTATTTCTGCTGACATTTGTTGACCATCACGTTCTAATTCAATTTTCGTTTCTTTAGTGAAGGTGAGTTGCAAATCTAATTCTGAAGGAATGTTAGTTTCTGCACCAGCAACTTTAGCAGCGTTAGGATCATCATCAACTCGAAGAGCGAGAACTTGTTCAGCATGTTTACCAAATTTGTTTGCCGCATCAATGCGTAATTCTTTTTGTCCTGGAGCTACACCAATGGTGGCATGAAAATCACCATTCTGATCTACAAAAACATTTTGTCCGTTAATACTCACAACAATTCCTGGTTCGGTTTTCCCAGCTACATTAATAGAGCTTCCAGAAATTACGGCATCATTTTTTGGTTCAGTAATTGTCAGTGCGGGAGTTTTGTTGATCGCAAACACCTGGAACACTATATAGAAGAAAGCAAACACGCCAACAACTGAGCTGGCAGTAATGGTAATAAGTTTCGGGGTGATAGTAACCCGGCTCCAGCGAGCCTTCCAGGTTTTCCGTTCAGCCAAGCGTTCAGAAGCCGCATGTTCAACAATTCCAAGCTCTTTACGGTATTGCGCCAACAGCTGATCAGCAGAGATATGGTAAACTTCGGCTAATTTCTTTAAAAAACCCAAAACATAGACGCCCGGCGGTAATAGATGGTATTTGCCCGACTCTATATAATGGATGAATTTCTCGTAAACCCCTGTTTTTTGTGATACTTCTTCGAGAGTTAAGCCAAGTTCATTGCGGACAGCCAACAAGTACTCCCCCAGAGTTTCCATTTCAAGTTTTTTTGTTTCAAATTCAATCGGCATACTGTGTATTTTACCACATTTCGGGATGCTAAAAAAGCATAAAAAATGTGAAAGAAAATTTAAAAGCGCGTGATAGCGCTTTTAAAATATCTCGAGTAATTCATCGAGGCGACTGATAGCAAAGTCTGGGTTTGCGTCTTCAGGAAAAGGCACAGTTGGTCCTTTAAACAAAATTGTTTTCATACCAAGTTTCTTGCCTGGAACACACCCACGAAACCAATTGTCATCTATATTAACACTCTCTTCGGGTTTCGATCCGGTGTCTGCAAAGATAGCTCTGTAAAATTCTGGGTCAGGTTTTGCCAAGCCAACATGATGAGACATTTTCTGGTGAGAAAAATATTCTAATATACCAGCATCTACTAAATGGTCAATAGCTTGCGGTCCCTGATTTGCCATCAAGCCAATATTATATTTTTTACTAAGTTCTGCTAAAACTTTTTTTGCTTCTGGTCTAATCTTAGAAAGTCCGTAATAATCTACCTGACAAATTTTGTCATACTCGTGAACAACTTCTTCGATGTTGGGTAGATTTTTACAAAGTTCTCGCATCGCAACCATGCGCATACTTCCTGGTATACCTGATGCATCCAACCAAGCCTGTTTTACCTCTGCCATAGTAGTTTCGGGCATGTATTTCTTTGCGACTTCCAATGCAAAATTTTGTCTTTTGCTTTCAGGCACGGTGTCGTCCAAAAGCACACCTCCCATATCAAAGAATATCCACTTTATATTTTCCATATTTATATGATAGCAAAAAGCGCCTTGCGGCGCTTTAGATTTTCCGGAATTTTATTTAGATTTAAAGCTCGTTTTCTTCGCTACCGTATTCTTCTTTTTCCGCATTCGATATTCCGTACACTTCCCGAGGCTTGGCACCATCACCCGGACCGATAATTCCCTTGTCTTCTAGAATATCGAGCAAACGTGCAGCGCGCGCATAACCAATGCGTAGGCGACGTTGCAACAAACTTGCACTGGCCTTACCAGCGCGCATCACTTCTTCTTTTGCTGCATCATACAAATCATCCTCATCATTACCGTCATCACTGCCACCACCCATACCTGGAATTCCCAAACCGCGTTTTGGTTTTTCCGTAATCTCTTCGTTGTAGATTACAGCGCCAGCCTGATTCTTGAAGAAGTCAACAACTTTCCGAACTTCGGCTTCACCCACATACGCACCTTGCACGCGGCGTGGTCGATTAAACTCAGCAGACACAAACAACATGTCACCATTTCCAAGTAACTTTTCTGCGCCACTTGAATCTAAAATAGTACGCGAGTCAACTTGTGATGCAACAGCAAAGGCAGCACGCGATGTAATGTTCGCTTTAATCAATCCGGTAATAACTTCTACGCTTGGACGTTGCGTAGCCAAAATTAAGTGAATACCAACCGCGCGCGCCATTTGAGCGAGACGCACAATTGCGGCTTCCACATCTGCCTGCGCAACTGCCATAAGGTCGGCTAACTCATCAACAATAATTACAATGTAAGGAAGCTTTAATTCGGTTGCAGCGTTGTAGTCAGCAATATTGCGGTTACCAGCTTCGGCCAGCAAACGATAGCGACGTTCCATTTCGGCAACAGCCCATTTTAAAGCATTTACGGCCTTGTCAGATTCGGTAATCGCCGGTGTCAAAAGATGCGGGATGCCATTATACATAGATAATTCCACGCGCTTCGGGTCAACCACAATGAACTTAATGTCCTGAGGAGTGTTTCTATATAATAGAGAAACGAATAAACTGTTGATGGCCACAGATTTTCCAGTTCCGGTCGCACCAGCAATTAACATGTGTGGCATTTTAGCCAGGTCAGCAATTTGAGGACGACCAGCTACATCACGACCCAAAGCCAAAGCCAATTTGCTCTTAAAGTTAACGAAATCAGAGGTTTGCATAACTTCGCGGATACGAACAATAGCAGTAGATTTGTTCGGCACTTCAATACCAACAAGCGACTTGCCTGGAATTGGCAATTCCATACGAATCGCATGCGCTGCAAGTGCGAGTGCGAGGTCATTTTGCAAAGCTGCGATTTGTGACAACTTCACTCCAGTAGCTGGACGCAAAGTATATTGCGTAACAGTAGGACCCACATTCACTTCTCCCATTTCTACTTCTATTCCGAAATCTGACAAAGTTTTTTGAATGATTGCCACATTGCTTTCAATGTTTCCAGAATCGACTTCGGTTTTGTTGTCATCTAACAAATCAAACGGGGGCAACTTCCAGTCGCGACGATCTTCCAAAATAATAGAATCCATTTTTGCAATGGCTTCATCAGCTTTGCTTGGACCAGATGGCGTTAAGTTGATTGTTGGCTGTAGCGGCGCGCGCACTTCTTCCTCTACATCGTCATCTGCATTATCTTCATCAGCTTGCGCGGCTTTCATAACTGCATCAGTAAGCGAATTGATTTTTACATTGCTTTCACCTTCAACAGTTTCTTCTGTGGTTTTCTTTTTGAACCAAAGCAATGGTGATAAATTCAAAACAATTACAACACCAATGACTAACAAACCAATTAACAATAAGTCACCAGCCCAAAGTCCAAAAGCACTAAGAGCAGGTCCGGCAAACAACGCGCCCAAGTATCCACCCGCGCGACCGGCATTTGCCAAAGCAGTTGCACCCATCTCAGGTGTCATATACATAGAGGAGATTAAACCCGCTAAGCTGCCTGCAGTTAAAAACATTCCCAAGTAAGTGCGAGTGTATGGGTGAGTATTTTCTTCTTCTGATTTTGCTTTGAACAACAAATACGCAATCAACAAAAACAAAATTGGCATTAAGTATGCCAACACACCAAATAGCATTGCAAAAATTTTGAAAATGGCAGCTCCAAAACCACCAGCGCTACCAATGATTGCCAGTGCTGTGATCCCGGCCAAAATCAAAAACACCACGACCGCAATGCCGCGTTTTGTTTCTGAGTGTAAATCTAATTTTGGTTTACCAATAGATTTGATGATTCCGCTGGATTCCTCGTCTTTGTCTTTCGTGCGTTTTTTGTTTCTACCCATTTATCTAGTTTTACTAGTTTAAAAGCTTATTTCCTATAAATTATACCATTTTTGGGGCTGTTTGTACATAGCAAATATTGACTAAAAGTCTAATTTAGGCGTATTATGTGGGATAAGAAAAAACCACAAGGAGAAATGCTATGAAAGATAAACTCGACACTCGACTTGTTGTGGTCGTAACTCTTTTTTTCATCGCGACGGCCATTTATGTAAGTACCCTACTTGGCATTGGGTTAATCCTTTTCGAAATCGTCGGGGTCATCGGAATGTTTATGCATTTCGACGATCAGAAGTACAACGCAATCTTCGAAAGGACGCACGTCACCAAAAGCCGAACATTGCTTTACAATGCAGGGTATGAACCCCTGACTAACGTACTGGCGAATAGTCGGTCGTTACGAACCCCTAGACCTGGTAAGGTAATTCAGGACTACGAACTTCAAGGCTATAAAGTCGAACTCTGCCCAGTTGCAGTCGACAGATACGGTCGTGAGATAGACGATCCAAACGCATACTCAGTTTGGGGTTCACTAAAGTTAATTTCCTAGCAAACGATAGATACTTACAAACAAAAGCCGGACAGATTGTCCGGCTCGTTTTTTTTCAGCAACTATAATCCTTTAACTTTCACTTTTTTGGTTTTCGCTTTCGCGGCTTTTGGAATAATTACAGTCAGAATTCCATCTTTTAAATCTGCTTCGATGTGTTCACTGTCGATGTCGACTGGAACAATCACACTACGGGAGAAACTTCCCCAGTAACATTCTTGGTAGAAGTAATCGTCTTGCACAATTTTTTCTTCGCGGGTGCGCGCCCCTTTGATTGTTACCATGTCATTGGCAACTGTGATGTCGATGTCGTCCGGACGAACTCCGGCAATGGTCGATTTAATTATCACGTTGTCTTTAGTTTGATACATGTCGATATTCAATGCGCCTTCGTAATCGTTCATCCATTCTTCGTCGCGCGAGCTTGGGGCAGAGGAACTTCCAACTGCAACATTCTCAGGTTCAGTATCTTCGTACTCAACTGGGGCAGTTGCAGCTGGCTGCTGAACAGGAGCTTGAATTGGAGCAGATACTTCTTCCTCTTCATCATCCTCGTAGTCCCCGTCATCAGACTCATCTAAATCTTCATCTTCTAATTCTTCTTCATCGACAAGTCCTTCATCTTCTTCCTCGTCCTCAGCATCTTCTACGTCCTCAAACTCAGCAGTATTTTCCTCTTCTTCCACTGCTACATCTGTAACATCTCCTCCCATGATTTTTCCAAAAAATGATTTTTCTTTCCGTGGCATAATTTTGCGGTTAAATGGTCTTTGTCTCATACTAACCCAAACATTTTGCCTCGTCAAACATTATGAAACAGATTTTGAATACTTTTTACCAGCACCGTTCCTTCGTTATTTTTTTGTGTAATTGCTAAAGAATTTGGGTTTTCTACTTCTGGTTTTCCATCCATTACTACCCGCGCGATTTTGACTAAATTCTCAGCCGTCTTTGGGTTCGGGATTGGGAACATCAAGCGACGGTCGGTCAGGTACTTGTAATTCAGTTCTTCCTGCCCAGGTAAAAAGTGAGTTGTGATCATTTTGACATTGTCGCGAATCGCTTCGGCAGTGGTCAGTCCCCCCGGTTTTGTCAGGAACACATCCGTGATTGCATAGAGTTCACCAAACGGTTCGTAAAATCCTAAGACAGTAATGTTCGGAATTTTTTTTGATTTGATTTCTGCTTCAAGATGTTTCTTCATCGCTTCGTTCTTCCCTGTGACCACCACTAGTTGTGCGTTAGGTTCTTTTTCTTTCAATACTTTTGCAAAGTCCATCAGTAAGCTTTCTGGAAAACCAATACCGAGGGAACCACTGGCCATTAGCACAACCCGTTTGCCAGTTAAACCAAGTTTTTGTTTCACTGCTTCTTCGGCCACTTGCTCTTGCGGCTTAAGTGCAATTCCGCAAACTGCAATCTTGCTATCCGGCACTCCTAGTCTTAACAGCTCTTCTTTTTGCTCCTCTATATTAACAAGATAGTAATCGGCTTCGTCGTACCACCAATAAGGATGAAAATGAAAATCACTAAAAGCAATGACAAACAAACCCTTAAACCAATTTGTTCTTTTAAGATAAGCCATAGGAGCAGACGCACTAGTCTGCGTGGCAATGACCATGTCTGGATGAAACTCGGCGATCATCTGTTTCACATGTTCGCAATTTCGACCTGCGAGAGGAACCCGAAGCGGCATAGTAACTTTGGAAAACAATTTACTTAAATACAACCAACGCCAAATAAATGGAAAGCGGCGATTGATCAAACTGTGCATCCATTCGCCTACGTCGACCATCACCCCACTTTGCACTTGGAGGATGTCTGCGTATTTTACTTCATACCCAGCCTTCTGTAAATGATAGCCAATATTGAGAGCGATATATTTGTGGCCTAGACCAACTGATGTGTATAAAATCAAAATTTTCTTCATGGTTTTATGATACTATAAATCCACATACGAAACTAATATGAAACCAGAAATCGCGTTGCACAATTGGGCATTGCCCAGCTTAGAAAATATTGACCCCTCTATTATAAAGCGGGCTAGTAGTGGCTTGCTTAATAAAACTTTTTTGATTCGTCCAAATAACGAGGAGTTATTTGTATTGCAGTTGGTTCATCCGGCTGTTTCGATGGATGGGGCAATGAATAATTATTTTCACGTGACACAATTTTTGTACGAACACGGACACACAACTCAAACCATAATCAAAACACAAAAGGACGAACTATGGATTGAGGACGATGAGCAAAGCGATTGGCGATGGAGATTACTTCGAGGAGTAGAAGGAACTTCTTATGACCAAAGCACTGGAACAGAAATAGCAACGCAAGGCGGTGAAACACTTGGAAGTTTGCACAAAATTTTAAAAGAGTACCCAAACCAGTTAGAAATTGGATGCATCTTACATAAATTCGAGACGGTAATTGAAAAGCTCGAGCGACTGATGCCAGTTTTAACTTCAAATCCCGACTCTCAAATTCGTGAAGCAGCCAAGTTGATTCACGAACTACTCCCAAAGTTAATTTTGCCAAAGGATCTACCTACTCAAATTATTCATGCCGACCCAAAAATTAACAATTTTCTCTTTGATGCGAATGGCAAAGCTATCTGCATGATCGACTTCGATACGATCCAGATATTACCCCCAATTATAGATATAGCTGATGCGGTTCGTTCTTGGTGCGGGCAAGTGGAAGATGATCCAAACAACTCTTTTAATAGAGAAGTATACAATGCTTTGTTGCACGGGTATTTCACTTCTAAAAGCCTTCTCTCGGAAAGAGAGAAATCTCTAATACCACAGGCTTCTCAACTACTTATGGTTGGCCTAGCCTGCAGATTCTTAAATGACTATGTTGAAGACTCATATTTTGGTTGGGATGAAACCAAATACGATAGCCGCAAGGCCCATAACAAGGCGCGTGTCATGGGCCAACTTTCACTTTACCAAAGCATGATAAAGTCCATATAAAGTTTTGATAAAGAAAAACCAAAACTTTTCTAAAATCTTCAGAAAAACTTTATATTTATGTCACATATTGGACAAAGCAACAAAAGGGTGGCATATATATAAAGATTTTCTAAAATATTTCTAAAGTATTGATAAAGTTTTTATAAAGTATTACTGTATGGATAAACAAACTCATGCTAAAGGAGATGCTATGGAAAAAGAAAAAGTTCTTTATCTTGGAACCGTAGTGTATCCCATGCGCGACGGTAAAATACTGAAAGGTTTTAAAACCAAGAAAATCGGCAAGAATTGCTGGATGGGCTGGGGCGGCGGATTCGAAGAAGATAAAGACGCAACTTTAGAACACTGTGCGATTCGTGAAACCAAAGAAGAAACCGGTGGCGAAATAAGCGACAATTGGGGACTGGATGGGAACATCGACTCTCTAGAGAAAATTGCCATTGTCGATTTCCACAACATCACTGAAGACGGATTTAAGTTTATCACTACAATCCACTTCTACACGCTAACAGAATTTACCGGCAACATTCATGACACCAACACCATGATCAACGCCCGATGGATCCGAATAAACAGACTGCCGTGGAAACGGATGATGGTCGGCGATAAAACGTGGCTTCCCAAAGCTTTGCTAGAAGGAGAAAAGATTTACGCCAAAGTCTATTATGGCCCACGCCAAAAGAAGCTAATCAAACCAACGGAAATCTATCCGATTGACGAATACGAAACTAGAAAAGCCGCTCAATCATGAGCGGCTCGTTTTTTTTATTCTGCGATGATATTAAATTCTTCCAATAATAGCGGAAATTCAGTGAAACCGTCAACATCGGTAAAGTGGCCGGCATTATGGACTAATACTATCTTCGAACCAAGCTGTCCAAACTTCTGATTGTTTTCATCAATACAACCGTACGAATCGTTATCGGAAATAAACACAGTGGATTTTGGCATAGACAATTGAAGGTGATCGATATCGATTGGGGTATCGATCCATGGCTGGGCAACGACTTCAAGATCAGCGTACTCCAAGTTTTCTAAATTAAACCAACCAGCTACGAACAATGCGCCACCACATTTCTTTTTAGTTTGCGCCAAGTATCGCATGATAGTTTGCACCCCAATGCTGTGACCAACAAAATAAGTATCTTCATCAACTTCGCCAACTTGTTCATTTAAAAATGAAACCCAATTTTCAATTGTTGGGTGTTCGCGATCTGGCATCTCTGGAGCAAAAACTTCGTATCCCATATTTTCCAATTCAGTTTTCAACCACTGCCGCCAATCCCCTAACGGTTGTCCTGACCATCTGTGTACTAAAAAAACTCGCTTCATATTTTACTATTTTAAAAAGTTAAATCGTTTGTCTATTAAGATCATCAAAAACAAAATTAGCGCCCAGAAAAAAATAAAAATTGAAACTTCGCCAAAGTTAAAATTTAACAAACTAACTTCCGGGTAAATTACATAGAAGAATCCGGCCACGGTCGACAGCACCATCAAAATTGTTGACTCAATAAAGTCGTTGCGCAATTCATTTGATGCATGCGCAATTTGAAACGCAACCAAACCAAATCCACCCATGGCCACTGACATAGTTAAAATTAAATTAATTACATCGCTCGACTCTTTGTCTTTGAGTCCTCCAAAAAATAACAACGCGCCCGCAAGTACAAATGAGGTTAGCAACAATGTGTGAATTTTTGACCAATTTGTTTTCATGTTTGTTTTAACTTAATTTAGTTTTCTCTTTCCAGTGAATATTATTTTCCCAATAGTATCCCTGAATAATTTCTAAATTCTCATTGTAAAAACTTTTCTCACTCAATTCGAGATCTTCTTTCTTCATGAGCTTGTTATCCAAGCGCCACATCTCTTTCAAAATTTTATTTAAGCCTTCGTCAATTGGCATAACTTTACATTTTAACTTTCTGGCGGAGAGGGAGGGATTCGAACCCTCGGTGCCTTGCGACACACCGCTTTTCGAAAGCGGCGCACTAGACCACTATGCGACCTCTCCAAATCGTTAGTTTACGCTATTATAAACTATTCTTCGGATAAGCGCATGCGCGGGTAAAACACAATTTTTACTATTTGAAACTGTTCACTTCCCTCTACTGCTGCATCCTCGTCGTGCTTCACCATAGTTAATTCAATCGTGCCTTCGGTGGCCAAAATGTTATCAATAAATTCTTCATAAGTTCCAACCAGATGATACAAATAGTGACTATAACTTAATTTCAATTTTGGAAACCGCATAATGTGCTTTCGTCCTCTAGTTTGCCACCGCGATACAATCGACACAAACTCTTGTTTCATATATGGCAAATCCGAAAAACCTTCTATTACTGTTGAATCTGCAATCATTGCATTCAAAGTTTCTACATCACCGCGATTTGCAGCATCAGCAAATTTATCCAAGATGCGGCGGATCACAAACCGGTCTTCATCACTTACGGTTTGGTCAAAATCTAGCCGTGTTTCTGTAACTAATTCCATATCAGTATTATATCAAAATAGAACATAAAACACGCCTCGCGGCGTGCTTAGAAATATTTTCTGGTGGACCCTAGGGGAATCGAACCCCTCACCTCTTCCATGCCATGGAAGCGCTCTACCAGATGAGCTAAGGGCCCGGAAAAACTTTTTATTGAGGTGTTGTTGTTTGCGAACTATCGTTAGTAGGCAACAAACCCTTATCTTGTGTTTGCTGGAAAGCTGAGCGCCATTGATCCGCAGAAGTTTTTAAAGCTGGGATTACTCCAATAATATTCAAGAACCAACCGATCAAAATAATTGCCACTCCCGCGCCTAGCACAGTCCCAAATCCATATAACAACCCCTTCCCTAACGCCAACCAGTAACTACCCATTTGTCGAGTTAGTTTTCCTAAGTTTGCATTTAACTCTTCTATCTTTTTGTCTTTTAAATTATCCAGCATGTTTTTTGGTCTCCCCAGTAGGAATCGGACCTACATCTTCTCCTTAGGACGGAGCTGCTCTATCCATTGAGCTACAGGGAGTTTAAATTTAATTGTGATGCTACAATTATACCATGAACAAAGCATCAATCAACATTTCACGTGCAACACAATTTTTGTTTTTTCTATTAATTTGTTTGATTCCTTTTCCCATCCGGCACGTATTCGACTCCGCGTGGAACTTTCAAACCGGCGCTTACTCTGACTTCACTTCCCTCTCTCTATATATTAGCGATTTAGTTCTAGTTGCCTTGGTAGTTTTGATGTTGCTGTTTCATCGGAAGTGGAAAATTCCCAAAGTGTGGAAATATAGTGGATTAATTGCCGGCGCGTGGTTGATTCTCGAGTTGTTCGTCGCTTCACGTGCAACACTTCCCCTTCAAGCTTATTTTTCACTCAGATTCCTATTTTTGATTGTTTTTGCTGCTTCGGTTTCGCAAATAAACGTTTCACGTGAAAAGCTGGCTTGGTTATTTAGCTTTTTAGGGTTTTTGGAATCCCTCATTGCCATTTTCCAATTTTACACACAACACTCTCTTGGTTTGTATAAACTTGGGGAATCTCACTTAAGTGCAAGCACTTTCGGGGTAGCAAAGATTGTTTCCCATGGAACGACCTTGATTCGCGGCTATGGCACATTTCCCCATTCTAATCTTTTAGGGGCTTTCCTGGTCGTCTGTGTGCTCTTAAACCTATATTTACTTGCTATAACTTACCAAAAACCACGTGGTGAGAATCTACCACGTGGTAAGTTTTCACGTGAAACTATTCAACATGCGGTTTTATGGCTATTATTGGCTTTGAACTCTTTTGGTTTATTCATTTCGCTTTCACGTGCAGCAATTCTCGGACTTGCTGCAGGCTTGCTTGTAATTCTCGTTTACATTGTGGTAAAAAAGATGTTTTCCCACATATTTAAGCTATTTTTACCGCTGGGGGTAATCCTGCTTATTTGGGGGATGACTTTATTCCCATATTTAGCTTCTCGTTCCACAATTTCTGACAATTCCACTAAAGAACGGTTGTTTTACAACCAGCTCGGGCTAGAAATGGTTAAGAATAAGCCTATTTTTGGATTTGGGCCAGGAACGAGTGTGTTGCACATGAAACAATATGCCCAAGACTTTAAGCAGACCATTCTTCAGCCTTGGGAAATACAGCCAATCCACAACTTTTACCTGATCACTTGGGCGGAATGGGGATTGGGTGCAATCCCTGTGTTTATCTTGTTAATATACCCAGTAATTGGCTTATTTAAGCGTGAAAAGGACATATGGAACATGGTTTTACTTGCCATTGCAGCAGCTTTTGCGGTTATGTTCCTATTCGACCATTATTTCTATACAATCTGGCCAACTCAGCTGCTTTTGTGGCTTTTGATCGGATTAAGTTTCCACGTGAAACATTCCAACCCAGACTCAGATCCAGACTATTTATGATATTCTTTGCGAGAAATAATCGTACAAGCCCGGTAAATTTGTTCTTCCAACAAAACTCTGGCCATATTATGCGGAAAAGTTAGGGGACTAAGGGAAATTGTGTAATTGCTATAGGCCTTCAAAGAACTGTGCAGCCCTAAACCACTACCCAGAACAAACACTAATTCTTGCCCCAAACCACCAATTCTTTCTAAAAAGTCAGCAAATTGCTTGGAATCATACTGATTCCCTTTTTCTTCAAGCAAAATTACCAAAGCATCATCCGGAAGCTGTTTCACAATACTTTCGGCTTCTTTTTCCTTGATTTTGTCAGGAATATCTGAAGATCGGTATGAAACTTCTGGCAGCTCAACCATAGTGACTTTGGCAAAAGGCCTGAGCCGCTTGAGATATTCTTTCTCAAGTTCCACATAAGCCTTTTCTTTAAATTTTCCCAAACAAATTATCTTGATCTTTAACATACAGCTATTATATAGAAAGAAAATAAAAACCGCATTATGCGGTTTTATCAATTATATTTATTAACCACGATTAGTGGAAAATTTGAGTGTAAAGTTTTTCTACTATTCCTGAAGAACGATTAGCATAATATAGAACAACTACAGCGGCCAACATAATGCCGTTTAAGATTACTAAACGGATCATGTCATTGCGAATAGTGCGGTACTCTGCAGCGTGCTGAGCAAAAGCGCCATTGCTACGACTACTGCCGATTGCAGAAGGAGCTGAGCTGGTTGTACTTGCTGAACCAGTAGAAGAACTTGTTGATTGTTGCGAACTTTCATTTGAATTTCGCATTGCTTCTTTGTTGCGAAATTTGTATCGATTACGTTTAGACATATGCACAGTATATCAACACAGTGGAGCAAAATCAAGCTGTTTTTCAGTGCTTGAAAGCGACGCATTTTCAATGCTACAATAGCTCTACTATGAGTGCTACTATTTTACCTTACATCGCCTTAGCTGCCTCGTTAATCGCTGTGGTTCTTGGCGTTTACGCAGTAATTGCTTCTCGCAAAATGCGAAGTCTTCGCAAGTTCTTCAAAGATGAAAATCAACCCGAGAACTTGGAAGAAGTAGTAGAACACATTATTGGCAAGTTGGATCATTTTGATGATCATGCG
This sequence comes from uncultured Candidatus Saccharibacteria bacterium, assembly GCA_964473815.1. Classification (GTDB taxonomy): domain Bacteria; phylum Patescibacteriota; class Doudnabacteria; order UBA920; family UBA920; genus UBA920. The sequence goes on along the minus strand of CAYYQK010000002.1, from coordinate 124,287 downwards.
GCAAACACAATTGCTACACTCGAAGCGATTGCTAAACAACTCAACACTGCTACGCAAAATGTTGCAGTGGTACGTTATGACAGCAAGGCCGATGATGGTGGCAACTTAAGTTTTAGTGCAGCGTTGCTTGACGCGCATCAGTCAGGAATTGTTATTACCAGTTTGCACGGTCGGGCAAGTAACAGAATTTATGCCAAAGCAATCGATAGCGGAACAAGCGAACATGTGTTGAGCAGCGAAGAACAAGAAGCGCTCATCCAAGCTTTGACCAAAAACAAACAGAATCAAGCAAAATAAAACCGTTAAAGAAAAGTTCATTATTAAGTACTGCGCGTACGGAAAAATTTTATATACATGGCACAAGATAATATGGCTGCAGCGGAAACCGTTGTCGGCCCATCAGTAAAAATTCAGGGTGATTTAAACTCTGAAGGCAACATCCGCATCGAAGGCGGGGTAATGGGTAAAGTAAATACCACTCAAAGCGTACACATTGGCGAAGCGGCAATGTTAGTTGCAGATGTGCAAGCAGGCAATGCCATTGTGGCCGGACAAGTGCAGGGAAATATTAAGGTTTCCGGCAATTTGATTTTACAAGGCACCGCGCGTATTGCGGGGGACATCTCTTGTGCGGTGTTGCGCGTGGAAGACGGCGCTCAATTTACAGGCAAATGCAGCATGAAAGGCGCTGTTGTTGATAAGCAAAACGGTGGCTTTAAGAGTTCTACTGCTAGCGGCAAGGGAAATAGTTCCGACCCTGAACCAGAAGACGAATAAAATAAAAAAGGTAAGGCGGGTGACGCCAGAGTAACTTTTTTCTGAGTCGGCTGTGCCGCGAAGAAAAAAGATACCAGGCGGCAGGACCCGCCGTCTTATCATTTTATATGTACTTCTACATTCTGGACGGAACAAATATACCAGAAGCGCAATTTGAGAAAGCGCAAGTTACACTGCAAGGCCTCCTTGCAGAATTTAAGATATCTGGAGACATGGCGAGAGTGACTTCTATTCGCGGCATTAAAGAACTTGTTGATACTGCCAGTGACCGTGGCGTCAAAACTTTAATTGCTTGCGGCACTGATGACACTTTTAATTTAATGCTCGCGTATTTGCGCGGTCGCGATTTTGCATTGGGCTTTATCCCAATGACTGAAGATACATATTTAAGTAAAATTTTAGGAATTGATTCGTTGCTCACAGCAGTTAAAACTGTTGCTGCGCGTCGGATTGAAAAAATGGATCTTGCGACTTTGGGCGACAACTATTTTATTTCGCAAGTAGAGTTCGGCATTGCATCCACGAAAGCCAAAGAGATGGGATTTTTTAGTTCTTTGCGCGGGATGGCTGCAGTGGAACATAATTTAAAAATTCGCGTTGATAATTCTTACACCATGGATATCACTTGTCTTGGTGGAACAGTAACAAACTCGCGCGCGACTTCTAGCGCAAATTCAACCATTGCCAACCCAACCGACGGGTTGCTCGACTTAATGGTTTTGGAACGCATGAACAAAATCGATGTCATGAAATACAAACCTGACATTGCTAATGGTGTTATGGAAAACATTCCTGGCACATCAATTATTAAATGTAAGCAAGTTGAATTTTTAGAACCGCGTGGATTTCCATTAACAATCGCTGGACGAACCTTTGCCAAAGTACCAGAAATAATTTCTATAATACCCAAACAACTGCGAATGATAGTAGGGAAGACCCGAACGTTTTAAAACCACCAAGCAATGGTGGTTTTAATTTTTTGTAAAAACACTTGCATTTTTATGAAAAATCCAGTATAGTTAATCAGTTATAAGCAATTTTGCTTAAATAATCTTATGAATTTATCATCTTTGTCACGCGAACTGAATATGTCGATTCAAGAACTGCGAAGCAAAGCGAACGCAGCCGGTTTTCGCATTTCTCCTCGTGCTAACAAAATTGATAACCACTTAGCGAATGACATCATTAAAGCACTAAGCGAAAAGCCGAAAGAAGAAGTAAAGAAACCAGCGGGACCACCAAAAAAAGTTTCACTTCCTGCGTTCATTAAAGTGCGTGACTTTGCCGACCTACTCGAATTACCAGTAACAGATGTAATCAAAGCTTTGATTACTAATGGCGTAATGGCAACCATTAACGAAGAAGTTGATTTTGAAACTGCCACAATTATTGCGCAGGATCTCGGTTTTGAAGTTGAGACAGAAGCTGCGGGTGACACAAAAGAATTTGGAATTGGTTTTTTGCATGAGGAACTTAATAAAGAAGCTGATGACAACGCCGGTCAAATGCAACCCCGTCCCCCAATCGTGGCAGTAATGGGACACGTTGACCACGGTAAAACTACTCTTTTAGATGCAATTCGCAAAGCCAGTGTTGTTGAAACCGAAAGCGGTGGCATCACTCAGCACATTGGTGCGTACCAGGTGAAGCACGAAGGCAAAGTTATTACCTTTTTAGATACTCCTGGACACGAAGCGTTCGTAGAAATGCGTGCTCGTGGTGCGAACGTAACTGATTTAATTATTTTAGTTGTTGCTGCAGACGACAGCGTACGACCTCAAACCATTGAGGTTATTAATCGTGCCAAATTTACCAACACTCCTTTAATAGTAGCGATTAACAAAATCGACAAAGACAATGCCAATGTCATGAAAACCAAACAAGAGTTGGCAGAACACGGCGTGCTCTTAGAAGACTGGGGTGGTAAAACAATTGCAGTCGAAATTTCTGCAAAACAAAATATTGGCATCGACAAACTTTTAGAAATGGTTTTACTGCAAGCCGAAATCGAAGACTTCAAAGCTAACCCAGACGGAAAAATTTTGGGAACTGTAATAGAATCGCATATGGCGCAGGGGAAAGGCGCAGTTGCAACCGTAATTATTCAAAGCGGTTCTTTAAAAGTTGGTGACATCATGGTCGCTGGTACTGGTTTTGGTCGCGTGAAATCTTTAGAAGATGAAAACGGTAAGAAGTTAAAGTTTGCCGGTCCATCTAGACCAGCGTTGATTTCTGGTTTCTCTGAATTACCAGAAGCAGGCGACATTTTGCAAACTACAGCTAGCTTGGAAGAAGCACGCACTATTGCAACCACAGCACAAAAGATGAAACACAGTCGCAAGCTGACTCATCATTCTAAACTACAGGGTGATAGTGAAAGCAAAACATTGAACTTAATTTTGAAGGCTGATGTAGCCGGATCTTTGGAAGCGATTCAACAATCGTTTGCGAAACTGAAAAACGATGAAGTACAAATTAAAATTTTAAGTGAAGGCATTGGCGAAGTTAATGAAAATGATATTTTACTAGCTGACTCCAGCAAAGCGACTGTGATTGCTTTCCGGGTTAAGACAAATCCGAAAGCAATTAATCTTGCCAAGCAAAAGAAAGTTGCTGTTGAAAGCTACGACGTTATTTACGAACTATTAGAAAACATTACCAGCGCTGTGATCGCCATGTTCACTCCAGAAATGGAAAAAGCAACATTCGGTAAAGGCACGATACTGGCAATCTTCCGCACCGAAAAATCACAAATGATTATTGGCGGGCGAGTTGATGATGGCGAACTTCGCAAATCTAAACCAATTGCGATTTGGCGTAAAGCTGAAGCCGGACATCCGGAAGTTGAGGCCGGCAATATTGCTGAAGGAGACATGGTCGAAATTGGACGCGGAGAAATTATTGACTTACAACAAAATAAAGTCGACACCAAAGAAGTTAGTCGCGGTAACGAATTCGGTATGAAACTGAAAACTAATGTTAAACTCCGCGAAGGCGATACAATCGAAAGTTTCGAAGAAACCTTGAAACAAAAGACTCTATAAGTTAGAATATAGAGTCTTTTTATTTAGACTAAAAAATCAACGCAAGGAGGACAGCATAATGAGTGAAGTGGCTCAGGCTAAATCACTAAGACTTTATACTACTACATACTTCTCATTGCTTCCTGAGGAAGATAAGGTGAACGAGAAAATTCACTTAACTCTCGAGGAGCTCAAAGAAGATCTGTGTGTAATTTTAGAAAGTTCGCTTATCGGGTTGTTGGATCCACCCAAGGTAACGAAACTGATGGTGGTGTCGGAGCGAACCTGGAACGAAAACGAAGAAGCCTTCAGAACAGTGAAGGTCCCTGTGTTTCAGTTCCCTGAAGACTGCAACGAAGATAGGGTGGCCGCGGTAAAATCCAAGATCCGCGAGTTCATCGCTTCGCAACGGTAAGAAGATCGCGTTACCGAATGACACACCAAGTCCCGGCGCCCTGATAAACAGATCACGGCGGCGGGCATTTTTTCTATTAAATTTATGCGGCCTTGCTATAATAGAGTTAGTTTGTTATAGTATTTTTTCATATAAATTTATGACTACCCCTAAACCTACCAATCGCAAAGAAAAATTAAACTCTTTAATCCAGCAGCAAGTTGGTGAAATTTTAAAAGACACCATTGAAACCAATGGCGGTCTTGTTACGGTTTCCCGAGTAGAAACCAGTGGCGATTCGCGCTGGGCAAAAGTTTATATCTCAATTGTCGGTGGCGATGATGATGCGATTTTTTCCGAAATTAATTCAAATCTTTACGATATTCAAGGCGAGCTGAATCGGCATTTAGGAATGAAAATGACACCTCGCTTACAATTTTTCTTAGATACAACGCCGCGATACGCACAACACATCGACGAGATCATCAAAGAAATTCACGAAGAAGAGGAAGAGTAGCATGACAGAATTTGCACAGGCTAAAAAATTGCTTGAAGAAAGCAATACAATTTTATTAACTACGCACATGAGAACCGACGGTGATGACCTCGGTTCGGTTTTAGCTTTGGGCAATTTTCTTTCTGGCATTGGCAAAAAGGTTGCCGTTGTAATTGAAGGCGGTGTTCCCGATGCTTTGAAATATTTACCAATGTCGGACAAAGTTCTAGAAAAATTACCCAATGAAAAATTTGATGTATTAGTAATTTCTGGCTGTAGTAGTTTGGCTCGCGTGGGACACGCAGAAATTATGGAATTAAAAATTCCAATTATTAATTTAGATCATCATCCAGACAATACCAATTACGGTACAGTGAATGTGGTTGATTCTACTAAATCTGCGGTAGCTGAACTAACTTATGATTTTTTTAAATTTTGCGGTTGGGAAATTACGCATGACATTGCGCTATGCATGCTGACAGGAATTATTACTGATACAGGAATTTTTATGCACAGCAACACAGAGGCGAGCACGCTCGCAGCTGCAGCGGAATTAATGGAACACGGCGCGCGGGTATCGACTATCACAAAACACACTTACCAAACTAAAGATTTAGAAAGTTTAAAAGCCTGGGCGCATGCGCTGGGAAATGCACACTACGATCCAGTCAAAAAAATGATCTATTCAGTTATCACCAGCGATGAACTGGCATCTTTGGGTAATCCGCCAATGTCTGCTTTTGAAGGTATCGCCGAAACCTTAAATAAGGTTCCGGAGGCCAAATTTGCAATGTTTTTAAAACAAGAAAAAGAAGATCTGATTAAAGGCAGCTTGCGCAGTGAAGAGTACAAAGGGGTTGATGTGCAAGCTATTGCCCAATCTTTGGGTGGCGGGGGACACAAACTCGCAGCCGGATTTTCTTTATACGGTCGTTTAGCCAAAGATGATCGCGGGCATTGGAAGGTTATCTAGCATCAAAATTAAGAGAGACTGGACAATTTCCATAATCTGCACTATAATTAGAAGGATTTTTGGATAAATTGTTCCCAAGCCCGGGTGGCGGAACTGGCAGACGCGCTACCTTGAGGTGGTAGTGGGATTAATCCCGTGGAGGTTCAAGTCCTCTCTCGGGCACCAAAAATTTTACAAAGTTTTCGCACAAGCGAACATTAGGGCGATTAGCTCAGCTGGTCAGAGCGCTTCGTTTACACCGAAGATGTCAAAGGTTCGAATCCTTTATCGCCCACCAACAAAAATTAAAACCACATTTATGCCGCGGTAGCTCAGTGGTAGAGCAGACGCCTGAAGAGCGTCGTGTCGTCAGTTCAATTCTGACTCGCGGCACCAGCAAAAATTTACTTATATTTATAATAGCGTGCGGCCATGGTTCAATGGTAGAACTCTTCCTTGCCAAGGAAGGGATAGGGGTTCGATTCCCCTTGGCCGCTCCACATGGAATAAACACTCTCTAAAGGAGTGTTTTTCCTTTTAGGTATAAGGCGTTCTTCTTGTTCGACCGATATCATAATTGAACTCATTTTTTCTAGTCCATTTTTTATAATTGAGTAAGGTTTCTGTAATTCTATAACTAGCTTTTTATCTTTTAAGACTATTTTCTGCCCAAGATTCAGTAATATACGAGTTTGTGTTTCATAGTCGCCATTTTGGAAATGAGATCTAGCATAAGTAGCAAACTCAAATGTCTTCTCAGTTAACTCAAGTAAACCACCGTCATTAGTTTCAATTTTTCTTAATTCACCTTCAATTCTAGATTTCTCAGCTGTAAAAGTATTCTTCTGATTGATATATTCTTCTTCAGTGAGCATACTTCGATCTTTATTACTTCCTGAAAGAAAGAGATCAATCAAATTCTTATTCTTTTCTGAAACGGACTCCAAATCTTTTTTTAGGTTTTTTATTATTATGGAGCGATTAGTGTCTTCTATTTGATTATTTTGACGCAATATTTTTAATGACCATTCTAATAGTTCTTGAGATATAGTAATACTACCAAGATAACCAGTAATTTGATTAGCTAGATCCTGATAGGTGATTGGTTCTTGAAAACAAGAATCATGACTCTTACCTGTACATCTGTGATATAAATAATGCTTTGGCTGTACATTTGGTTGTTTTGAACGTTTCACTTTCTCATCACAAGTAATCATGGATCCACATTCTCCACATCTAATCACACCATTAAATGGCAATCGTTTATATTTAGGTCTCGGTTTACCAGCTCTACCAAGTAACTTTTGGACTCGATCAAATTCTTCCTTAGTTACCATGGGTTGATGTTTACCTTGAATTACCTCTCCTTTATATGAATACTCGCCATAATAAAATGTATTTGTGAATATTCTATACGCTCCGCTCAGACTTAGCATCTTGCTAGATAGATTCCTACTAGCCCTTGTCTTCAAACCCCATTCATTATGGGAAAGATCTCTTAATTGCTTAACAGTATAGTTTCCTGTTAACATCAAGTCCCACATTTTTCTAACTAATGGGAATCTTTCCTCATCAATAAATATTTTCTTTTCACCTTTCAAACCTAGCGGATCGTTAAGGTATCCTAGTGGTGCTTTCTCAGGTAACCACCCTTTATTTGCTTTACTCTGCATTCCACGGCTAACATCACGCCCCAAATCCAAACTAAACTGATTAGCCATGCCTAATTCAACAGTTAATAACATAACGTTATCTTGGGGCAAATGCTCTTTAGATGGAGTAACTATGGATTGAATAATATTATCAGTAAGCATTCCTTGTATCAGTCCTCCGTCATATGCATTACGGGATAACCGATTTGGTTTCCAACAAATAATACCATCAGCTTTACCATTTTGAATCATATCCATCATTTCATTAAACATTGGTCTTCCACGTCTTTTGGCAGACTTAGATTCCTCAAAATACCTAACTACATTTAGGCTGTTTTGGGTAATAATTGGTTCTAGCTCTCTTAATTGGTCGTCTACTGATTGAACCTGTCTATCTTCGGAATCAGTGGATTTACGTGCATAAACCACATATCTAAGTTTTGGATTAGATACTTTCATAAATACAAAAAAGGAATAGTCTCAACAACTATCCGAACCCAATGTTTCAGATAAAGACTATTCCAATAAAGGAATTATCAAAACAAATTGTTAGCTAGGCACGTGATAGTTGTTAATTACATTATCACTGATACGATTCCTCTTGGCACGGGGGACAACTACTCTTTATCAGAATCTTTTTTTATTGGTTTATAAACAAGCTTAACAAGATCTAATAATTTTCTTGATTGAATGATAGCTTCTTCACGACTTATAGTTACTCCATACTTTAACTTATATAGATCTATAAATTCTTGTATTTGTTTTTCATTTATTTGATTCATTATCTTGTGCTGTTTCCCATATTTTGTATATTTTACAAAATATGGGTATTAATCTTTAAATATGATTTATAAATATGATTATATATATTAGCTCTGAATTTAAGAGTATTTTTACTTTTAATTTCATAGTCTTAGGACTCTGAATTTAATAGGGCCATTCTGAAATTCGGAGGCTAAATGGATCTAGAACCACAAATTGACATTAATCATCTGGCGAAAAACTTTGTCTAAGTTCTCCTATAAAGTCATACCATTCATCTGTACACATTAATTGCGCTTTACTGAATCCTACTGGTTTGGAAATCAATAAACCTTTTCTAATTAACTTGTTCATTGTGTAATAGACAGTGCTTGTATTTACATTCAATATTCCTGCCAAAGTTTCCTTGGTTGCATAGCAATAACCTTTTTGAGAAGACATACTTTCTACCAAACCCAAAAGTAAACCTTCTATGGGTCTTAAATTGAAATGCGATTGAGCTCGTCCATACACTTTAATGTAATTTGAATCATAACCAAACTTTATTCTAGGCATAATAAAACCAACATCGAGTGTGTTGGTAAAAAACAACACCCCGATAAAAAACTTAATTATGGTGCCATGGTTAGCACGAGTTTTTTATCTGGGGCATTAGTTGCCGAAACGAGAGGTTTCTTCTCTAATTTTCTTTATCCAGTAAAAGCATTGTACTTTAGAGTTTTCTGTGCGTCAATATATAACTCTTGGTTTCCGATATAAACGCATGAATTTGAGCTAGTTTTGCGCGAAATACATAGCGTTTAACCTAATTATCAAAGGTATTTAATTACGACCTAAAGTGACGTAATCTTAGTTTTTCAAAATATGCACTAATATGCACCTAACCAGTTTTTGAAAATATACTTTCCATTTCTGATTTTAGGATCAGTTAGCGGCAATGAATTTGCTAGTAAAGGGAGCGATTTATTCAATACTTGAATATCTGTAAATTTTGGACCTTTAGCCCATTGATGTTTATATGAATCGTCATATAACTTGAATCGCATATGTTTAAAGATATCTGGTTTCACAATCTTATACTCATTTGTTTCTTCTGAGTATTCTGCAATCAAATCAGGAACGATTCTATCATACGACATTAAAATAGGAGGCTCTAAATATTCCTGATAATCTGTATTGTGTTTAAAGAAAAGGAAGTCGTTGTACAAAGCATGAAAACTATGGTCCTCATTATTACGAGGTATTAATGTGATTGATTCTTTAATTGGGTCTTTTACAAACATATAGAAATACTTATCTTTTTTTAGATAACCAGTATGACTATGGAATCTGTCAGCAAACCAATAGAAACATGGTCTATTTGAATCCTTATGAGAAAACTCCGAACGTAATTCGTCGGAGTTATGGAAAAATGTTATTAATTCTGCTGACATTATCTCTTTCTAAAATACTTACGAATCCAATTAGGCACTTCATCACTATCCCAAACATCATTAAATATAATTCCGACAACCATTATGGACATAGCAATAATAATGAAGTTCAACGCTATTTCCTTAACATCTCCAGAAGAAGTAAACCCCCAGTACAGTAGCACCAATACTATAAATAATGACAAAGGTCGTAATAGGAAACCTATTACTTTTTTAGTATTCAATTTAGACATTTCCTTGATCGGTTTTAATTGTATGACTGGGGAACAAAAAGCCCCCCGCCAAGTTTGACCCTTTCGGATCAACATATCCGTTTCCAGATACGACCGATCAAGGACCCTGACGAGAGGTTCTATATCTTGATCGGATTTAATGCCATATCCTACAAAGTAGGGGTTAGGCAATGTGTTGTGTTGGTATTATACCAATTTTTTAATGATTCCAATACCTGTTAAATAACTTTACTGGTCTCATATTTCCTCCTGTTGGTAGTGTCTTCCAAAGGCACTTTTTACAAATGGTTCCGTAATTTTGAGCAGTGGGGGGTAGCATTAGCCAATGGTCAGGACAAGGGGAATGTCGAGGTAGTTTTACGAAGAAAAATATTATCAGTTTCATAGGTGTACGATAGTATACCTTTCATTATACACACTCATATTCTCTTTTTCCTCGGATAAGTCTATAATTACTTTAGTTAAGTCAACTTTAATGCCTAATACTCCCTTAAACACAAATTTAAACCAAGCAGGACAAGCTAAAAAAGATGAGTTTTATACTCAACTAGTTGATATTGAAAAAGAGCTTAAACATTATAAAGAACAATTTAGGGATAAGGTGGTGTATTGTAACTGTGATGACCCTTTTGAAAGTAATTTTTTTAAATACTTTGCTGCAAACTTTAATGCTTTAGGTTTGAAGAAACTTATCAGCACTAGCTACATGAAGTCTCCAATTGTGGGAAGACAATTACCCTTATTTGAGATGGAGGGACTGAAGCCAACAGGATTAGAACCATTTAAGTTAGAGATCAATGCTGTACCTGATACAGACGGGGATGGTGCTATTAATTTAGATGATGTTAAGTTTCTACTTCAGCATGACAAAAACTCAGCAACACCATTAAAAGGTAGCGGCGATTTTCGTAGCGACGAATGTATTAATCTGTTAAAGGAATCAGATATTGTTGTTACGAATCCACCATTCTCTTTATTCCGAGAATTTATAGCACAGCTAGTCGAACACAATAAAAAGTTCCTAGTACTTGGAAACATCAATGCTATAACTTACAAAGAAGTATTTCCTCTAGTCCAACATAACAAAATGTGGTTAGGGCAAAGTATTCATAGTGGTGATAGAGAGTTCAGAGTTCCTGATGATTACCCTCTCAATGCAGCCGGGACAAGAGTGGATAGTGAGGGTAATAAATTTATTCGAGTGAAAGGTGTTCGTTGGTTTACAAATCTAGATTACACAGAACGTCATACGGATTTAGTCTTATACAAAAATTATTCTCCGGAAGAGTATCCACACTATGACAACTATGATGCAATTGAAGTAAGTAAAACTTCTGATATTCCTAAAGATTACAAAGATACAATGGGCGTACCTATTACTTTCTTAGATAAGTACAATCCTGAACAATTTGAAATACTTGGTATTACCGATAGACAAAATACATCAGGGATGCGTAAGAAAAAATATACAATAGATGATCACCCTAAATATAATGATTTGAACGCAAGGAGTGTACTAAAAACACCAGAAGGCTTTAAAGCTGTGTATGCTAGACTTTTAATTAGAAATAAGGAATCCTAATGAAAATTGAACTAAATAAAATTTCTATACGAGAAATTACTGAAGGTTACAAAGATAGTGCAGAAGAAGGTGTAGTTGCATATGCTGGTAAACTAGATGTTCGTCCAAAATATCAAAGAGAGTTTGTGTATAAAGACCAGCAACGAGATGCAGTAATCAACACTATAACTCACGACTTTCCATTGAATGTTATGTATTGGATGGTTCGAGAAGATGGAAACTTCGAAGTATTGGACGGACAACAGCGAACTATAAGTATTGGTCAGTATGTGACAGGAGACTTTTCTTTAAATGATCGATATTTCCATAATCTTACCAAGGAGGAGCAAGAGCAAATTCTGAACTATGAATTAATGGTTTACTTTTGCGAAGGAACAGACATAGAAAGATTGAACTGGTTCAGAACTATCAATATTGCAGGAGAACGATTAACTGAACAAGAATTACGTAATGCTGTCTATACAGGACCTTGGTTATCAGATGCAAAATTAAAGTTTAGTAAATCAAATTGTGCAGCATATCTGTTAGCTAATGATGGCGGTTCTTTGTTACATGGATCTCCTATAAGACAAGACTATTTAGAAACAGCATTGAGTTGGATTAATAATGGCGACATAGCTGGATACATGGCATCCCATCAACATGACAAAGATGCTAAAGAACTTTGGGAATATTTCCAGAAAGTTATATCTTGGTCTAGAAGCACTTTCACCAACTACCGTAAAGAAATGGCTGGAGTGAACTGGGGTGAATTGTACAATGAATTTAAAGAGACAACATTGAATCCTAAAGAATTAGAAGAAGAAGTATCTAAACTTATGCAGGATGAAGATGTAACAAAGAAGTCTGGTATATATCCTTATGTGTTAACCAGAAAAGAAAGACTTCTTTCTATTAGAGCTTTCAACGATAAGATGAAACGTGAAGCATACGAAAGGCAAAAAGGAGTTTGTCCAAAATGCAAGAAACATTTTGAGATAGAAGAGATGGAAGCAGATCATATCAAACCATGGCATGAGGGTGGTAAAACTACATCAGAAAATTGCCAAATGTTATGCAAAGAAGACAATCGTCTTAAATCAGGTACCTAAAAGGGTGTTAAAGGTTGTGGATAAGAATATGGTATAATAGATATACATTTCATGTACAAATGATATGAATTGACTATATTTCTTATATAAGATAGTATTGTTCAATAATCCCTAAACCCAGAATCTAGAGACTGTGATTTGGGGGTTATACTCCTAAAACATAAAACACCCGAATGGGTACCCAAACGAGTGTTTTATAAGGTGAAGTTAGGCTTGAAGTTTTACGGCTTCAGGCTTTTTCTTTTTCCCCTTCTTAAGAGAAGGGAAGAAACAAAAGGCTTTTTTACCGTAATCCTTAGCCCAAATCTTCTGACCGTCTACCGTAATGTACGGGCGACAGATCATTCCAACGGGGATAGGCATTATTGCTTCCTTTCGGATTAATAATCCAATCAGTCGACTGCTACAGGGGCGCCCCATTGGTTTTTCCCAACAAGTGGTAAAATAAAACCACCTGCTAGAGTTCCGGGCCAATCAACCATTTCCGATTCCACTCAGAAATAATTGATAGTCGGGCGTAGAACAAGTCCCTAAAAGGGATGCCCTTAGCCCGGTACTCCAAAAGATGGTCAAAAAGTGGAATACAGGTTGTAAAGTTCTACTAACTTCAGTATATCAGAGTGATTTGGCAGGTATAAAAGATGGTCTCTCCTCACAAATAAGCCATATTTTATATTTTATCAATCAGTTATCCACACAAAACTTTACATAACTTAACAAATTCATCATGTGCGGAGCATTTTCAGTAATTCATCCATTTAGAGACTTATCTCAAAGATTCAACGCAGGCTATAACGAAAGCCCAGTTGATCCCAGATATAATGTCCGACCTTCCCAGCCTATACCTACCATCTTGAATACAGATCCGAACGAGATAGTTTATACGCAATGGGGGATTCATCCATTTTACGACAAGACTGGTAAGATGTTCTTTATAAATGCCCGTAATGACAGCATGGTAAAACCAACTTGGAAAAAGATGATTGCTGAACAACGTTGTCTAATTCTTGCTGATGGATTCTATGAATGGCAAAAACAACCAGATTCGAAACTCAAGGTTCCTTACAGATTTGAACTTAAGGATAGGGAACCTTTTGCCTTTGCAGGTTTATGGCAATACGAAACAGACGCTCAAGGAAACAAAGTACCCCACAGTGTTATCATTACTACTACACCTAACGAGGTAGTTGAGAATGTTCACAACAGAATGCCCGTGATATTAACACCTACTAGTGAGAAAGATTGGATGAATCCTGACATAGAAGCAGAGGAAGCAATTAATTTATTACAGCCTTATCCTGCAACTGAGATGGTTTCTTACCCTATTTCTACTTTAGTAAATAAACCTAGTAACGATCACCCTGACATATTGTTACCAGCCCAGAATAGCAAATAAATGTTTACAGTAAAATCTAATTTCATCGGTTCATACAAAGTCGGTGATAACATTAACCACAATACTAAAATACTTATCTATCTTTACCGTCAATACGATAGAGCCTCAACAAACGAAAAACGTTATTTATGTAAACCTATAATTATATTTATAAGCTCAATTATTGAAGCAGTGCTTCATGATTTTTACTACCGAGTAAATAAATTCACAATTGAAGGAGTAAGAAATATAGCCACAGATATTATTAACGAGATTAGAGGGAAAGAAATAAATGCGTTTCAGAAGTATTTAGATAACTCTCGCAAACACAATATTTTCTCAGCTCCAGATGAAAGATTTTATGACTTATTAGAAAGAGTTAAAAAGTTACGAGATCGTATACATATACAGAATACTAAGCAATATGAACCATTAGACGAATACGAAGCATTTACAGAAGACGAAAAGAGAATTACAGAGATGGCATGCGAGGCCGTACTTAAGACGATGTTTCATAGATACAAAAGAGGTGATATAGATTATGTAAAAGATTTTATACTTCCTTGGGAAGAACATATAAAACAAACACCTCATTCTAATGAGTATTTACCTTGCCCTTCCTGTAAATACCCGAGAAACATAAGTACAACAGTTACTTCTTATATTTGCCCAGAGTGTAGTATTAGGTTTCAAAATCCACATTTTGTAGCTCAATCTGACACTAATCCGTAACTCATAAAACAGTTACTAGACTAGTTCTAACGTCCTGTACTATGGAGCACTATTTTGAACCCTTCAAATTTCTTAGGAAAATCACAAAGATGCTGTAAAATCTACTCCAAATTGATTCGATTGAATTTCATTAGGGGGTAACAATAATAAAACACCTTATACAGGTGCTTTATTTATTTTAGAACAAACCAAACTGTTCTTTAATCTCTTTTGGTATGTAGAAATTCTTAGAGAGTCTTTTTCGAAGATATTTCGCTTTCTTTTTATTTCTTTCAATTTTAATCTTAGATATGTCTGTAATATCTAGAATACGATTTAACTTAGACTTACTTTCTATTGTAGGAGTGGTTTTATAAAAACTAGCTATAATCTTTGTTAATTTCGGTCCTACCTTAGTAGTTACGATAATGTCATCAATTATAGTGTAGTATTCTGTTTCCTTGAAAGGAGGCTTGTCCCACGTATCTATCTGCAAAAATTCACTTTGCAGTGTTTTTTTAAACTCCATATCTAATTCTGATCTATTGCCTAGTACGAGGTACCCATATCTTCGCTCCTTTTCAAACGATCTATAATACTCCAATTGACTTTCAGTTCTATCTGCTAAATGTAGCCAAATATTATAAGGACTGTACAAAAATACAGGGTAGGTACTGTACTGGTCTTTGAGAGATTTAGTTAGATGCTTCCAATACGCATCAAGGTTTACTAAGGATTTGTACTTATATGTAGCAGATTCTCCGTCGGCTAGAACAGGCATAGTAAAGTTATTCTTTAATGCCCTAGTTACAGAATCTACCCATTCTTGGCTGATCGAGAGTTTTTTACCACTCTTTACAAGAATTGTGTGCTCTAACAAATAATGAATAGCTTTATACACCCCTCTTTTTGATATAGAATTGCCTTCTTTTTGAAGACTTTCGAAGATATCAGTAGGGGACGTTTTTCCCATAGAAACAAGGCGAATTGTGGCATCTTCTATTGATTCGTTGGGAGAAAATAACATATATTATTGCACTTTAAGTTCACTATATTGTAATAATACCACAAAAATATGATTAAGTCAAGAATTTATAGTATGATGCGTCCGTAGAATATTAATTCTATAACTTATGAATATTGCTAATTTACTACAACTAAATAAATGTACTGTTTTACCTAGTTCATCATCACTTATAAAAGATGGAAACTCAGCATTTATTTCCCTTCCACCTGTACGAATCAATGACCTATTCGATTCCACTCATAATACCGAGGTATCAGCTAACTATGTACACATTAATGGTTATGACAACGAACCAATGCACCACCACATATCCCACGTTGTCGGCGTAATCATTAAAGGAAAGGCTTTTCTTCAAACAGAAGAAGGCAACATTCCCGTAGAACAAGGGGATGTAGTTATAGTGCCAAAGGGTGTTAAACATGAATTCATCTGCGACGAAGGGAAAGAGATGGATTATATGGCATATGAAATTGCGAATACCTCTTTGGATTTTAAGAAACATTTTTAACTCGCTACAATATGAATTCAAATCAATTAAGTCATCAATACGATTCGATCGCAGACACTTTTGAGTCTGTTTATGAAAAAGGTGCGCAGTACAATCGTAGAGTTTATCGCAATCTAGTTCCTACTATTAAGGGAGGAGTTGTATTAGATATTGGTTGTGGTGACGGTAGTGACTGTAAGTTCTTCAAAGATCAAGGTGCGGATCTTGTTTATGGTATAGATGCTTCAAAAGAACTCCTTGATATAGCATCAAAAAAATATTCGGGTATTAAATTTAAATACGGAGTGTTTGATTCTTTGCCTCATCAAGACAGTACTTTCGACTTCGTATTCTCTAAATATGCGCTTCAGACTGCCGAAGAATTAGAACCAATTTTTAAGGAAGTTTATCGGATACTTAAACCTGGTGGGACTTTTACTTTTCTAGTAGCGCATCCAATCAGACAACTGTACGAAAAGAAGAAAATAGGGAAAGACTACTTCAAAAAGGAAGTAGTAGATTCAGTATGCTTTGATGGGTTACTTACATTCAAAGAGCCGACTCATACTCTTAAAGAATACTTTTCGACCTTTATGATGACTCACTTCACCCTTGAGTTATTTGAGGAGCAGTTTGATCCAGCCGCAGAAAAAATCGTAGACACCTATCCTGGCTACATGATTCTGCAATGGAAGAAAAAATAATATGGAATCTGTATCTACAATATTGCCGACCAAATACGGTCATTTCGTAATGAGTGTTTGGAAAGATAAAGATGGTAAAGAACCATTGGTACTTCAAACCCCCAATCTAGATAAGACACAATCCGTAATCGTAAGAATTCATAGTGAATGTATTACGGGCGACAACTTCAAGAGTTTGCGATGTGATTGCGGTCCTCAAAAAGAACTCGCTCTTAAACTAATCAATAACTCCCAAAACGGAATATTCATTTATCTAAGACAAGAGGGAAGAGGGATTGGCCTGTACGAAAAAGTTAAAGCTTATCAATTACAAGATAATGGGTATGACACATATGATGCGAATGTTATGTTAGGGCATTTACCAGACGCTCGAGAGTATTCACAGGTAAAGACAATATTGAATAGCTTAGGAATATGTAACATTAAGCTACTTACAAATAATCCAGACAAAGTAACTGCAATAAAAAACCTAGATATTAATGTAACTGAGAGAATTAATTTAATCACCGAAAGCAATGAATATAACCACAACTATATCAGAACTAAAAAGGACAGATTTAATCACTATCTTTAGTTCTCTATTACAAAATAAGATGAATATACTATTTGAGTTCCCTGAAAAATTATTTGAGCAATTTGTTAAGCACTCTAATGAAAAGGTAAAGGTTGAGAGTGAAATATTAAACTTGCTTAATAAGATACAACCAAAATCAATTCTTAATATAGGGGCTGGGTTAGATACATTAACTAGTTCACATCTATTTCCAACAAGTGTTAAAAATATAACTCTCTTGGAAAAAAGTTCTAATTACGCACATACCTACAATAAAAAGAATGTGGCTATAGTAAACGAAGACTTTGAGAAATGGAACTCTAGTCAAAAGTATGATGTGATCCTAGCTTGTCATGTACTTTACTATTTTCAGAATAAAACCGATGCAATAGATAAGATGCTTTCTTTACTTAATAAGGATGGAGTGATTTTATTCGTTACTCATAAACCCAAAGGTGACTACAAACGTATTAAAGATTTGGCCTTTAAAAGAAACTACGCGTACTCGTACGACAAACTGATTAATATTCTAGATAAATCCAATAGTAATATTAAGGAAATAGAAATCGAATGTACCGTTCGGGCTAATACTCCCAATGAATTATGCGAAGCAGTAAAGTTATGGTTTGAAATGGATCTTAAGACTTACGTACAATGTAAGCCTGAAATTTTAAAATTTTCAACAAATAACGAATTAACATACTTTAACTCTTTGCTAATTGTAAGGAAGTAATTGAGTTGCTTCCTAGAATAGATGTTCTAACGTCCTGTACTATGGAGCTCCATCAAAAAACTCTCCCTAAAGGAGAGTTTTTTGTTATGCAAATTATTTCTGCGTACCTGATTTGGCTTTTTCGATAAAGCGCGCAATGTCTTCCTCTGTTACATCTGCAATTGCTGCGGTTATTGGTGGTTGATCTTCGAACAAAATAGGTTTACCAATTTTCTGAGCATACGCCACCGCGCAAATACGATGACCACCTTCTATGTGAATTAATTTACCATCTGGTTTGCGTGCCAAAATAATTGTAGTTGGTAATGGAAAATTTTCTGACAATGGCACAACGCGATCATGATGATTACAAAATTCAAAGAACTCCGGAATTTCCAAAGCTTGAGCAAAAGAGATAGTTAAATCATTTTGAAAAAATTCAGTTCCTTTTTGAAACGACCATCCGCGGTACGGACCAACAATCACATTTGGCAATACTTCTCCTGGATTTTCAATTTCTTCCAAACGCCAATTTAATTTATCTAACCCTAAACGCAGCGCAGTTGTTAACCGCCACTCAGCAACTGAACTAAAACCTTTTGCTTTAGCCACGGGCAACACATCACGATTTTCGACCTGACCAATTTCGTTATTGATCCAAATTCGAAACATTTCATCAAAAGTTATATCTTTTAAAAATTTAGTCATAAATAAATAATGCAATAAAAAATGGGTCGATGCAAACGCTACATCGACCCCAGCTCATAAATGAACAAGCAGTAGGCTAGCCGAACTTCTCGAGAAAAGTAGAAATTTGGTTATAATTCGGTCCCGTCTTTTCCTGAACCCTTAACTTCTCGTAGAAATTGCAAACTTTCTTCCACCACTGCGGAACCTCGTTGGCTTGGTCTTTGCTCCAACCCTCAATTTGCAACTCTTCAGGACCTTTGTCGTTCAAAAAGTTGATCAGGGCGGCGACTTCCGTATATTTCTGCCGGTCAGCAGACGAGTCAGCGAAACATTGCCTCAACTCAGCGAGGCCCTGTTTGAAGCTTGTCTCGGAATGGCGCAAAGTCTGAATGTTTCGGTAAATTTGCCGGCAATCCCTCCAGCGAACTGTGATGTCCGGCAAAGAATCCTGCATATCTTTGGCATGTTCGTAAGATTCGAACTGCGATTGCGCACAAACTTCAAAAATGAGCGCAAAAAGTAACACAAAGACCACCTGTCCTGTTCTATTCATCCGGTTTTCCTCCCTTTGGCCAAAGTATAACGGAATTATAAAAAAATGAAAACCCTTTTAAATAAGCCAAGTACCATGCCAATTCGCCCCTTGCCCAAGCCCAAAAAAACGTTTTTTGGCTTATATATGCGCTAAAAAGGCAAAAATGGCTTGAAAAGTACCCCCAAAACTGCTATAATGTATTTGTAAGGTACTGCTTTTAGCAGGCTTTTTTATTGGAAGCACAGTAAATAGCCCATAAATTGCAGTAACCCCAACAAGGTCAAAGCTTATAGATAATTAAATCTAGGTAGAGATACCCCCGGAAACCCTGATTTCGACCGAACCCGTGGCTCACTACTATAGATATAAGGAGTTGAATTTCAAGAATGAAAGCTCCTTTAGCCCTAAATTCTGTTATCGAGAAAGCCGTAGCAATATTGGCGTTCTTGCCCCTCGTTTTCATGATTTATCCTGAAACCGTGGCTGCAGCTTATACTGCACAGAATTCGGGTATGACTGCTTTAGTTTTCGAAGTCGACTCAAAATCAAATAATACGTTATTGACCTACGATGAGTTAGCTAATTATCACGCTCATTCGGACATGCCAACATTATTGGCTCCGAAAGTGAAGGCTTACTTAGAATCAAAGGGATCACCGTTAGCTGTTTATGCTGATGAGATTGTATTGCAGCCGCAATGGCAACGTGCTTTAGCAATTAGTTATGTAGAAAGTAACTATGGTCGTTATTGTGCAGACAATAACTGTAGTGGTATTGGTGGTAGCCCAATGAGTAAATCTTGGCGCAAGTACCCAACAAAGTTAGATTGGTTTAAAGACTTATCTGCTTTACTTGAAAAACCGATGTACAAGCAAACTTATACTTCTTGTAACACTATGAATGGTCATTACAATGCCGGTAGCCGTAACTGGGTAAATGGTTGTAACAAAGCAAGCGCTGAGTTAATCGCCATCACTCAACAAGCTGAAGATGAACGTGTTGCGTTCATCAACAACTACCACGGTAACACTGGTGTTGCAGTAGCTGCTGCTAAGATTGAATTAGCAGACGTGAAATAACTATTGATAATTTGATAGATAAGAAATCCCTCGTCGCCTTCCGGTGACGGGGGATTTTGTTTAAGAGAAGTGGGTAAAGGATGATACTTGAACTCAAGTTTATATTTTGCTATTATATCCTCTTATGGGTGTAAAGTACTATTGCAATGAGAAATTGTTTGAAAGGTGGTCACCAGAAATGGCATATCTTTTAGGATATATTTATGCTGATGGCAGCCTAGAAGATGCTTCGTATTTACGAGGAAAATATTTGCGACTAACCAGTGCTGATATGGAATTAATTTTATTAACTAAACAAATATTAGATTCGGCTCACTCAATTGTACGCATTAAGCCAAAAACACCTAAACATAAATGGAAATATTTACTACGAATTGGGAGTCATAAAATCTATGACGATCTTACGAAGCTCGGATTATATCCGAACAAATCCCTAACCATGCAACTTCCCGACATTCCAAAAAAACATATCCAACATTTTGTGAGAGGTTATTTCGATGGAGATGGGCATGTTAGTATTACAAAGAACAGAGATAAGTTTAGTAAATTAATTGTTGTGTTTATTTCTGGTAGTTCTGATTTCCTAAAAGCGTTAGCAGAACTTTTATGCTATGAATTAGATCTGAAAATAAATAAAATATATAAAGGTTGGCACAATTCCTATCGACTTGCATACTCAACCAACGATAGTGTAAAAATATTTAAGTACTTGTATAGTGATTCTAAAAATGTATTTTTAAGTCGCAAATACACTATATTCAAAAAGTTTTTTTTAGAATATAATAAGTGGGTTGACCATGAAAGTAAATACAATATTATTAAGGCGCGATGGCGAAATGGTAACGCGGGGATCTGCAAAATCTCTATGCGCGGGTTCGATTCCCGCTCGCGCCTCCAATGATAATTTGCCTGGGTGGCGGAATTGGTATACGCACAGGACTTAAAATCCTGGGCCAGCAATGGATTGAGGGTTCAAGTCCCTCCCCAGGCACCAATAAAAAACACACTTCGATTGAAGTGTGTTTTTTATTTTACCTACCTCTTTGTATTTGCCATAAAAAGGGGTATGGTGTAAAATTTAATCAATTATTATTTTATCCAATGAGTACAGAACACAGAGACTATCAACCTAAAGAAGAACAAGAATCAGAGCATTTGAAAATAAAGGAATCCGTAAATGGAGTAGATTATCAAATCTCTTGGATAGACAGAGATGATGATTATGAGATTTATTTCCCTCAACTGGGTCCGGACAATCAAATTATTAGGTTGAGTGATGATGCTGAAGAAGCCAATACTGCTTCAGAAAGAATTAAATCAATGGCCGAAGAAGGTATGGACGCAGAAGAGATCCACGCCAAATTAACGGAAGAGAGATCTAACGATTTTATGGAAATGCTCAACAGCAAAAGTTTTTAAAAAGCACCTCTGAAAAGGTGCTTTTTTATATTATTCAGATTTTTCTTCTGGTGACTCAGCAGGCACAACAGTATCAGTTGGCCCTACTGGAGTTACAGCATCTGACTGCTCTTCTTTTACCTCTTCGGTTTTAGGTTCTTCAGCTTTTACTGGAGCTTCAGTCATTTGCTTGATCGACAAACCTAAGCGGTGTTCAGCGGGTTCAATAGAAATCACTTTGAATTCATACTCTTCACCAACTTTTACAACATCTTCTGCTTGCTTAACTGTGTCGTGGGAAAGTTCCACTAAGTGAGCCAAACCTTGAATGTCTTTATCTAGTTCTACAAACACACCAAACGGCATAATCTTAGAAACAGTTCCTTTTACAATCTGACCAATTTGATACTTCTTAACAGCATCAAGCCATGGGTCATTTTGCAATTGCTTGATAGAAAGAGACACGCGGCCTTTTTCGATTGCAATAATTTTTGCTTTTACAGTGTCGCCAACCTTAAAGAGATCTTTAGGGTTTTCAATACGCTGCCATGCAAGTTCAGAAATGTGAACCAAACCTTCGAGTTCACCGAACTTAACGAATACACCAAAGTCTACAACACCAGTGATATTACCAGTAACGGTATCACCAATTTTAAGTTCAGACATCTTGCTGTGCATTTCTTCTTCGTGCACAGCTTTTTCAGATACGATCAATTTTTCATCGTTCATATCTGCCGTGATAACTTGTACATTAAAGCTTGTGCCAACGTAAGAGTTCAAGATAGAAAGAATTTTGTTCTTATCACCATCTTCAACGCGAGGGTAGTGTTCGAGTGACAATTGTGATACTGGTAGAAAGCCTGTTACATTGTTTAACTCGATCATCAGACCACCTTTGTTTGCAGCCAAAATTTTGGTAGCAACAACATCCTTGCTTTCCATAAGTTCGCGAAGCTTTCCCCAAACGCGTTCTTGTCCTGCAACACGAAGAGAAAGTTCAACATTGCCTTCACGGTTTTCAGTTTCTACAACCGATGCAGTAATTGTATCGCCAGGTTTTAGAGAGTTAAGCGTTGCTTGATCGTCGTAAAGTTCGCGACCACGCACAACACCAACACCATAACCAGCCAAGTCAATGTAGACTTCATTCTTGGTTACAGAGATGATAGTTCCTTCAACCATATCACCAGCTTTGAGTACGCGGATTTCCGCGCCACTTTCGATAAGGTCAGTCATGCTTTGCGCATTGGCATCGCCAGTGACATTTTGACGAACAATTTCCTGCTCGTCCACAACTGCAGTATTTTCTTCTGCCATTTTAAATTACTTTCCTAATATACAAAATAAAAACAACGTCTAGACGTTGAGTTAAAATCTAAAAACGAATAAATGTATATTAATTATTAAACGCGCCATTACATAGACTTACTGGGGGTTAAAATTTAGTTCGGGCCGGTTTGCGGCCAACAGCGCGTGCGCCAGTAAGTAGGGGAATTATATAAGAAAATCCCCCAGGAATCAAGTCCTGGAGGATGCTGAGTTGCCCCAAGCGCACAAACGCGGCTTAAGAATGCCTTTTGCCCAGATTTGCCGAGTAAATCACAACCTCGATAAAAAGAGCACAAAACATGATCAACGAACAGATTATCGCGATATGGAAGTAGGAATCAGCCGGTTCTGGCCTCGCCAGCTCGTAAAAGCCATAAAAAACCACCTTTTGCTGATATTCCTGGATAACCCAGTTATTCGCCCCCGCAAAACATAGCGATATGTAAGGCCCGACAAAAACCAAATACGCAGGGGTCATAACGCTCCAAAAGAAGATCTGATAAGCCTTTTGAATTTTCATATTTCTCTCCTCGAAGTTGATTCAACATCATGCCATATAATAGTTTTTTTGTCAACATATTTATAGTAAAATAGCTAATAAATTAATTGTCCGGCACACATAAAAATGCTATAATTTCCTTATGCAAATCCACTATTTTGGCCTTTCGAGCTTCAAAATCCAGACAAAAGAAGCTGTAGTTGTTACGGACCCCTTCGACAAGGAAACTGGCCTGCTTTCGCCCCGAGGCGCAGCAGATATCATTATTCTTTCCGAGAAAAATAATAAACTTTACAATGCTGTTTCTGGCTTCTCTGGAGACCCTTTTTTAGTTGATGATCCAGGGGAATATGACCTTAAAGGCGTTACCGTGACTGGAATTCCTTTAAAACAAGGGGATGACACCACCAAAGATGGCAAACCCCGCTACGTAACAGCGGAACTGATTGAAAGTGAAGATATTCGCATTCTAAATTTGACTCACATCCGGGAATTTAATATGAAGGAAGATGATGTCGAAAGTTTGGGTGAAATTGATATTTTAATTTTGCCGATCGGCGGCAACAGTGTGATGACAGCCAAAGATGCAGTTAAAGTTGTGCATGAAATTGAACCGAAAATTGTTATTCCATCTCACTACGCAACTGACGGTTTAAAACTTCCGTACGACAAAATTGATGCTTTCTTAAAAGACATGGGCGGCAAACCAGAAACTATGGAAAAATTGATTGTAAAGAAAAAAGATTTCGATACTGAAGTTGTAAAAAAAGTGGTTGTGCTCGAAGCACTTCGCTAAAATTAAAATTACATTGCAACAATGAAACAAATGATTGAAAACATTCGCAATAGACCTGATCATCACAAGAATAGAATTGTGTTGATTGTAGTTGCTGCAGCAATTGTTATTCTGTTAATCATTTGGGCTATTGTAGGGAATGGTCGCCGGGTTGTTCCAGATGAAAACTTTTTCCAAAGCTTTAATTCTGACATCCAAAGTAGCCAGACTAACAGTGGTGCGATCCCAACTGATGTAAATTCAAATTCAAACTCGAACGTTAATCAATAAATACTAAACGATGCCAAAAGACGCCGGAGAAGAACTTAAAGAAAATATTGGAGTAGTAAAGCAACGATTCCTGGAACAGGAAATGCAGGAGTCGTTTTTAGATTACGCCATGAGTGTGATTGTCACTCGCGCGCTGCCTGACGTCCGTGACGGCCTGAAGCCCGTGCACCGCCGCATCCTGCATGCTATGAACACTTTGGGTTTACGCTCAACTGGTAAGACTCGCAAATCTGCAACAGTAGTTGGTGAAGTGATTGGTAAATATCACCCGCACGGCGACATCGCTGTTTACGACTCCATGGTGCACATGGCGCAAGAATTTTCTTTGCGCTACCCGCTAATTATTGGTCAGGGAAACTTTGGTTCTATGGACGGCGATGGCGCTGCGGCCATGCGTTACACAGAAGCAAAAATGTCTGCATTGGCTGGCGAACTCTTAGAAGACATCGACAAAGACACGGTAGACTTCCGCGACAACTACGATGCCACCGAAAAAGAACCTGCTGTTTTACCCGGAAAATTGCCTAATTTACTCTTAAACGGAACGCTCGGCATTGCTGTGGGCATGGCTACAAACATCCCGCCGCACAATTTAACTGAAGTTTCTAATGCCATTGTTGGCATGATCGAAAACCCAGACATTGCCATTGATGAACTCACTGACATTGTCACTGGCCCGGATTTTCCAACTGGTGGTTTAATTTACGATCGCGCTGCAATCAAAAATGCTTACGCCACTGGCAAGGGAACTATTGTGATGCGCGGCCGCACAGAAATCGAAGAAACCAAAACTGGCTCACAGCGTATTTTAATTACAGAAGTTCCATACCAAGTTAACAAGGCAACAATGCTGCAACGCATTGCGGACCTTGTGCGCGACAAAAAACTGGAAGGCATTAAAGACGTTCGCGATGAATCCGATAAAGATGGCGTACGCGTTGTAATCGATTTAAAGAAAGAAGCGCTAGCTAACAAAATTTTAAATCAATTGTTTTCTTACACGCAGCTGCAAGAATCTTTCCACATGAACACATTGGCTTTAGTTGATGGACTTGAGCCACAAGTGTTAAACATCAAATCGATTTTAGAAAATTATTTGATGCACCGCACCACAGTGGTTCGCCGCCGCACTGAATTTGAATTGCGCAAAGCAAAAGAACGCGAACACATCTTGGAAGGATTGACTACTGCACTCGATCACATCGACGAAGTAATCAAAATTATTCGCGGTTCTGCAGATCGTTACGATGCCCAGGGCAAGTTAATCAAAAAATTTAAACTTACTGAAATACAAACGAACGCAATCTTAGACATGCGTTTGCAAACTTTGGCAGGACTCGAACGCAAGAAAATTGAAGATGAGTTAAAAGAAAAGCGTAAACTGATTGCTGAACTCGAAGGAATCTTAGCAAGCAAGAAAAAAATTCTTGGCATTATTAAAGATGAAGTTGTTGCGATGCGCGACAAGTATGGCGATGAACGTCGCACGCAAATTGTGCCGCAGGGGATTGGTCAATTCAATGCTGAAGATCTTATTCCAGAAAACAGTGTAATTATTTCTACAACCAAATCCGGATACATCAAGCGCCAGTCACCGGACACTTACCGTTCACAAGCTCGCGGTGGTAAAGGGGTTATTGGCCAAACCATGAAGGAAGAAGATATTATTGAAAATGTGTTGTCAGCATCCACACACGATGATGTAATGTTCTTCACCAACAAAGGCCGCGTTTTGGTCACAAAAGCTTACGAAATTCCTGAATCCAGCCGCACTTCTAAAGGCCAAGCGTTGGTAAACTTCTTACAACTCGGTAGCAACGAAATGTCTACAGGTGTACTAGCTTTGCCTAAAAAGAGCGAGGCTAAATTCCTAGTTATGGCCACCCGCAATGGTTTAATCAAAAAAGTTAATCGTGATGAATTTGCTAAAGTTCGCAAATCTGGAATAATTGCCATTGGCCTAAAAGGTGATGATGAACTCCGCTGGGTTAAAGCAAGTAGCGGCAGCGACGAAGTTATGCTCTCAACCGAAGATGGCCAAGCGATTCGATTTAAAGAAACAGATATTCGCGCCATGGGCCGCGCCGCAGCTGGCGTAACAGGTATTCGTCTTCGCAAAGATGATCACGTAATTTCTATGGATATCATTACCAAAGAAATGGAAGGACAAAATCGCGAAGTACTAGTTGTAACTGAAAATGGTTTGGGTAAGAAAACTCCAGTGAAAGATTACAAAGTTCAAAAGCGTGCTGGTAGCGGAATCAAAACTGTAAAGATTACTCCTAAGACTGGCAAGATTGTGTCCATGGCAATTCTTTCTGATGAAGACAATGACAAAGACTTGTTGGTAATTTCCAAGCAAGGGCAGACAATTAAAACTCCATTAAAAACAATTTCGACTTTGGGTCGCGCAACACAAGGCGTAAAGGTTATGACCTTAAGCAGCGGCGATACAGTAGGCAGTGCAACGGTGGTATAGCATTGACAAACGGCAAAAAAAGTTTATACTAACAACAGGTATCAAGTGGTGAACCACATCCCTTAGGGGACCATTAATAAAACTCCGAAAAGTTTCGGGGTTTTATTATTTATATTCTTCAGAAAAACTTTATTAAATCTTTACGGGATCTTAAAGAAAAGTTTAAGTGTTCTTGAGCACGCTTTTTTTATACTTATTTTGGTGGGGGCATGGAGGTTGAAGCCAGCTGGGCTGGCCACCGCTTGATACCCGGATGGTCCGCTAAACACGGATGCGGTTCGATTCCGCCGGCCTCCGCCACACCCCCCCCCCGAAACGATTGCTCTCATCAATATAAAAGCTTATAATATATAGGAAATCTCACTAAATAGGGGCGTGTAGCTCAGCTGGTTAGAGCACAAAGCTTATACCTTTGCGGTCCATGGTTCGAATCCATGCACGCCCACCAGAAAAATGACTAGCTTAAAAAGAATAGTTTCTATATTAATTCCTCTTAAGATTGAATCTGACCAAGTAAAGGTTTATTTACAAAAAAGAGCTTCTAATGCTAAGAGGGCTCCAAACTTTTTTGGATTTTGGGGAGGCGGCAGAGAGAATGAAGAAACTTCCGAGCAAACATTAGCCAGAGAGGTTAGAGAAGAATTAGGAATCAATCTTGATCTTGAAAGAGTAAAATTTTTTTATACTTACGAATTTTATAAAAGCCAAATGGATGTATATTACCTGGAAGTTGAAGATGGTTGGGAAAATGACGTTAAGATTTCTGAAGGTGAATATGGTCAATGGTTTACGGTTCAAGAAGCTAAAAAGAGAGATGATATAAGTTTTCAAGATAAAACAGTTCTTTATAATCTAGAGTTTGAACTCTTAAAAGGTAATCAATAAATGGACGCCGCTAAACAACAAGAGCTGTTTGAAGAAAAGTACCAAACAAAACTTGGGGTTTCTTATGATGAATGGTTAGAGGGCGCGCCCAACACCGAAGATGAAGCTTATGCTTATTGCCAACAAATCGACGATGAATTAAAAAATACTTATGATGAATGGTTTAATTCTCAAGGCGAAGAACGAACTGAATTAGAAAGTTACCGCGATCGATTAAAACTTGAGTATGACTTAGTAGAAGAAATGTTTGGTTTAGAATTACACGATCGTTAATTTTGTAAATTTACATCGATGCTTTACATTGTTCCCACACCACTTGGAAATTTAAAAGATATAAGTGAGCGCGCTAAAGAAACTCTTGCAGCGTGCGATTTTGTTATTGCTGAAAATCCATCGACCACACACAAGTTGATGCAACTGCTCGGCCTTCCAAAGAAAGAAGTGGTTCAATTTGCAGATCACAACGAAACGAAGGTTCTCGACAAATATATTACTCGCTTACAAACCGAAGCCGCCGCACTAGTAAGCGACGCCGGCACCCCAACAATTTCTGATCCAGGTTTTCGCTTAGTTCGTGCATGCAGACAGCAGGGGATCGAAGTCATTGCCATTCCCGGGCCGAGCGCAGCGATTACTGCACTATCCGCAGCAGGGCTACCGACTGACCGGTTTTTGTTTGTTGGTTTCCTGCCAAAAACTGAGCACAAAGTAAACGAACTTTTGCAGCTTGCTAAAAACAGCGAAGCAACATTGGTCGCTTACGAATCACCGCAACGGATTGTGAAGACGTTACAATATATAGAGAAGAGTGCTCCGGAAGCAAAAGTTGTAGTTGCCCGCGAACTCACCAAACTGCACGAACAATATCTAACTGGCACGCCAAGCGAACTACTCGACCAGCTAAAATCAAAAACAACTATAAAAGGCGAAATCACTCTATTAATATCTTTTAAATAATTTACAGAAATGTCCGGACACAGTAAATGGTCAACAATTAAACGAGCCAAAGGTGCAGCCGATGCCAAGCGCGGCGCGCTTTTCGGCAAGCTCGCGAAGAAGATTTCGGTTGCCGCAAAAGAAGGAAATAGCGGCGATCCATCTTTTAATTCCCGCCTACGACTCGAAATAGAACGTGCTAAAGCTGCTGG
Organism: uncultured Candidatus Saccharibacteria bacterium; assembly: GCA_964473815.1. Lineage (GTDB taxonomy): Bacteria > Patescibacteriota > Doudnabacteria > UBA920 > UBA920 > UBA920. The sequence goes on along the minus strand of CAYYQK010000002.1, from coordinate 95,215 downwards.
AATGCCCAATGACAACATCGACCGCGCGGTTAAAAAAGGTTTAGGCGGTGATGGCGGCGCTAGCTTAGAACTAGTTGTCTACGAAGGCTACGGTCCAGGCGGCAGCGCCTTCTATATAGAAGCGATTACTGACAGCCGCAATCGAACTGTCCAAAACATTAAAACCATCTTTACCAAGAACGGTGGTAACATGGGCGCACAAGGTAGTGTGGCCTGGCAATTCACCCGCAATGAAGAAGGTGAATTCGTGAGCAGTACTCCGCTCGAACTGGATGACGATAATTTAGCCAAAGCAGAAAAACTTTACAACGCCCTCGAAGATGATGACGATGTCACCGCAGTTCACACCAACATCGCATAGCTCCGGACAATCAAACATAAAACAAATCTACTAATTTAAACTAAATGATTTACATTGGCATTGATCCTGGCACGGCAACGACCGGCTATGGCGTGATCAAACAAAGCAATAACAAAAAGCAGGAATTTGAAATTCTTGAGTTTGGAGTTATTCTTACGAAGAAAACTGACTCTGATGCCAAACGCTTACAAATTCTCCACGAGGATTTAACAGACATAATCAAAAAGTTCAAACCAACCGCTGCCGGAATAGAAAAATTGTTTTTTGCGAAAAACCAAACCACAGCCATGACAGTTTCGCAGGCACGCGGGGTGGCCATGCTAACCTTCAGCGAAAATAATTTACCCATTCAGGAATTCACACCACTTCAGGTAAAAAATACCCTGTGTGGTTACGGCAAGGCGGATAAAAAACAAATGCAACGCGCTGTGCAGCTTTCGTTTAATCTCAAACAAATTCCGAAACCTGACGACGCGGCCGATGCATTGGCCATCGCACTCTGTGCAGCAGTTTGGAAAAAACGCTAGAGCATCATAAATTTTTTATTTTTGCCCTGGACAAACTAAAAACACTGTGCTAGAATTGGTTCAACAGTTCAGCAACTATGGACTGCGTATTTTATTCATTAATGTCTACCTCGCGTAGACGGAGAACTAAAACTATGTTCTTTGATGACGAACCAATGGATACTCCAATGGGTGATGACACTGCTACCGATACCGGTGCTGCTGACATGCCTGCTGAAGAAAACCATGAAGGTACTGAAGCTTCTGAAGCTCCAGCTGCTGAATAATTTAAAACCCTCTAGTTTATAGAGGGTTTTAAATTGGGAAAACTATTTAATTTTCACGAATTTCCGTTTGCCGACCTGTAGAATCAGGTCGTTTTTTGTACCGATTTTTATCTCTTCGTTTAACTTTGCAATCGGGTAGGCTTCCTGATTTATTTTCACACCACCTTGTTCAACCATGCGCCGCGCCTCGCTCTTACTACTTACCAACTTTGTTTCGAGCAGCAAGTCCACAATCGAGTAAGTACCAGGTTTAACTTTTTTCTCTGCAATCTCACTCGGTAATTCTTTTTTACTAAATTGATTCACAAAATTTTCCTGTGCTTTGCGTGCAGCCTCTGCACTATGATATTGCTCAACAATTGCATGAGCTAAAATCATTTTGCGATCGCGCGGATGCTTGTAACTCTTTTTTATTTCTTCCAAATGCATCCACAAAGTTTTTGTCGCCATTGTAAAGTAACGATCCATTAACTTATCATCCAGGCTCATCACTTTACCGAACATTATATTCGGTTCATCAGTTAAGTTTATAACATTGCCCCATGACGATGACATCTTGCGGCCGTCGGTGCCTTCAAGTAATTCAGTCATAAGTACATCTTGCGGTTCCATTCCATACGCCTGCTGAATAGTACGGCCAGCTAGTAAATTAAATCGTTGATCAGTGCCACCGAGTTCCACATCTGCCTTAACCGCAACACTGTCGTAACCCTGCATTAATGGATATAACAATTCGCGCAAACTTACTCGTTTGCCAGCCTTCAAACGTTTTGCAATATTTTCGCGCGCCGCAAACTCATGCATGCCAAACAAATTTGCCAAAAAACCAATTTCTGCAAAACCTAGTTTCGATAACCACTTCGAATTGTAATGAACTTCGGTTTTTTCACGGTCTAAAATTTTATAAGCCTGTTCAAAGTAGGTAGCGAGATTCTTCTTAATTTCTGCTTCGCTCAACATTGGCCGTTCTGCATCTTTGTCTGAAGTATCACCAATTTGCCCCGTGAAGTCACCAACAATAAACACCACCTGATGTCCCAAATCCTGGAAAGCACGCAATTTCCACAACACTACTGCGCGGCCAATGTGAATGTTAGGCGAAGTTGGATCAATCCCTAACTTCACGCGCAATTTCTTTCGCCCCTTTAAAGCGGCTTCCAAATGCTTTTTATGAATGATTTCTTCGACCCCGCGTTGCAAAATGCTGCGGATGCGTTCATCTTTTGTCATAAATTCAGAAAAATTTTAAGTTACTAAAGTTTAATACAAACGTATAAAGATAGTATGAGTATATCATATTTCCTTTTCTGCACGAAAATCAGTATAATAAAAATATGAAAGTCTATAATTTTGGTTCGACACAAAAACCCGATAACAACAATTTTAATAGAGCGCCCCGCAAAACTTCTGACCAGAAGTTTTCTTTAGCCAACTGGCGTAGTTGGCCCTGGGCTCGAATCGGGACTTGGGGTTTTCGTTTAGCCGCAGCAGGCGTGCTGTTGGTTGCTTTTCTATTTATCTATTACAGCCGGGCATTACCAGATCCAAACCGACTGCTCGGTCGTAACGTCCCGGAAAGCACAAAAATTTACGCCCGCGATGGCAGTCAGATTTACGAAGTGCACGGTGAAATCAAACGCACCCTGGTTAACTTAGACCAAATTAATCCGAATCTAAAAAACGCTACTATCGTTGCAGAGGACCGTAACTTCTATAGCCACTCTGGTATTTCTATCACCGGCCTAGCCCGTTCTATTATTGTCGACATATTACACCGTTCTAAACAACAAGGTGGCAGCACAATTACGCAACAGTTTGTAAAGAACGCGATGTTGTCCAACGACAAATCTTTTATCCGTAAAGGAAAAGAAATTATTTTGTCGATTGAACTCGAAGCACGCTTTAGCAAGAATGATATTTTGAAAATGTATCTGAATGAAATTCCGTATGGCCGCAATGCTTACGGAGTTGAAGCAGCCAGCCAAACTTACTTCGGTAAAAGCGCGAAAGATTTAACCATTGCTCAAAGCGCATACTTAGCCGCATTGCCACAAGCACCAAGTTACTACAACCCAAGTGGTCCACACTTTGATGCATTAGAAGGACGTCAAAAATACATTCTCAGCCAAATGCATGACTTAAAATATATCAACGATCAGGAATACGAAGATGCCAAAAATGAAGATGTCGCATTCTCAGCAATTAAAGATTCAATTGTAGCCCCGCACTTTGTTCAATATGTTGAAGACTATCTGGCTGACAAATACGGTGAAGATACTTTGCAAAAAGGTGGTTTAAAGGTTTATACAACACTCGATCCTAAACTTCAGGAAATTGCTGAAAAAGCTGTCAGCGAAGGAGCAGCTAAGAATATTCGCAACAACGGATACAATGCCGCTTTGGTCGCAATGGACCCGAAAACAGGGCAAATTTTGGCTATGGTAGGCAGTAAAGATTACTTTGGCGAAAGCTATCCAAAAAACTGTAACCCACAGACTTGCTTGTTTAGTCCAAATGTAAATATTGCCACAACTTTACAGCAACCCGGTTCGAGCTTTAAGCCTTATGCTTATGTAACCGCGTTTGGTCGGGACTACAAATATTCACCAGCGAGCATGCTTGTTGATGTTAAAACAGATTTTGGCGGTGGTTATTCACCAAACAACTTTAACTTAGAATTCAACGGGCCGGTTTCTATACGTAAAGCATTGCAAGGTAGTTTGAATGTGCCGGCTGTAAAAATGCTTGCATTGGTTGGTCCGGATAATGTTACAAAAACTGCGCGCGATCTTGGGATTAAAGCACCATTCAAAGATTGTGGCTTATCTCTTGTACTTGGTGGTTGTGATATTACCTTGCTCGACCACACGGGTGGTTATGCCACACTTGCTAACAAAGGTCGCCGCGAAGATAAAACTGCAATTCTAAAAGTTGTTAGTCAAGAAGGAAAAACTTTAGAAGAATACAAAGAACACGGTACGCAAGTTTTGGATGAACAAGCAGTGTATGAATTAACAAATATTTTGTCTGACAACAACTCTCGTGCATATGTATTTGGTGCTAACTCTGCATTGCAACTTGGCAATCGACCAGTAGCTGCAAAAACTGGAACCACTGAAGATTTCCGAGATGGTTGGACAATGGGTTACACACCAAGCTTGGTTGCAGGTGTGTGGACCGGAAATAACAACAATGCCAAAATGAAAAATGATGCTGTTATTACTGCCGGCCCAATTTGGCATCAGTTTATGGCCGAAGCCTTGAAGGATCAGCCGATAGAACAATTCGACAGGCCGTCGGGAATTAAAGAAGTTACTGTAGACGAACTGACCGGTAAACTTCCAACTCAATATACTGAAGGAACAAAAACCGAAATTTTTGCCGACTACGCTGTGCCAACCGATCATGATGATGTGCATGTTCCAGCCACTGGCCCAGATGGCAATTCTAAAATCTGTAAGGCATTACACAGCGAAAAGCGGGGTAGTCCAAATTGGGAAAACCCTGTAGTTGGCTGGGCACAAGCGCATGCCGACCAAGGGTACTGCTATCCTAATGGTAGTGGGGTAGACAATCCTCCTAGCGATACTAAGATTTCTATAGTATCTCCGGAAGATGGGTCCGTAGTAAATTCACTTCCATTACAAATTGGGGTTAAAGTATCTGGTGATAATATCGACCGGGTCGAATATACAATCGACGGGCAGCCTGTGGGCAGCTCAGACTCGTCGCCATATACAATAAAAACTTCCAAGCAGTTCCCGGATGGCGAACATAACATTACTGCTAAAGTAATCTACTCAAATGGCGACAGTGGCACTGACAGTATAAATGTGACGTATTCAATGAATGCCTCTTTGGATCTATCGGTTTCTGGTGGGGGAAGTGATTTCCCACTCGACTTGACTGCTGACACGCCAGAAAAATTTGGCAGTGTAACATTCTATGCACAGCGAGGCGGCAGCAGCTTAGCAATTGGGCAAGGGTCAGTTTCTAAAATCGGAGCAAATTATACTTACAGCTATACCTGGGATAATCAGCCGGCATCGGGCAGTTACTTAATTTACGCGCGGTCGAATACCGGGGTGACGAGTAACAAAGTTTCAATTGATGTTCCGTAATCTCTAATCTATATAGAAAATTTAAAAACCGCTTCGCTATATGCGCGGCGGTTTTATTTTTGAGCAGGAATTTAGAGAGATAATTTTATGTAACGGTTTGGTTCATTGCCAGCACTCTCAGTAGACACATGAGGGAATTGTTCCTGAATGTACATGTGCACAAATTTGCGTTCGTACTTTGGCATTGGTGGCAGGCTAATGGACTTGCCACTCTTTTTCATTTCACTAATATCTTCTTTGATCATTTGTTTAATTTGATACTGGCGGTTACGTTTGTAGTCGTCAACATCAATGGAAAAGTAAATGCGGTTGTCAGATTTAGTAGCTAGATGACGGGACACCATTGAATGAATAATGTGTTCCAAAGAATATAAAGTGCTGCCTTGGTGACCAATCAGCAACTTGGCATCGCGCGAGCGAATATTAAAGACTAACCCGCTCACCAGGCTGTCTTCATAGTCTACACGCGCCTGTACCCCTGCTCGTTCAAGCACATCAAGGATCACAGACTGGATATATTCAATTGTTTCGTAATCTGCCATGAGTTAGTTATTTTACGGTTGCTGAGCCTTCGATAACAGCGGGCTTAGCCGGAGTCATTGGGTGTCGATAATTAATATAAACTTGCTGGGCGATGGCAAACAAAGTTGTCACAATCCAGTAAAGCGGTAAACCAGCTGGCAGTTTCCAAGCAATATACACGGAAACAGCTGGCAGCAAGTACATCATTTGCGCATTCATAGCTTTGGCAGTTCCGTCTACTGGGCCGTTTTGCCAGCGGGTCATCATCCAAGACTGCAAGAACTGTACCACACCGGCTATAATTGCGAAAGCGATGTTTGGGTGCGAAAGATCAAAATGTCCAAACATCATTGGATTAATAGTGCCGGGGTTGTGAACAAAACTATACAGACCAGTTAGGTCCATGTGCAGCGCTTTGCGAAACACCTGATACAAAGCAATCAACACTGGCAACTGAATCAACATTGGTAAACAAGACGAGAACGGATTAATGTTGTGTTCTTTGTACAAATCCATTGTTGCTTTTTGGTGCGCCATGGAATCACCCTTGTGGATTTCTTTAAGCTCGGCAAGTTTTGGTTGTAGTGCAGACATTGCACGCTGGCCCTTAAGCGATTTGTGCATGAATGGCGCGAGGATGAGACGAATAACAACTGTTACCACAATAATAACCACACCAAAGTCATGACCCGGAATGTGATTGTAAATTGCCACCAATAAGTTAAGTATTGGGTGGTAAATAATGAGATCGTAAATTTGAGTAATAAGATGCCACATAAGTTTTATTGATTTCTATTATTATAGTTTAGGAACAGGATCAACGCCAGGCTGTGCAAATGGGTTACAACGAACAATTCTTTTAGCCGCAAGAACGGAGCCTTTTAAGCCGCCGTGAGCTTGCAGCGCCTCAATTGCATATTGACTGCAAGTAGGATAGTAACGGCAGTATCCAGCTGGCCACTTTGCTTTAAACCAACCATGGTCCGGCGACAATGTCTTTTGATAAATTTTAATTATGTAAATTAGTGCGTACTTCATTTTCTATTTTACTAGTTTGATGATTTTCGCAGAGGTTAAACTTTTCACAAGTGTTTCGCGAAGTTCGGCAGGCGTCGCAGTTACTGCTGCGTGCCTAACTATAAATACGTAATCACCGGGTTTGAATTGTGAGACATGCTTGCGTAGCTCATCACGAATGATTCGTTTCGCCCGGTTGCGCTCCACTGCTTTCTTTGAAGCCCTCACTGATGCAATTAGTGTAATCTTGGCCTCGGTTTTGTTTGGCAAAAGCTTAAGGATAAAAAATGGGCTAAAAAAACTCCGCCCCTGGGCTGTTGTTTTGCGAACTTCAGCTGACTTAGAGAGGCGGTGTTTTCGGGGTAACATAGTATTTGATTATACAGTTAGTTTTTTGCGGCCTTTGAGGCGGCGGCGGGCTAATACGGCGCGACCGGTTCGGGTAAGCATGCGTTTCATGAATCCGTGTACTCTTTTGCGGCGTTTAACCTTTGGCTGGTAAGTTCTTTTCATTCCAGAATTATACTAAAAGACTAGATTTTAGTCAATATCTTGAGGATTTTAAGGCGGGTGACAGGATGGTAATTTATTTTCTGATCCAGCCGGGCTGCGGCTGGGAAGAAAAAAATTACCTCCTGGCAGGACCCGCCCCAGTAATCCACAGGGTATATTCTAAAATTTTTCTGAATTTTCGAATAAATAGAAACTTAAGCACAAGTTGTCCCCAAGTTATGAACACAAAAGTATAAATATGGCTTAAATGCAAGGGAAAATGGCCTATTTTACATGTTGATAACTCTGCTGTTAGAATGAATTATCATGACGAACCAACAACTCTGGCAAGCTATTATCGGTGACCTAGAAGTAACCTTAAGTAAGGGAAATTTTATCACTTGGTTCAAAAACACTGGCATTATTGAGAAATCAGACGACTATATTGTCGTTGGAGTGCCTAGCGATTTCGTTAAAAACTGGATTTCGAGTAAATATCAGGCTAATTTGCTTAAGGCACTGAAGTCCATAGCCCCCGAAGTGAAGACTATTCGCTATTATGTGGGCCATTTTAAGGCTGATGAGCAGCCTCAGCAGCCTTTGGCGGTCAAAGACCCAGCCAAGAAAACCACCACTGAACAGCAGCCAGCAGCAGCCTCAAAAGTTGGTGGGTTAAATTCACAATATATTTTTGAAACTTTTGTGGTTGGGCAGAACAATGAATTAGCCCATGCAGCCAGCACCGCAGTAGCTAAAAATCCTGGTTCTCAATATAATCCGCTGTTTATCTATGGTGGAGTTGGTTTGGGCAAAACTCATCTTATGCATGCAGTAGGAAATAAACTACTGGCTGCGAATCCAAACTTGAAAGTTTTATATGTGACCAGTGAAAAATTCACTAATGACTATGTTTCGGCCATTCAACAAAAACGCATTGATGAATTCAAGCGCCTTTACCGGAATATTGATATGCTGTTAATAGATGATGTGCAGTTCATTGCTGGAAAAGAACAAACTCAAGAAGAATTTTTCCATACGTTTAACGAACTACGAGACAAAGGTAAGCAAATTATTTTAACAGCTGACCGTTTACCGAGAGATATCCCTGCTATTGAGCAGCGACTAGTATCTAGGTTCGAATGGGGGATGGTGGCTGACATTGGTGCGCCGACCTTAGAAACTCGAATTGCGATTCTCCGAACCAAACTTCAAAAGAAGGGCATTGAGGTTCCGGACGATGTTGTAAACTTTATTGCAGAAAATGTTGTTAACAACATTCGCGAGTTGGAAGGGGCGCTTAACAAATTGTTAATCTACCAGCAAATTGAAAATAAACCGATTAACTTAGAGCAAGCCAAGAACATTCTTGCCAGTATTGTTAACTCAAAGAAGAAAGCCGTTACTCTAAGTAAGATCGCCGAAAGTGTTGCCAGTTTCTACAGCATCACAATTGATGACTTGTTGAAGCAGTCACGCCGTAAAGAGTTCGTTAAACCTCGCCAAACTGCCATGTATATTGCCCGTAAAGAGCTAGAAAGCTCATTCCCGTCGATTGGAGAGTTCTTTGGTGGCCGAGACCATACCACTGTAATGCACGGAGTAGAAAAGGTAGAAAAGGCGGTAGAATCTAATGATGGAATTAAGCAAGAAATCGAATTAATTCTGGAAAAAATCTACGCATAAACAATGTATAACTCCGTGGATAAAATGTTTATAAAGAATTGATAAAGAAATAATAAAGTGTGTATAAACTACCAGTTACCCACAACGGAAATATTAAGAAATACTTTATCAACATTTTAGAAAATATTTATCCAATCTTTATTTGAACTTTATCTGCAAGTAACCCACAGCCTTCCGAAAAAATATTCCCTTTAATAATAAGCGCTTTGACCGAAAAAAATCAGTTATCCAGAAATCCCCAGCGCTTATTATTATGTATTACTAGATTTAATTAATTTATAATTACAGTAATGAAGATAATCTGTACCCAAGAAAATTTACGCAACGGACTAACGCAAGTTTCTCGAATTGTTGGTTCAAGTTCCACGTTACCAATTTTGAACAACGTGTTGTTGCAAACCGAGAACGGGCAGTTAAAAATTTCGGCAACAAACTTGGAGATGGGAATCAGTACTTTGGTACGATGTAAAATCGAAGCAGAAGGCGGAGTCTGTGTTGCAGCAAAAGTTTTGTTGGATCTGGTAAACAACTTGCCGAACGAAAACATTACTTTGGAAGCAGGTGTATCAGAAACAGCAGTAACAACTGAACGGTATCAAACCAAGATTAAACATTTACCTGCTGAAGACTTCCCGCTAATTCCTACAGTTGATGATGCAAGTATAGTCGAGGTTGCTGCAGGGGACATGAAACTGGCCTTAGACTCAACTGCCTTTGCAGCCAGTACCAGTGAAACCCAGCCAGAAATTTCCGGTATCTCCCTGAAATTCGAAGATGCTAAGGTCGTTATCACAGCCACTGATCGTTACCGCCTAGCAGAAATGAATTTGGGTATAAAAACTCAGGCAGGAAGATCGATAATCGTTCCGCAGCGAAGCATCCAAGAAATTTCCCGCCTGCTGAGCCTTGCAGAAAATCCAGTTAATCTAAATATTAGCGCCACTCAAATGTCTATGCAGGTTGGCGGTACATACCTGGTAACCAGGTTAATCGATGGCCAATACCCTGAATATAATCAAATTATTCCAACTGAAACCGGAACAATTGCCAGTATCCAGCATTCAGATTTACTTTCAGCCCTAAAAACCAGTGGGATATTCTCTCGAGGCGCAGGAAGTGTTACTATGGAGATAGACCCAGAGAAACAAGTTGTCCGGATAATGTCGCAGTCGCAGGGAGTGGGAGAAAGTAATGTTGATATTCCATGCGAAGTGAAAGGAACAGCTATATCAGTCATCCTGAACTATCGATATATGCTGGATCTGCTGACCAATACCCAAGCGGCAATTCTCGACATTAGCGTAATCAACGACACCTTACCAGTAGTATTTAGGCCACAAGGAAATCCAAATTATTTATATCTAATTATGCCGATCCGGCTGTAAACAGACACACATGAAAATCACAAATCTCCAAATCAAAAACTTCCGCAACTATCCAAGCTTGGATTTACCAATCACCAGCGACATGGTGGTTTTGTCCGGACCAAACGCCGTGGGCAAAACTAATTTAATGGAATCGATTTATTTCGGCTCTTTGTTTAAATCTTTCCGCGATGATGCAGATTTTATTTTTTTACAGGGTTCAAACAATGCGGAAATTAAAGTTGAGATTGAACGTGGTGGACAGGAACATTTGCTTGAAGTTTTTTTGGAGAAGCGTGAACGCATTTTTGCAAACTTTAAAATCGATGGTGTAAAGAAAAAACGAAAAGATGCACAAGGTTATGTGCGAGTAGTAATTTTTGAACCAACTGATGTAGATTTGTTTACACAACAACCAGAAGCGCGCCGCAAATATTTGAACATGGTATTGTCTCAGAAGACCATGGACTACGGCGATAACTTAGCCAATTACAAAAAAGTATTGTCTCAGAAGAATCGCTTGCTGCAAGACATTAAAGCTGGTCAGGCAACTTCTGAAGCATTGTCATCTTGGAATGAACAACTTGTCGACATAGGTTCGCAAATCATCATGGAACGTAAGGCATTTATTAAATTCCTAAACCAAAACATTTCCGAAGTCTACGCAGGCATTTCTCAATTCCACAGAACCATTGAAGTAGTTTACGAAACCTTGCCAGGCGATACGTTAGAAGAAATTCAAGAAGGTTTCAAATCGGCACTAGAAAAATTACAGCCGCGAGAGATTGCCGCGGGCACATCGTTAATCGGCCCACACCGCGACGATTTTGATCTCCAGAGCGAAGGAATTTATCTTGTGTCCTTCTCCTCCAGGGGTGAGCAACGCAGTCAGGTGCTCGCTCTAAAAATTCTGGAATTGGAATACTTGAGCACAGAAGACGACAAGCCAATTCTACTTCTCGACGATGTGCTTTCTGAACTCGATGATACTCGCCGAACCTTCTTACTGAAATACTTGCAAGGGAAATTCCAAACGTTTATCACTACAACTCATCCGCTCGAAATGATCGGACAACACGTCACTCTAAGCCCTAGCGCACAAGAAGCCAGCTAGGGCTTTTTGTTCACAGAGCCATTGACATTGGTGGATAATTAACTTTTATTCAAGCCAAAAAGGTATATACTTTAGATATATTTTAGGACTTGGTCGATACCTAGAATATGAAATTATTCGAATAATTTTATATATAATTTGATTAATATGGCAAAAACTATAATGATGGTCGCTGGCGTCGTATTCGTCGTCATCGGCATTCTCGGCTTCTTTAATAACCCAATCTTGGGAATTTTTGCAGTCGATACATTGCATAACTTGGTACACATTGTGTCAGGTGTTTTGGCATTTGTATTTGCAAGTCAAGGCGAAAGCCAGGCTCGCAAATTTGCTATGATCCTTGGTATTGTATACGCGCTTGTAACCATTCTTGGTTTCATTGGTGGCGGTCATATCCTTGGTTTGATCGTATCAAACTCTGCTGATAACTTCTTGCACTTGGTGCTTACAGTTGTGTTCTTGTTTGTTGGCTTTTCGAAGAGCAGTTCCTCCTCTTCTTCGATGCCAGCAATGTAAACAATTCACGTTGTTTAAAGATTCGAATCAGAAAACCGCGCCTCGTGAGAAGCGCGGTTTTTGCTTTTACAAATACTTATTTAGTTTTTTATCTTCTTTCAATTTCGCAGTCAGTTTTTTTAGATCCACGCTACTGTCTTTGTCGGCAACGAGAATAGCATCTTCCGTAACAACTACAACTAAATCTTTTGTACTCAATGTTGTGACAAGTTGCTTAGGGTTATAGTTGTACACCAGTGAGTTTTTACTGTCATGGTCTACGTGTAAACCTTGAGTTATATTTTCAATAGACTTCGCGCCGCCCTTACTTTGTGCTTCCTTGATAATTTTCCAGCTACCAACATCGATCCAGTCAAACTTCGCTTCAATGGTGAACAGTTTATCTTTTACTTTCTCAATAATGCCGGTCTCAATTTCCACTTTTGGCATCTTAGGATACCAGCGATCGATTTCTTTCTGTTGATTCTTAGTGCCCAGATGCGGCTGAATCTTCATCAAGATTTTATAAACTTCCGGTAAATGCTGCTTGTAAAGTTCTAGTAAGGTAGAAGTTTTCCAAATGAAGTAGCCACTATTCCAAAGTTGTTGCCCTGACTGCACAAATTTTTCGGCAGTTTTTAAATTTGGTTTTTCTGTGAAGGTAACAACTTTGTATAGAGGCAAATTATATTTGTTTTCAACTTTCGCACCTTTCTTGATATAGCCAAATCCGGTGTGGGCAAATGTTGGGGGAACACCAATTGTTAAAGTTGCTTCCGGATGATCATACAAATACTTTTCGGCATTGGCTAACAACTTTTTAAAGTAGCCAGACTTCTCGTTAATATTGTGATCACTCCACATAGTCATGAACATCGAATTTGGATCCTGATGATTCATAATTAGCGCGGCTAAAGCAATAGCTGGGCCACGGTCGCGTAGCACTGGCTCCAAGGAGTAATGTGTTACAGGAATGCCAGGTAATTGTCTGCGCACTCCATCTTTGTATTCACTAAGCGTGGCTATGAAAACTTTGTTCTTAGTTGTCCAAGTCAAACAACGCTCATAAGTGTTCTGTAGCAAGGTTTTGTTGCCAATCAGTTTGAGTAACTGTTTCGGTTTCGATTTACGACTGGCTGGCCAAAGACGGGTACCAGACCCGCCTGCAAAAATTAAAATATTCATGTTTGGGTAAGAGTAACTCTAATTGATAGTAGTCGATCTGGGCTTTGGCGATTGAACTTCCATCACTGCTCTTGGTGCACGATCACGCTTTTCATAAAGCTCTAAAATTACACTAGCGATTTTTTGTGGGTCAGGAACATTGTCGAACTCAAAGCGTTCATGAGCGCCGGCAGTTTGCACATACACAGTTCCGTAATTGAGTAAGTTACCAAACACCCCCGAGGTTTGGCTGGTAACATCTTCCACAGTTTCAATATTCAATTCAGAGACTTGGTGGAACAACAAGCCAACCTGATCAATATCTACCACGCGCTCCTCGCTTACAATATGTACATTTAAATAGTAGAGAACAAATATAACAAATAGTGCCACCAACAAAGCCAAATAGTAAACCCCGATGATTGTTTGTACAATTGCGTCAGCAGTTTCGCTACGTTGGAACAACGGAATGTTGTTCATGAAGAGTTTTAATACTGCTGGCAACAATGACAACACAAAAATTGCAACGATTTTGAAAGCTAAGCGAAACCAGTGCTCGCGTACAATAATCAATACCTTCTCATTTGGTTGCTGACTAGGAAATAATTTTTCGTAAGGAATTTCTTGTTCCGCCATTTTTATCTAAATCAAAAATTAAAATAAATTTAACAATCGTAAGTAAGCACTTAGTGTTCCCAAAAAGAACAACCCTACAAAGACGAGGGTTGTTAAAACAGTAATTCCCGGGGTGCGACCGTAACGAATAAAAACATATGCAGCTAAAATCGATACAATCACAAAGAAAGTAATTACTACCAGAAAAACTAGCTGCGCGATTGACTTGAAAGTGTTAGTGTCCATTTTAGTTTAAAGCAAAGTTTGATTGCTTGGATTTGGGTTCTGGTAACCAAGGTGGTCGTAAGCACGGTCTGTGGCTTGTCGCCCCTTTGGTGTGCGAGTGAGGAAACCAGAGCGAATTAAGAAAGGTTCATGTACGTCTGCGATGGTGTCTTCTTCTTCGCCTGTAGAAGCAGCGATAGTATTCAATCCTACCGGACCGCCTTTAAATGTTTCTATAATAGTAGACAAGATTTTGCGGTCGTGTTTGTCGAGGCCAAACTCATCAATTTCTAGCATGTTTAAGGCTTGCTTGGCGTCGTCTAAACTAATTGTATCATGGCCACTGACCTGGGCGAAGTCGCGTACACGTTTGAGCAAACGATTACCAATGCGTGGTGTGTAGCGGCTACGCTGGGCAATTGTTAAGGCTGCGTCTGGCAATACGTCAGTCTTTAAAATTTGGGCTGAGCGGTTAACAATTTTTTGCAGGTCTTTATCGTCGTAATAGTCCAAATGATAGATCATGCCAAAACGGTCACGTAGGGGAGCGGCAATGCTGCCGATGCGAGTAGTGGCGCCAATCAAAGTGAACTTCGGCAACTCCATGCGCACGCTGCGCGCACCAGGTCCTTTGCCAACCATAATATCTAACGCACCATCTTCTAATGCAGGATACAAAACTTCTTCTGCAACTTTATTTAGACGATGAATTTCGTCGATAAATAAAATATCGCCGTCATGCAAATTCGTTAATAAAGAAGCAATGTCGCCAGGGCGTTCAATCGCCGGGCCAGAAGTGGTTTTAATCCCTGCGCCAACTTCCCGAGCCACAATGTGGGCCAATGTAGTCTTACCCAAACCCGGTGGGCCATACAACAACAAGTGTTCTAAACTTTCACGACGCAGCTTGGCTGCTTGAATGACAATATCCAAATTCGACTTTAGGCTGTCTTGGCCAATAAAGTCTTGCAAGGTCTGGGGGCGCAGAGTTAATTCGAATCCTTGGTCTTCCGCAGTTGTGCCTTCGTCGAGAATGTTATCTTGTGTTGTTTCTGAGTCGCTGGAAGTGATCATGGAAATTATTAGTTAGTAGTTGATGGCGGAGTAGATGGAGAAGTGCTCGGTGGAGGTGATCCAACAAAAGGTGTTACGCCGATTGGTGCTGCTGTCGCACCGTTCGAAGCAATAAACGTTTCGGTCTTATGGAATAAAGCCGGCGATTTATAGTTTGAATTAAATACATCTTTTCGCGGTTGCTTTCCTGGCAATGTCACGGTGCGAGTCCAGGTTGCTTTCAGTGCGCCATTCGACTGCTTGTCATAAGAGTATGGTTGGTCTAGCTGCACCTTGCGGCCGTCATAAGTTCCGTAGAAATCGAATACCAAGTAATTGTCATCTTTGAAGTATGGCCAAATTAAAATGCTGTGGCCGGTATCATTCGTGAATTTTAAATCAGATGAGCCTGGGTAAATTGTGGCATCAGTTCCTTGTGGGGAATAATAACCAACCGCATAAGAGTGATTGCGACGATCAGTAATTGGCAAACCGGCATGCATGGCAGCGCGGAAAGTTGTTGAAGAAACCTGACATAGTCCGCCACCTAATTCTGGGATTGTACCCTGGTCGCCTTTGATAACCAGTTCGGGCAGATAGCCATCTTTGGCTTCAACCGAACCTAAGTATTTATTAAAGCTAAAGTTTTCCCCTGGTGAAATAATAATCCCGCTAAATTTTGCTACTCCAACGTGAATGTTGTGGCGTCGGTTAGAAGGGCTGCCATTGAATTTTGATTCACCGCGGCCAATCAGTTCTTTAATCCCCAAGTTATTTAAGCTTGCCAGAGAAGTGCGGGGTTGAGTGGAATGAACAGTGAGATCAACCGTGGTGATGCCGTGACTGAGTGCATCAATAATTTTTAGAGTGCTGTCATAACGGTCGAGAGCTTTACCAGTTTGGGGAGGAGTGAATTCAGTAACGCGGCCGTTTTCAATTTTCATGCTTGGTTCGGTTGCTTGCGCGTTAACACTGGCAGCAATCGTGCCGGTCCATTGGTAAATCGCACTGGGATCAAACTTGTAAGTTACAACCGGTGAATTCATTTCTGAATCATTGATCCAAGCTATCATAAAGAGCTTTAGGTTTGTGTGCAGATTAGCTTCTGGGATTCTTTGAGTTTTACCGATTAAAGAAATTGCCGGACGATTAAAGTAACCACGCCAATCTTTAGCAAGGTTTGGAGGAATGGTTGCAGTAGTAACTGTATCAGTAGAAACGACCGGACTGTAGGTTGGCACTGGCTGCTGGTCGAACGGCGCGGCCTGAGCTTTAACAGGAATTGCCAAAACAAAAGACGCCAACGCCAATGCGATGACTAAGATTGTGTGGAAATTATTTTTGTTCAGCTGCTTTGTCACGGTATAGATAAATAAATTTGGTAGATTTCGGTAATGAGTCTTTAATCTTGTCAGCCCACTCAATTACAGTTACAGTTTTCGGATGACCCCACCATTCAGTGATCCCGAGAGCTTTTACATCAGAAAAGTTTTTTGTACGGTAGAGATCTAGATGATAGAAGTGCAGTTTCTTTTTTCCAATGAGCTTAGTGGTGAATTGTTGCATCATCACAAAGGTGGGGCTGGAAATATTTTGCTTAATTCCCAAGGCGCGGCCCAGAGCTTTGGTGAATGTGGTTTTGCCACTACCAAGTTCTCCGACCAAGGCAATGATTTCTCCGCCGCGAATTTTTTTGGCTAACTCTCGCGCAGATTGTTCTGCCTTGGACAAGGGAAGTTTCGTCATAACCCCTATATTGTAACTGGATTGACCTTAATAGTAAACTGAGCTATAGTGATAAGCTATATGGAAAATTTAGACTTAATAATCAAGAATATTGGGAGTGCGAAACGGGTGGCGATTGTCTTGCCAGCGAATGCTAATGTAGATGCACTCTGTGCTGCTATTGCTTTGCAGGCAAAGTTGCCAGGCGTAGCGATTTTTTGTTCTGGTACCGTGCCTGAGTTGCCGTTTTTGTCTGGCTTGCCAGCTGTGCATGGTAGTTTCAGCAATGGCAATCAGTTAGAAATAAAAATTTCTAATCGCAATGTGCAACCCAAAGAGCTGCGTTACGAAAAAACTGATAGCGGCTTAAGTATTTTTGTAAGTCCTGACAACGGCCAGTTTGTTGCGGAAGATGTAAGTGTACTACCTGCGATCGGGGCAATCGACTTGTTGGTGATTATTGGCGCTGCGAACTTTGAACAACTTGGTAAACTTTATACCGACAACCCAAAATTATTTTTTGACACACCGCATATTAATATAGACAACAACCCGAGCAATGAATTGTATGGCACGATTAATTTGGTTGTACCTGTAGCGAGTAGCTTGTCAGAAATTTTGGTTGATATTTTAGAAGGCTTGCCTGGGGGTTTATCCCGAGATGCTGACGGTGACATAGTAACTACTGCGTTGCTTGCCGGGATTATTGCACAAACTTCCAGTTTTCGTGATGCGAAAACAACTCCGAGTGCTTTGCAAAAAGCATCGCGTTTAGTTGCAGCGGGTGCGCGCCGTAAAGACATCATCCAACATTTGTTTAAAACTAAGTCATTGCCATTGCTTCAGTTGTGGGGACGCGCTCTTGCTCGTCTGACCACTGCTGATAACAACCGCGTTTTAACCGCTGTGGTTACAACGTCAGATTTACAAAAAACAGGGATCGCTGAAAATGAGCTCCCTATTGTATTACGCGATATCATCGAAATGGTCACAGGATTTTCTTTGGTGGTGTTTTTGGCTGAGACAGGGACTGAGCAAAATCCTGTAGTCACTATTTTACTCGCCGGCCTGCCATACGAAAAGTTAACTGAGTTGGCGAACAAGATGGGCAGTAATGCAGAAAATCCTCAAACGTTGGTAGGGCAATATCAATTTGTAACATTTAAAATTCTGGAAAATTTAGTTGCAGTACAAAACAAACTCACACAAATCTTAGAGAGCCGCAGTTAATCACAGCTGCGGTTTTGTGTTATAATAAGGCGTAGAAAAGACTGTTTGAAAGAAAAATTTAAAACAAAATGTCTCAATTTTTATCTAGCAACACTGATGATTTAGCGCGCACTTTAGAAACAGAAAAGCGTGCTATTGAAGAACGCGAGGCGCAGCGCCAGGCCGGAGCTTTGGGTTTGCAATATGTGAATCTGCAGAACTTCCCAATGGACTTACAATCGTTGGCACTTTTCACTGAAGTTGAAGCTAAGGCAATAGAGGCCGTGCCGTTTTACAAAGATCATCATGATATCCGATTAGGAACACCTAATCCAAATAATAGTGGTCTCCGCGCCAAGGTTGAAGAAATGAAGGCGCAGAGACTAAATGTTTCTGTTTATTTTGTATCCAAGTCGAGCTACGAAGCAACAATGAAGTTCTACGCAAAAGTTGTTCGTCCAACTTCGACTTTTCAGGATACAATTCAGTTTGAAAATAGCATTGTTAACAAAGACTTGCAGGATTTGTTAAATGCATCTGGTTCTTCGGCAACAGAAATGTTGAATGCAATTTTTGGTCACGCTGTGGCGCAAAATTCTTCGGACATTCATCTGGAGCCAGAGGATCACATGGTGAAGGTGCGTTTTCGCATTGATGGCGTGCTGCATGATGCAGCGCAAATGCCAAAGACTGCGCAGCATTCTGTTTTGGCTCGTATAAAATTGTTGGCCAAATTGAAATTAAATATAGAGAACGAAGCGCAGGACGGGCGCTTTACTGTGATTAACAACAATGATCCGCTTGATGTGCGTGTGTCAGTATTACCGTCGAGTTTTGGTGAAGCAGTGGTTATGCGTTTGCTAGGAGTTGGTGCGGTAAACGTAAGTATTAACGAACTTGGTTTAACGGGAAAGGCTCTGCAAATTGTTGAAACTGAATTGGCAAAACCAAATGGGATGATTTTGACTACTGGTCCAACTGGTAGTGGTAAGACTACAACGTTGTATGCGTTCTTAAAAGAATTAAATGACCCCGGTGTAAAAATTATTACCTTGGAAGATCCGGTTGAATATAAAGTGGAAGGGATTCAGCAAACGCCGATCGACCACAGAATTGATTTTAATTTTGCTAAGGGTCTGCGCGCGATCTTGCGTCAGGATCCTGACATTGTAATGGTGGGTGAAATTCGTGATCCAGAAACTGCAGAGACTGCTTTGCAAGCTGCGTTGACTGGTCACGTGGTGTTGTCGACACTTCACACCAATGATGCAGCTGGTGCTGTGCCACGTTTAGTGACGATGGGTGTGAAACCGTTTACAATCGCACCGGCATTGAATGCAATTATTGCGCAGCGTTTGGTGCGAAGACTTTGTGACAAATGTGTTGAGCCCGCACAATTAAATGAAGCATTGATGCAACGTGTGCAACAAAGTTTAAAAGAAGTGCCAGCACAAGCGGGAGTGCAGGTGCCTGCCAATTTGCAATTCTATCATTCAAAAGGTTGCGAGGCTTGCAATGGCTTGGGATACAAAGGGCGTATCGGGGTGTATGAAGTGATTGAAGTGAATGATTTGCTACGTGAATTGATTTTGAAAGAACCGTCTATTATAGAAATAAAAAAAGCCGCTCGTGAGAACGGCACCATGACCATGACCCAGGATGGGTTGTTAAAAGCTTTAGCAAAAATCACTGATGTAGAAGAAGTGTTTAGGGTTGTTGGGTAGCAAGCCAATTTTTAATATTGTTAGGAAAAGTGCTTATTTAAGCGCTTTTTAATTATCTTCAAAGTATTAGTCTTGACAAAACCCAATATTTATGGTATTATTCGATGTTACGTTAAGAGCCGAAAAACGTAATAGATATACCACTTCGGTCAAAAACTCAAAGATTTTTCAATTTCAACGACAAGATAAAGGAGATCAAAATGAAGAAACAGTTAGGATTTGTTGCGCTTTTTGTTATGTTCTTTGCGTTCGGCACCTCGGCCTATGGCCAGATGCTAACCACACAGACCAGTCAGGATGCATACCAGGCCGCAGCCGAAGCAAAGTTCAAAACACTCTACGGCCTAATCGATGCGACTTCGACGGCAGTGCGGCGGCCGGCAGCGGAAGCAGCGCTTTCACGAAGCGAAGAAAAAATGGATTACCGGTCGGTGCCGTCTGGCCCTGGCGACCATCCGATTTTCGTTCTCAGAGCTAATCATCAGTTTGTCAACGAAGGGGAAACCCTCGAGTTGAGTGTGATACCGATGATCACGATGTCGAAGACACTCAACGGTTCTATCCAGATCCTAAAGCCGGGATATAGCGGCGAGTACGACGGCTCAATACCGCCGGCTTACGCGCCGTTTTCAACGCCCAGTCAGGAACTCGAGAACATACGAACCCTTCAGCCGATCAAAATTCTCTCACGCGTTTTCAATGCTGAAGACAATCCGGGTCGGTACACGTTCAATATCGTCACGTGGAATTCGGTCGGCGGCCTCGAACAACAAGTTATCGCCGAAGTCTACTATGGTTATGCTGGCCAGTACGGCAGGTATAACTATATCAGCAAAGTTGCTATTAACCCGCAGGGTATTGTTCTTACTGGACGGTTTCCGGCCGGGCTTCCGATTTACTACTACATGGGAAATAAATTTGGTGGAACGGTGACTGGTCCAGACGCGGCGAGTGCACCGAGATCGAACGGCACGAAACTTGTGCTTGGCTCGTGGGCATCATGGAACATTACAGTCCCTATGGACATAATGATCTGGGCGCCCGGGTCGCGTTATGCGATACTTACACCGATCGCTTATGTGGAGGATGTGCCTCTGCAATAACAACTGTCCCTTTTGTTAAGATGTCCGCCCTGTTAGTTTCGTACTAATAGGGCGGCTTTTTTTATACTTCGAAAACAGCTACAATTAGGGAAGTAAAATATAGAATATGCCCAAGAAGCGCAGTGAAAATCGATATATGTTAATAGATGGCAACGCGTTGGTTCACCGTGGTTATCACGCTGTGCCACCGTTGACTACCAAAGATGGCGAGCCGACCAATGCGGTCTATGGCTTTGCTATGATTTTGTTGCGCGCGATTAAAGATTTAAAACCAACGCATATTGCGTGCTCTTTTGATTTAGCTGGCCCAACTTTTCGTCATGAACAATATGAAGATTACAAAGCCACGCGCGTGAAAGGTGATGATGAATTGTACGCTCAGTTCCCGCGCGTCAAAGAACTTGTTCGTGCGCTTAACATTCCAATTTATGAAATCCAAGGCTTCGAAGCTGATGACGTTTTAGGAACACTTGCAACGCACATTTGCGAAAAGCATCAGGATGGTTGCGATGTGATGATCGCTACAGGTGACATGGATTCGCTACAACTTGTAAACGAGTGCGTAAAAATTTATACGCTTCGCAAAGGTATGAACGACACTGCTGTGTACGACATTGCAGCAGTGAAAGAACGTTATGGTTTACTCCCGCAACAAATGATTGACTACAAAGCGTTGCGTGGTGACCCTTCAGACAACATCAAGGGCGTAAAAGGGATTGGTGAAAAAACTGCTTCGCAGTTAATTCAAGATTTTGGTAGCATTGAAAATTTGTATAAGCAAATTAAAGCCGGAAAAACTGGTGACAAAATCAAGCCACGCATTTTAAAGTTGCTCGCAGATGGAGAAAAAGATGCTGAGCAAAGTTACACATTATCCAAAATTATTTGCGATGTTCCTCTCGACATTGATATCAAGCCATATGTGTTCGACAAAACTCATCTTACGCACACAATAAAAATTTTGCAGGAATTAGAATTTAAGACTTTAGTGGACAAACTGCCGAAGAACTATATAAACATGGCTGCATTAGGTGACGACGTTGTGGAAGTAGATACGCTACACGAAATCCAGGAAGCCGAAAAAGAAGTCAACAATATTGGTAAACAAAAATATGAGTTGATAGACACTCCTGAAAAACTTGAAAAACTTTTGAAAAGGTTAGATAAGGTAAACGAAATGGCTATCGACACTGAGACTGATCAGTTGAATCCAATTGACGCTCAGGTCATTGGAATTTCAATTTCGTTTAAAGTCGGCGAAGGCTACTATATAACTCGCGAAATGTTGGATGCGAGTAAAGAGTTACAAAAAATCATTTCTGATGACGGCAAAGGCAAGATCGGCCATAACATCAAATATGATTTACTGACTTTAGCCAATGGAAATTACACCCTGGCTCCATTGTCATTCGATACAATGATCGCATCTTACTTGTTGAATGCTGGCAATCGTCAGCACGGCCTCGACGCTTTGGCGTTTTCAGAAATTGGTTACACTATGCAACCGATTGAAGATTTGATTGGCAAAGGCAAGAACCAAATCTCTATGAAGGATGTTGATGTTCAAAAAGTGAGTTGGTATGCTGCCGAAGATGCGGACATGACATTTCGCTTGAAGGAAATTTTTGAACCATTGTTGAAAAAAGAAGAGCTGGAAAAGGTTTTTCATGATATCGACATGCCTTTAATCCCTGTTTTGGCTAAAATGGAACATACTGGAATTAAACTGGATGTGGATTTATTGGCAAAGTTATCGGTACAGGCAGCAGATGAAATTGTGGAATTAGAGCGGGATATCTATAAGCTTGCAGGCGAAGAATTTAATATTGGCTCCCCAAAACAATTACAAGATATTTTATTTGTGAAGTTGAATTTAACTTCAGGCAAGCGAACAAAGACCGGATTTTCTACAGCAGCCGGCGTCTTAGAGCAATTAGCTGATTCACACGAAATTGTTCCAAAAATTTTAAGTTACCGCGAACTTACTAAACTGCAGTCTACATATTTGCAGGCATTGCCCTTAATGGTGAATAAGCGAACTGGCCGTATCCACACAAACTATAATCAAACTATTGCAGCCACAGGGCGATTGTCGAGTGTGGACCCGAATTTGCAAAACATTCCTGTGCGCGGTACTGGCATTGGCGCTCAGGTGCGTCGCGCCTTCGTAGCAGAAAAAGGCTATAAGTTATTGTCGATCGATTATTCGCAGATGGAATTGCGTATTATCGCGCACCTTTCGCAAGATGAAAACATGATGCGCGTATTCCAAAACAACGAAGACATCCACACTAATACTGCATCAGCCGTTTTTGATGTTTTGCCCGGTGAAGTTACCGATGATATGCGCCGCGATGCGAAAACAATTAACTTTGGGATTTTGTATGGCTTATCGAGTTTTGGTTTAGCAAGCAGAATAGGTGTTGTTTCTCGCAGTGATGCAAAAGAGTTCATCGATAAATATTTTGAGGAGTATCCTGATGTGCAAATGTATTTGGAAAAAATTAAAGCTGAAGTAAATGAAAAAGGATATATTCGTCACGAGCTCGGGCGTATACGTAAGTTTCCAGAAATTCGTTCCTCTCAGTTTTTTGTAAGAGCAGCTGCAGAACGCGCTGCAGTGAATTTTCCGATTCAGGGTTTGCAGGCGGATGTTTTAAAAATTGCCATGATCAATATTTTTAAAGAGTTGGAAGGCAAGAACGACGAAATTCGCATGTTACTGCAAGTGCATGACGAACTTGTGTTTGAAGTAAAAGAGAGTGAAGTTGAAAAATGGATCAAAAAAATTAAGCCCCTTATGGAAGGAGCTTATAAACTGACAGTACCTGTGATTGCCGAAGCAAAAGTCGGCGACAACTGGGGCGAGATGGAAAAGATATCTTAAAAGCTAAAGCAAAAGCCGCCCTGTTGGGCGGCTTTATAAATGTCGGATCCACTCGACATTTGGATACTGGTATATATACCAAGCCAAACTTACCAAACTCATGGTACCATACCAGCTAACCCTTTTCAAGGGTGGTGGACCGGACGGGAATCGAACCCGCACAACCAAAATGGTAAGTTTGGCTTGACTCCAAGTACCCGGCCCACGTACTTTTATCTTTACATAACATAATTCAATTCTACGTAAAGTTTTTCTCAATTTCTGCTCAAGATTAGATAAAGATTTACTGAATTTATAACAACAAAAAACTCCCTTGCGGGAGCTTTTAATTTCGTAACTATTTTGTCAGCTTGTTGATAGCTTTGGCAAGACGAGACTTACGGCGGGAAGCAGTGTTCTTGTGTAGAACATTTTTCTTCACAGCCTTGTCTAGTGCAGACATTGCTTTCTTCAAACTTTCTGCAGCATCAGCAGTTGCAGCACTGGCAATTAAAGTGCGAGTGTTCTTAACTGCAGACTTGAACTTGAACTTCGTGCGAGTGTTAATCGCGTTGCGACGGCGAGACTGACGCATCGCCTTATTCGCAGATTTAGTATTCGGCATCTATTATAGATTCTTAAATTTAAATTGTTAAACTGTTTGCTTGTTACACCCTTATCTAATTTGACACGGAAGACAGGGAACTGCTTAAAGCCTAGGTATTATAAGGGTTTAGCGCTTTTTTTGCAAGCGTCGCATTTGGGTAATTTCAGAGAGACGATCGCGGATTTTTGCAGCTAATTCGAATTCCAAATTCTTTGCAGCCAAATCCATTTGATCGCTGAGTTCATCCATATACATTTTTAATGCTTTTGGATCGAGTTTAGCTACATCCACTTCTTCAATATCAGCAGCGGGTAAGGCTTCATGACTACCGGCCAGGCGAGTATCTGCAATTTTCTTTTTGATTCCCGCAGGTGTAATGCCATGTTTTTTGTTGAATGCTTCCTGGAGTTTACGGCGACGTTCGGTTTCTGTTATCGCGCGTTGCATGCTGCCAGTCATTCGGTCGGCGTACATAATTACATGACCGTTAAGGTGGCGCGCGGCTCGACCCATGATCTGCATGAAAGCAGTTTCGCTACGCAAGAAACCTTCTTTGTCTGCATCCAAAATTGCAACTAAAGAAACTTCGGGCAAGTCTAAGCCTTCACGCAACAAGTTAATGCCAATTAACACATCGTAAATTCCTAAACGCAAATCGCGTAAAATTTCCAAGCGTTCAAAAGTTTCCACTTCACTGTGCAAATACTGCGCCTTAATTCCAGCTTCCTTAATGTATTCGGAAAGTTCTTCGGCCATGCGTTTGGTTAAGGTCGTAACCAGCACGCGCTCACCACGACCAACTCGCTCACTAATTTGTCCCAGCAAATGATCCACCTGATTTTTAATCGGCTGGATTTCAATTGTTGGGTCAAGCAATCCAGTGGGGCGATTAATTTGTTCAACAACAACTTCACCGCGCAAGTCATCTTTAATGATCTTGTGTTTGCGATCTGTTACTAAATAATTTTCCTCTAAAGATTTACGGATTTCATAAGGTCCTGGCGTTGCTGACACAAACACAACTTGATTTATCTTTCCTTCAAACTCAGTGAACTGCAAAGGACGATTGTCCAAAGCAGAAGGTAAGCGAAAACCGTAATCAATTAAAGTGGATTTACGCGAGCGGTCGCCTTCGTACATGGCGCCAATTTGTGGAATGGTCTGGTGTGACTCATCGATCATCATCAGGAAATCGTCAGGGAAATAGTCAATTAAAGTCGAAGGTGGATCACCGGCATTGCGACCGTCCAAATGACGCGAATAGTTTTCAATACCAGCAACAAAACCGGTGTTGGTTAACATTTCCAAATCAAAATTAGTGCGCTGATCCAAACGCGCAGCTTCCAAAATTTTTCCTTGGCCCTTTAATTCCTTCATGCGTTCACCAAGTTCAAAACGGATATTTTCCATGGCTGCCTGCACTTTATCTTCCGGGGTAACGAAGTGTTTGGCTGGGAAAACTTTCACTTCGTCCATTTTTTCCAAAGTTTCGCCAGTGATCATGTGTAGGCGTTCAATCCCTTCAACTTCATCGCCAAAAAACTTTAGACGAATAATTGTATCTTCCGATGCCAAAACAATTTCAATTGTGTCGCCTTGCACGCGATATGAACCACGATGCAAATCAAAATCATTGCGGGCATACTGCATGTCAGTCAGTCTTCGCAACAATTTGTCGCGCTTAAAACTTTCTCCTTTTTTAATTTCCATAGAAAGTTCTAAATAGTTAGCTGGATTACCCAAACCATAAATACAAGATACTGATGCAACAATCAAAACATCTTTGCGTGACATTAGCGAAGTTGTCGCAGCGTTACGCAGGCGGTCAATCTCTTCATTTACTTGTGTATCTTTCTCAATGTAGGTATCAGAGCGGGGGATGTACGCTTCCGGCTGGTAATAGTCATAGTAGGACACAAAATAGTGCACGGCATTGTCAGGAAAAAATTCTTGAAACTCAGAAGCGAGTTGTGCAGCCAAAGTTTTGTTGTGACACATTATCAAAGTTGGTTTTTGAATCTCACCAATTACTTGCGCCATTGTGTAGGTCTTTCCAGAACCGGTTACGCCTAAAAGCGTTTGGTGTCGATAACCTTTTTGCAAAGATTTCACCAAACCATTTATGGCACCAGGTTGGTCCCCAGCCGGTGGGAAATTAGTGTGGAGTTTGAACTTCATATCAATTAAAAATGTATCAACTTTCATTGTACCGAGACTGATTGACAAAATCAAGAGTTTATTATATAGTACGAGATCTCATATGTAGAGAATTATCTGAATGGAGGGGTTTTAAATGGAACCATATAAAGTTGAGCCGAACAAATTTAACTTTGATTTGGCAAAGGACCATCAATTGCGTCACACGCACATGCAATGGATTCTGGCTGTGATTGTGGTTTGTATCATGGCCGCAGCCGTAATGTTGGGAGCGGTATTTACTCTCTGGCCCAATGCTCAATTGGCCGCATTCACTTCGGCAGAGTTCGGGGTGTTAATTTTTGCCGGCCTGTTGGGCGGCTTAATTCCTAAGGCCGATTATCCGATTCATGTTCTCGGCGAAGAAATGCTTCAGCTTGGCGATTACCACGAACATTTGCGTTCGCTACATCGTAAGCAGTGGCTAAATTTCTTGCCCGATGTAGTCGGACTTTTGCCAGCCGGACTTTTTCTAGCGATTATAGCCAATGTGATTATCTCTCGGGTATGGATGTTTTCGTTTTCCGTTGACTGGATATTTCTGGTTAATGGAATACTGCTAGTTGCATCTGCGGTGATGATCCCTTTGGTTTGCGCTAAAGGACATGAAGAAGTAAAAGAGCAGGTGCGGAAAAACAACACTCTGCCGAAAAAAGAAACTCGTATGATGCATTCCAGATCTGAATTTTGAAATTCTGCCCAGCAGGTTTCTTGGGCCGGGTTCTTTTAGAGCCCGCCTCATTTTTTATTTATTGCAAAATTGCTATACTACGGAAATGGAAAACGTAATTGAAATATCTAATTTAAAGAAAGTTTACGACTTGCCGCGAAAATCGCGTAAGGCAGGGGAGAGTACTTTCGAAGCAGTTAAAGGTACAAATTTCTCGGTCGGCAAAGGAGAGATTTTTGGTATTCTCGGTCCGAATGGTGCTGGTAAAACAACAACTTTAGAAATTATCGAAGGGCTGAACAAACAAACTTCTGGTAGCGTGATGGTTTTAGGTCTCGACAACACCAAAGATCAAGATGAAATCAAGCGACGCATTGGCGTGCAATTGCAGTCGAGCCAGTACATGAACTTAATGTCGTTGTCAGAATTACTTGAATTGTTTGCATCTTTGTACGGTAAGAAAGCTAATGTGGACGAATTGCTTGGTTTTGTTAATTTAGTAGATAAGAAAAATGCTCAAGTCAAAGATTTGTCCGGCGGGCAAAAACAACGCTTCACTTTAGCATCAGCATTAGTAAACGAACCAGAAATTTTATTTTTAGATGAACCGACAACAGGTTTAGATCCACGCGCGCGCCGCGATGTGTGGGAACTTGTACGCAAAATTAACGAGCGCGGCATCACAGTCGTGTTGACCACACACTACATGGAAGAAGCTGAATACTTGTGTAACCGCGTGGCCATTATGGACGCGGGCCAAATTTTGGCCATAAATGACCCGAAAAAACTAATTGAAGATCTGTCGCACACCACCCAGGTGACTTTCTTAACTGATTCAGAAATTTCGGATTCACTTTGGCAAGGCATTGATGGGATCGAGAAGATGTACAGCACTAAACCCAAAGTGATTCTCGAAATTAAAAATCTTGATGTAATTGCTGCTATAGTAAATCGGCTGCGTGAGCAAAAAATTAGCTTCAGTTCGTTTACAGTAAAAACTGCCACGTTAGAAGATGTGTACTTAGATTTAACAGGCAAGGCCTTTGAGGAATAAAAATATGAATTCATCATTTTCACAATTATTTTTAATGAATTTCCGGCAGTTGTATCGGAATCCGTCTGGCATATTTTTCACACTTGTGATGCCGGCGATTATTTATGTTGCACTTTCCGTTTTGCCAATCGGTGGTGTGTTGGGTGGTAAAGTAAGTTATTCTCAATTCGTATTGCCTGGAATAATGGCGATGACAATTATGCAAGGCGGCATCTATGGCTTAGCTTATTGGATGATCGACATGAAAGCCAAAGGCGTAATTAAAAGATTCCTTGCCACACCAATAAAACAAAGTGAATTAGTTTTGAGCGTGTTACTCAGTCGCATTATAGTGGCAATTTGCCAAGCGGTATTTTTAGGTTTAGTTGGAGTTATTTTCTTCCATGTACATGTTTCTGTCTCGGCTTTGTTAATTATTCCGTTGACTGTGGTTGGTGGGGGAATATTCTTATTGATGGGTTTGTTGATCTCAACATTCGCTGATAGCTATGAAGCCGCTGCGCCAATTACTACTGCAGTTGGTTTACCACTTACATTTTTGGGAAACATTTTCTTCGCAGTAGATAGTTTACCAAAAGTCTTAAAAGCGGTGGCTAATATTTTGCCTATCACTTATTTAGCAGATGCGGTGCGCTCAGTTTTCCTTACTACTACTGTGCCAGCAAAAGTATGGACTGACTCGGCCATATTACTGGGTTGGTTTGTAGTCATTCTGGCTTTTACTCTTTGGAAGTTCCGCCTAAAGGAATAGTTAAATAAAACTAAAAATATTTGTAAAAAGCATGGGTTGACAAAACCATGCTTTTTCTGTATAATACCAAAGTCTGAAATCCAATCTGTTCGGAGGGTTAAGAAAATGATAGGAAAACTTGTTTGGTTCTTGATGAGGGTCCCGATGTGGGCCGCCCTCGGAATAGGCGTCGGAATTCTCGCCTTCGTCATGGGTCCGGAGTGGATAAGCTCGGACCAAGTCCAAGTTCCAACTTAAAGCAGCGTACGGCGTTGCATATCCCAGGAACAAATTTCGCAACCTGAAATTGAAACGACCAGCAACGGCCGACTCTAGGCAGGGTTACGAAAAAAGGACGCGTTACCAATACGGTGCCAAACGCGTTCTTTTCTTTTACCCATCTATTTATTTCTTTTTTGCTTTAGTAATGTTAGGCTTTTGCCCATAATTCATCACTAAGTGTTTACCACCCCGAACTGTTAATAGCTTCGATGGGTCAGTTGGAACTTTATTTTTTGGAATTGCGATTACCGGAATTTCTAATCCATATCCCAGCGCCTGAGCTAATGAAACCCCGACTCTTAATCCCGTAAATGAACCTGGCCCTGAGCAAACAATAATCTTTTCTAACTTTGCTAATTCAATTTTTTCACGCTTTAAAAACTTTTGTAGAAATTCATTTGTTTTGTAGTTTTCATTGAACTCTACTTTACTAGAAAACTTTTTAAACATATTTTGATCTACAACGGTCAAACTTAATGCATTATAATCACTTGTATCAATAAATAAAATCATAAACTATTTCTTTAACAACTCTCTCACTACTTTTGGCTCATCCCACGCAATGCGTTTGTTGTGTGGCAAAACCAAGAATTGTTCCGAACCTTTTCCTGTGATCAACACAATATCTTTGGGGCCAGCCATTTTAATTGCCTTAGCAATTGCTTCTCGGCGGTCTAAAATCTTTTCAACTTTAGTAACTTTTTTCTTGTCTGTAACGCGATCAATTCCTTCTTGGACGTTGTGTGCAATTTCTTCTTCGTCAGAATCATAGACATCGTCGTTGGTAATAATGATCGTATCGGAAAGTTTTGCAGAAATTTCACCAAACTCAAAACGTTTGCGCACATCACGGTGACCGCCAGTTGAACCAAACACATGAATTATTTTTTCGTGTGGCAGTAACATAATCGAACGCAAACTTGCTTCCATTGCACTCGGTTCTGGCGCGTAGTCGACTACGATGGTCGCACCATTTTGTGCTTCAATAACTTCCATGCGGCCGGGGACATTATCTGCAAGAGCCAATGCATCGCTCGCGGTTTGTAACGGTACGCCTAACATGTTTGCACAACCAGTTGCCAGCAGTGCATTTGTAACGTTAAAAGTACCAAACATGCGCAAATGAAACTCTACGCCGTTCAAAGAAAAAGAAATTTTATCACTCACTTCAACATTGTCAGCAGCGTACACATTGATGTTATCTGGCTTAGGTAAATCCGGCCGCATGCTTACGCCAAATTTTTTGTCAGCAGGGAAGTCCATAAAAAAGTTTTTGTTCGGGTCATCTAAATTGGTGCCAATCATACTTCCTTTAACACCTCGCAATGTGCCAAACAACCGGCCCTTGGCAGCGCGGTAATTTTCAAAACTACCATGGGTGTCCAAATGAGCGGGGGACAAACTCGTAAACAACGCGGTTTGAAACTTGATTCCCAAATGACGATTTTGCGCCAGGCCTTCACTAGTTGCTTCAACTACTGCGTATTTACAGCCATTTTTTACCATTTCTGCAAGTTGGCGCTGTAGCATCCATCCGCCTGGCATAGATAAACCATGCATATTGGTAGAGGCCTTATTGCCATCATGCGAACCAGCAGTTGTAATGTAACCAGTTCGGAAACCTGCGTGTTGCAAAATTTGCGCACACATAATTGTTGTTGTAGATTTCCCTGCAGTACCAGTCACGCCAATCACGTACATTTTGTTGCTTGGGTTGCCGTAATACATAGACGCGATCAAAGCCATCGTGCCATGGTAAGGCGGTTGTAACATTTTAAACAAAAACTTTGGAATTAGTGGGCGAATTGTATTTTTTAAACCTTCTAACATTAGACCATCCGATTAAGTTTACGAAACGCTTTGTATGCTAAGTACCATTTGCTGTTGAGCACGATGTCGTGAGGTTCTGGATAGGAAACTTGTTCGCCACCCCAACGTAATTTGAATTGCACGAATCCTGGTGTTGCTCCCGTTGATGTTTCAGTACCCCACCAATCGTAATTTGTTAAACCTGCACTTTTTGCATCACGCATCGCTTGCCAGTGAAGCGCATACGGCGCCATTAAATTTCTTTTGTTGTTTTCGCTCCCACCAAACAAGTATGTTCGAGTGTTTCCAAAATCAATCATAATTGCTGATGCAATACATTCGCCAGATTGTTCAGTGCGATACACAGCAACTTTGCAATCAAAATTTTGGTTTGCAAAAAATTCTACTAATTCAGAAAAATATTTTTGTGATTGTGATTTGTATCCTTGACGATTGCTTGTTTTAATAAGTAATTCAAGCGCATCATTCGAGCTGCCAACTTTAACTTCAACTTTATGCTTTTCTGCAACTTTAATATTGTAACGAGTCTTTTGATGCATCCCTGCCAGCAGTTCTTCCTCGTTTAAGCTTAAATCTGTAATCAGTGTTGCACCAGGTTGAATGTGCAAGGTTGGTTTGCCGATAAACTTAAAATCGCTTTTCGGTTCAAATCGTATGAACCAAGCAGTTTTAAATTCACTTCGTAAAAATTGTAATAACTCTGCGACAACTTCTTCTTTGTTTGTATCTTCTGATACAACAGGACCATACGGTGCATAAATATAAAAACCCGGCATGTGCGGAACTTTGGTTTCTATTAATTGCACGGCTGCAATCAATGCTTCATTATTAAAAACACCAAAACGAGAAACTTTTCGTCCCTGGCCTATTTGGAACTCACCCCACCCCCACGATTGCAAAAAAGAACCGCTCGGCTGGGCGGCCACAAATTCACTATATATAGATTGATCAACTTCGGTTAAACGAACAACTTTCATGAAATTCTCTCGAAATTAACGACTCAAAATCTTTAAAGCTTGTTTTAATTGGGTAGCGGTATCGGCAGTGGCGTCTAATTGGGGGAGAGTGTCACGGATTTCCCGTGGATTATAGCCCAAACTAGTCAAAGCATCGTAAACTTCGCTGCCGGCCGCATTGCTACTAACCAACAAACCACCGCCATCTACCTTGTTTTTCAGCTCTAAAATGATACGTTCTGCGGTTTTTTTACCAACTCCAGACATTCTAGTGAAGATTTCGGTGTCACCAGTCATTATTGCCTGCTGCAAAAGCTCGATTTTTGCTGCCGAAACTATGGTTAATGCCATTTTTGGCCCAACTCCTGTAACTGATACGAGCATTTCGAAGAAAAGTAAGCTATCAAAGTCAGTCATTCCGAATAAAGTCTGGCCATCATCTCCGGATTTATGATAAATGTATAAATTTACCTCAGAGTTAAGCGGTTTTTCAAGGATTTCCGGAGTTGTGAACACCTTATACCCAATCCCGCCGTTCTCCAGCACTATATAATTAACAGTTTTCTGCAATATTTGGCCTTTTAAGTAAGCAATCATATGCTTTATTGTATCATAATGTTAATAATTCCTATGGTTTTTTGCCACGAAAGCAGATGTCCTACGCCTGCTACGACCACTTCGTGCTCGGCAGGCTGTGGCCAGATCCTTTCTTAGGCAATAAAACCAAAGGAATTAAAATTATCAACTTATCCTCAGATCTATTTGACATAATTTCCTTGACCGCTATAATGAATATGTGCACAAATTACATATAAAATAAGGCGAAATCAATAGCCCTTTTTTGCGTATGCGAGAAAGCGGTCTTTTTTGTTCTTGAACCTCCCGATTGTTGGCTGAAATCTCACTTTTTAATGCTTTAAGCGTCGTCCAGACGCAGTTTGTGATAAAACAAAACCCTTTTAAATAAGCTAAAATCAGGTCCCGGTTACCTACATTTTCCGAGATCTAAGCCAACTCATCATTAATAATGGCCAAGAACTGCTGCGGATGGCGTAGCGGGAAGTTCTTGTGGCCCAAAGGTTCATACATGCAAAACAAGCCAAAGCCGATTGGCAGCGTTGCTGTGCCAGGTCAAGCACCTATTCAGCGCAAGTTTTTCCGCAAACAACACGAAGTGTCTGCGGTGCCTAACCTCATCGAGGTGCAACTTAATTCCTACAAATGGTTCTTTGAAAACGGTCTCAAAGAGTTACTTGCAGAAATTAATCCTATTAAAGATTTCACCGGAAAGAATCTTGAACTTTCTTTCGGAGATTATTTCTTCGACAAGCCAAAGTACGATGAGATGACTTCCCGTGAACGTAACACCACTTACGAAGCTCCTCTATATGTAAGTGCGAAGTTGGTAAATAAAGTTACTGGTAAAACCAAAACACAAGATGTGTACTTTGGTGATTTTCCATTGCTTACTCCGCGCGGTACTTTCGTTATCAATGGCGTGGAACGTGTTGTGGTATCCCAGCTGATTAAATCGCCGGGCGTTTTCTTCACGTCCGAATTTTCTCGCGGTAAATATAACTTCGGTGCGAAAATCGTTCCTAACCGCGGCGCGTGGTTAGAACTCGACACTGACAACGCTGGTGTGATTGGTGTAAAGATTGATCGCAAGCGCCGTATTCCAATTACTGCATTGCTTCGCGTATTCGGCTTAAGCAGCAATGACCAAATTTTGGAAATGTTTAAAGACGTTGATACAAACCCTGAATTAAAGTTCATCAACACAACTTTAGAAAAAGATGCTTCAACAAATGCTGATGAAGGTTTCAAGGAAGTTTACAAGCGTATTCGTCCAGGCGATCTTGCAACAGTAGATAACGCGCGTTCTTTAATTACTGCAATGTTCTTTAACTTTGAACGTTATGATCTTTCCGAAGTTGGTCGTTACAAATTTAACCAACGCTTAGATGAATATGTAGACCAAAAGCAAGACAGTCACATGTTGACTTTGGAAGATTTGGTTGCAGTTGTAAAAGAAGTTATCCGCTTGAACAATGTGCAAGGTGAACCAGATGATATTGACCACTTAGCCAACCGCCGTATTCGTGCCGCTGGTGAACTTATCCAAACTCGTTACCGCGTTGGTTTGGCTCGTATGTCTCGTATTGCCAAAGACCGTATGTCTTTAGCAGACCTTGAAACAGTAACACCTGCTCAGTTAATCCACGTTCGTCCGATTGTTGCAGCGATGCAGGAATTCTTCTCATCTTCACAACTTTCACAGTTCATGGACCAAACCAATCCATTGGCAGAACTTGAACACAAGCGTCGTTTGTCTGCAATGGGCCCTGGTGGTTTGTCTCGTGAACGCGCAGGTTTCGAAGTTCGTGACGTACACCGTTCTCACTACGGTCGTCTTTGTCCTATTTCTACACCTGAAGGTCCCAACATTGGTTTGGTTGCTCACTTAGCTTCTTACGCTCGTTTGAATGATTTTGGTTTCATTGAAACTCCGTACCGCATTGTTAAGAAGTTCGCGAAGAATGATGGTAAAGATGCAATTGATGAAATTGCTTTGTTCGATGTAAAGAAAGATGGTGAAGTAGTTGTAGCAGCAGGAACAAAAATGACAGAAGCTGATGCGAAGAAATTGCAAAGCGTTCCCGATTTAGAACAAATTCGCATTAAGGGTCGTGTGACTAAAAAAGTAGAACACATGGATGCCTACGAAGAAGAAAAATTGACCATTGGTCCGGCAAATTTGAATATTACTGACGATGGTTTCTTTGCTGATGAACGTGCCAGCGTGCGTGTGCATGGCGTGCCAACAATGGCTGACACCAATGAAATCGACGCAATCGACGTATCTCCTAAACAAATTATTTCTGTATCTACTTCTCTTATTCCTTTCCTTGAACACGATGACGCTAACCGTGCTTTGATGGGATCGAACATGCAACGTCAGGCGGTATCTTGTATTGTTCCTCGCGCGCCAATTGTTGGAACTGGTATGGAAGCAAAAGCAGCTCGCGATTCTGGGCAAGTAATTATTGCTGAAGAAGATGGGGAAGTAACTTCTGTTGTTGGTGACAAGATCACTATTAAAGGTGACAGTGGTAAGACTAAAGAATATCCATTATTGAAATTCATTCGTACCAACAGTGGTACTTCGATGAACCAAATTAACCGTGTTGAAAAAGGTCAGAAAGTTAAAGCTGGTGATGTTCTTGCAGATGGTGCTTCTACAGAACGCGGTGAACTTGCTCTAGGACAAAACGTGTTAGTTGCGTTCATGTCTTGGGAAGGCGGCAACTATGAAGACGCGATTTTGCTTTCTTCTCGCTTAGTACAAGATGACTACTACACTTCTGTTCACATTGAAGATTTCAAAATTGATATCCGCGACACCAAACTCGGTCCAGAAGTTGTTACTCGCGACATTCCAAATGTTGGTGAAGAAAAACTTAAGAACCTAGATGAAAACGGTGTAGTGCGTATTGGTGCACAAGTAAAAGCCGGCGACATTCTAGTTGGTAAAATTACTCCTAAAGGTGAAACTGATTTAACGGCTGAAGAAAAATTGCTGCGTGTTATCTTTGGTGAAAAATCTCGCGATGTAAAAGATACTTCTTTGACACTTCCTCATGGCGAATACGGTAAGGTTGTAAACATTCGCGAATTCTCTCGCGACAACGGCGACAAATTGCAGAGCGGTGTTATCCGTTCTATCCAAGTTTCTGTTGCTGTGCTTCGCAAGATTCAGGTTGGTGACAAGATGGCTGGTCGTCACGGTAACAAGGGTGTTATCTCTCGTATCATTCCTCAAGAAGATATGCCATTCCTAGCTGACGGTACTCCAGTTGATGTAATCTTAAACCCACTCGGTATTGTATCTCGTATGAACTTGGGTCAGGTTTTGGAAACTCACTTAGGTTTCGCTGCACGCAAACTTGGTTATCATGTTGCTACTCCAGTGCTTGACGGAATCACAGAAGAACAAATTAAAGGCGAACTAGAAAAGGCTGGCATTAACACAAATGGTAAATCAGTTTTGTACGATGGTAAAACCGGCGAACGATTTGATGAGCCAGTAACTGTTGGTGTGAAGTACTTCCTGAAACTTCACCACTTAGTTGATGACAAGATGCACGCGCGTTCCACTGGTCCTTACAGTTTAATTACCCAACAGCCGCTCGGTGGTAAAGCCCAAATGGGTGGACAGCGTTTCGGGGAAATGGAAGTATGGGCGCTTGAAGGTTATGGCGCAGCTCATACTCTACAAGAAATGTTGACTATCAAGTCAGATGACGTTGTGGGTCGCAGTAAAACTTACGAAGCGATTGTAAAAGGTGAAGCGATTAAGAAACCGAACGTACCAGAATCTTTCCGCGTACTGATTAAAGAATTACAATCTCTTGGTCTCGACGTTGACTTGCTCGGCGTGAACGGATCAATGAGTATGCAAGATGCCATTCCAGTTGATATGGAAGATGGCGAACAACCAAACCAGGCTGCTGTGGTCGTAGCACCTGAAGGACCTTCTCTCTTTGATGATCCAGTGAAGAAGAAAAAAGAGAAAAAGGCCAAGAAGGAATAAGGTAACTAATATATAGAGAACTATGTTAACTCAAACTGAAGAATTTAAAGGCGTAAAGATCAAATTGGCTTCTCCGGAAACCATTTTAGACTGGTCTTACGGTGAAGTTACCAAGCCAGAAACCATTAACTATCGTACTCAACGTCCGGAAAAAGATGGCTTGTTCGATGAAAAGATTTTCGGGCCGATTAAGGACTGGGAATGTTACTGTGGTAAATACAAGCGTATTCGCTACAAAAATATTGTTTGTGATAAGTGTGGCGTGGAAGTAACTAAGTCCAGTGTTCGTCGCGAACGCATGGGTCATATTACTTTGGCCGTACCAGTAGCACACATTTGGTTTTTGCGTTCGGTTCCAAGCCGCCTAGGTTTAATTTTAGATTTAGGTGTTCAGGAACTGGAACGCTGTGTTTACTTTGCCGCGTACATCATCACTTCTGTTGATGAAGAAGCGCGCGCTAGCACACTTGAACAAATTGAAGCGGAATTTAAATCTAAGAAAAAAGAAATTGAAAATCGCTACGAAACTTTGATTGCAAAGACTCGCAGTGAAATGGGTCAGGAATTAAAAGGTGATGCAGATGTTGCAGGTGCAAAAATTGATGCAGAAACAACCCGCATCAAAGATTTGTGGCAGCAAGAAGTTAGTGCTTTAGAGAGCATTCGCGACCAGGCTCGTAGCGAATTGAAGAGCATTAAGAAGTATCAAATTATTTCTGAACTCGCTTACCGCGATTTGTCTTTGAAGTACGGTCCAGTGTTCACAGCTGGAATTGGTGCCGAAGCCGTGAAGAGTCTTTTGGAAGAATTGAATCTTGAAGAACTTGCCCAGGATATTGAAGCGCAACTTGCTAACACCGAAGGGCAAGCTGCTAAGAAAATGATGCGTCGCTTAAAGCTTGTGAAGTCGTTGATTAAGTCTGGTCTTCGTCCGGAATGGATGTTGATCACGCACTTGCCAGTTATCCCACCTGACTTGCGTCCAATGGTGCAATTAGATGGTGGTCGTTTCGCTGCTTCTGACTTGAACGACTTGTATCGCCGTGTTATTAACCGTAACAATCGTTTGAAGAAACTTTTGGAAATTAAATCGCCTGAAGTTATTACCCGTAACGAAAAGCGTATGCTGCAGGAAGCAGTTGATGCTTTGATCGACAACAGTGTTCGTCATGGTAAGGAAGTAACTGCTTCAACTGGCCAAAAGCGCAAGCTCCGTTCGTTGGCAGACATGCTCAAAGGTAAGCAGGGTCGCTTCCGTCAGAACTTGCTTGGTAAACGTGTAGACTATTCCGGTCGTTCTGTAATTGTGGTAGGCCCAACTTTGAAGCTGCACCAGTGTGGGCTGCCAAAAGCTATGGCATTGGAATTGTTCAAGCCGTTCGTTATTTCTAAATTGATCGGCCGCGAATACGCCCATAACGTACGCAGTGCAAACCGTTTAATTGAACAAGGCCGTACTGAAGTGTGGGACATTTTGGAAGAAGTTACTGCCGATCACTTCGTACTTCTTAACCGTGCACCTACTCTCCACCGTTTGGGTTTCCAGGCGTTCCAACCAGTATTGATTGAAGGGAAGGCGATCCAGCTTCACCCAATGGTTTGTGCAGCGTTCAACGCTGACTTCGATGGTGACCAGATGGCTGTGCACGTCCCTCTTACTGAAGCTGCACAAAAAGAAGCGCGCGAAATTATGGTATCTTCTCACAACTTGTTGAAGCCTGCGTCAGGTCAACCAGTGATGACTCCAGATAAAGACGTGGTGGTGGGTTGCTACTACATCACTAAAATTCGCGATGGCTTACAAGGCGAAGGCAAAATTTTCTCTGATCAACAAGAAGCTGTCCTTGCTTATAATAACAAGCACGTTCACATTCAAGCGAAGATTAAAGTGCGCATGCCAAATGGTGAAATGCGAGAAACTTCTGTTGGTCGATTGATCTTCAACCGCGTTGTCCCTGAAGAAATGGGTTACCGCGATGAAAACTTCGACAAGAAAAAATTACAAACTTTGGTTCGCGAAGCTTACCGTTTATTTGGCAGCGAACGCACTGCGCAATTAATTGACGACATTAAGCGCACCGGCTTTACTTATATGAAGCGCTCTGGAATTTCTTGGGGCATGGACGACTTGGCTGTACCACAAGAAAAGCATCTATTGCTCGAAAAAGCTGATGAACAAGTGAAGGCAATTTATAATCAGTTCCAAGAAGGTTTGCTAACTGATGATGAACGTAAAAATCGTATTGTTGAAATTTGGGCAGATGCGGGTGAAAAGTTAGCGAAGGATGTATCTTCAAATGTAGTTGATCACAGCTCTGTAAACTATATCTTTAACTCCGGTGGTCGTGGCTCTATGTCACAGATTAACGCGATGTCTGGTATGAAAGGTCTTGTGGTAAACCCGGCTGGTGACGTTATTGAGCTTCCAGTTCGCGCGTCCTTTAAAGAAGGTTTGGGCGTACTTGAATATTTCATCTCCACTCACGGTTCACGTAAAGGTATGTCTGACACTGCGCTCCGTACTGCTGACGCTGGGTACTTGACCCGCCGTCTTGTCGATGTTGCTCAGGACGTAGTGGTAAATGCTGTAGATTGCGGCACCAAAGATTTTGACATTATTACTGCAGAAGAAAGCGAAGCCATGAACCAAGCATTCGAAAATCGTTTGTTTGGTCGTGTGGCAGCTGCAGAAGTAAAGGCAGCCGATGGCACAGTTTTGGCTAAGAAAAATCAGGGTCTTGATGAACAAACTGCAAAACAAATTGTTGATGCTGGGATTACCGAAGTAAAGTGTCGTTCAGTTTTGAAGTGTAAATTAGTTCGTGGTATTTGTCAGTTGTGTTACGGTTATGACCTTGGTTTCAACGCCATGGTGGAACTCGGTGCAGCAGTAGGTATTGTGGCTGCCCAGGCAATTGGTGAACCAGGAACCCAGCTTACAATGCGTACCTTCCACAGTGGAGGTTCTGCATCTGAAAAAGATATTACTCAAGGTTTGCCTCGTGTAGAAGAATTGTTCGAAGCTCGAGAACCAAAAGGTATGGCAACAGTTGCTGAAATCGCTGGCAAAGTTTCGGTAAGCATTGCTCCAACTAAAGAACAAATCATTCGCATTGAGGGACAGAATGTTGAAACCGAACATTTACAATTACCTAGCGGGTCCGAAGCTGTAATTAAGAATGGTACTCACGTTGCAATCGGGGACTCTCTGTATACTGACAGTTCTGGTGCTTTGGTTAAGGCTCAGGCTGCTGGAATTGTGAATGTCGAAGGTGAAAGCATGCGCCTCGTTCACGAAGGTGATGACTTGCGCGAATACATCATCCCTCGTGGGTTCTCCCTTACAGTTAAAGATGGTGACTTGGTTTACCCTGGTCAACCGCTTACAGAAGGTAATTTGAATCCAAACCAGGTGCTCGATTTGCAAGGACCAGAAGCCGCACAAAAATATATTGTGAAAGAAGTACAAGATATTTACGTATCTCAGGGTCAGCAGATTCACGACAAGCACGTTGAAGTTATCGCGCGTCAAATGTTTAGTAAGATGCGCATCACCGACAGTGGCGACAGCGAATTTGTACTGGGGGACATGGTTGATAAATCTCGTATGCAGGAAGTCAACGAACAACTTGTAACCGAAGGTCGCGCTCCAGCGCAGGCCGAACAGCTGTTAATGGGTATTACAAAAATCTCCCTGTCTACTGAAAGTTTCCTTGCAGCGGCATCTTTCCAAGAAACCACGCGTGTGTTAATTGAAGCTGCGGTAACCGGCAAGACTGACTACCTTCGTGGGTTAAAAGAAAATGTAATTATTGGTAAACTCATTCCTGCTGGAACTGGTTTCTCCGATGAAATCGCTGAAGAAAATTTAAAAACCCCAGCTCCGTTGTTCTAGCTTTTTAAAACCACTCTAACGAGTGGTTTTAAATTTTGGCAATTATTCTGCAATCGGCACAAAGTTTTCCACAGCTTGGTAAAAATGTGGTATAATTTATGCAGTTAATAATCCTTTTAAGAAAATGAAATTAAAACAAAACTTAATCACCGGTTTGGCCAGCATTATTATAGTCGCAGGTGGTTTTGTTATCCTTCATCCAGAAGGATTAGTTGCCCAATCAGTTACCGATAGTGTTAACGTAAGTCAGGTTGTAGATAGCGGAATTACAATTTCTGCACCATCTGACATTACCATGACTCACTTGAGTACTTCGCAGAATACTGCTGTAGGTAGTGCCTCTTGGACAGTTACAACGAATAGTGCCGGTGGGTACAATTTGACCTTATATGCTTCTACAGCTCCTGCTCTTTCCCGAAGCGGCGGCGGCGGTAACATTGCTGATTACACGCCAGCGGTCTCTGAAACTCCAGAAACATGGTCAGTTTCTAGTGCTGCTGAATTTGGC
Source organism: uncultured Candidatus Saccharibacteria bacterium (assembly GCA_964473815.1). Classification (GTDB taxonomy): domain Bacteria; phylum Patescibacteriota; class Doudnabacteria; order UBA920; family UBA920; genus UBA920. The sequence goes on along the minus strand of CAYYQK010000002.1, from coordinate 54,247 downwards.
TACTCAGCTCGAGGTACAGATGTTCCAACAGGAACTTGGGAAACAGATGCAGACTGTATTGCTGGTGCTGATGTTCCAAGCACGACTCTTAAGTGGCGTGATTTTGACCTAACAGGTAGCGCTGACCAAATTGCTAACGCTACTGCTCCAACAGGTACTTCTGGAACTGCTTCAACTATGTGTGTAGCCACAGAACAAGCTGGTATTTTCGCAGCCAGTGGTACTTACAGCGCTACTATTACAGCTACAGCGACTGCCCAGTAAAACAAAAATGACTTTATTTAAACAAACTGTTTCGTTACATCGTCGTCTTCTACGCCGCACTTTCGCTCTGCTGCCTGTTATTGGCATGCTTGTAATTCCCAACGCGGCTCGCGCAATTGAAATCAAAGATGCTCCGGTTGAAATTCGGAATGATTTTGTATTGGAGCCAGCAAAGCAAGAGGTCATATTAAAACCTGGCGAAAAAACTACGAAGACACTTTCTGTCACTAACCGAACCGACCGTCAACAAACTTTTACTGTTAGTATCGAAGATTTTCAAGGATCTAAAGATCCCGGTCGGGTTGTAGTTTTACTTGGTAATGATAAAGGCCCTTACTCTTTAAAAGATTACATCAAACCTGAAGTCAGTACTTTCAAGCTCGGTTCAAAGCAAACCGCTACTATTAATGTAGCTATTAATATCCCTGCTGATGCTGAACCAGGCGGTAAATTTGCATCAGTATTGGTTTCTTCACAACCATCTAATACTTCCGCTGATACTAATGATAATGAAGCCCGGACCATTTCTCGTCTTGGTGCATTGTACTTTGTCCGTGTTGCTGGCCATGTTAAAGAAGATGCTGATTTAAAGGATTTCCGGCTTTCCGGCAGCAGTAAGCCTTTTTATGAAAAGGGTCCGTTTACTTTTGAAGCATTATTTGAGAATAATAGTAGTGTCCACTTGATTCCTCAGGGTCACATTGAGGTTAAGAACATGTTTGGGCATAAAGTGAAAGACTTAGATATTCCACCGTTCTTCAGTTTGCCAGCATCTTTGCGTAGCGCAACTGTGACATGGGACAGTGGTTTCGCGCTTGGGCGTTATACTGCAACTGCCGTGATTGACCGTGGGTATCAGGAAAATCCGGATGTAACTGACACCAAAACCATTGCTTTCTGGGTTTTGCCTTGGAAAATCTTAGTCGGAATAATCTTAGCGATAATTATTGTATTCTTCATTTTGCGCAAAGTGACCGGTTCGTTTGAAATCAAACGCAAGAAATAACGTTAGCAACCGTAAATAGCAATGCGCAATCCTCTAAACTACAAATCGTGGAGGGAAAGCAAATGGTGCAAATCCGCTGTGATTGCACTCTTGCTTTTTATATTCAACACCCCGCAAGCTTGGGCTCAGATGAGTAGCGGCACTTACCGTATACCGATTGATTCACTTAATGCTAGTGGTCAGCAATCATCTTCGGGTTCATACAAAGAATTGAACAGTTTGGGGGAAGTAGGGACTGGTCCTTCCTCAAGCGGTAGTTATAAAATTGATGCTGGTTTTTTGGGTTCCCAACAAGTTTATATTGCCATTACTTCCAACGGTAGTGTTTCAATGTCCCCTTCGATTAGTGGTATTTCTGGAGGGACAGGGGACGGTAGTATGTCCTGGACAGTAACTACTGATAGCCAGTCTGGTTATAGTATGTTTGTGCACTCCAGTACTAATCCGGCCATGCGTAGCGCCAACGGCGATTTTAACAATTACACTCCAGCAACTAGTGACCCCGATTATAACTGGTCCGTTTTATCTACAGACAGCGAATTCGGATTTACTCCGGAAGGCACTGATATCATTCAAAGATACAAAGACAATGGCAGTGCTTGTAACACCGGTTCTGCAGATGCGTCATTGCATTGTTGGGACGCATTAACTACTTCTGATACTTTAATTGCCAAACGTACCACTGGCAATCACCCTAGTGGGACAGGCACTACTGTTAAAATTCGGGCAGAATCGGGTTCTAGTCATATTCAACCGAACGGTACTTATGCTGCCACGGTTTTAGTCACTGCAGTCCCGAATTAATTCACAAATTAACTTTTGTTAATCAATGTTTACGACCGGTCGAAAATACTGTTTGATTTTTTTGATCAGCATGTTGATGTTGCCGAATTTAGCTTTGGCTCAGACAAGTAGCTTAAATGTTGAACAGCCAGTTGATATTCATGGTAGCCAATCACAATTTGCTGATCATATTGCCCCGTTAATATTTAATGTTTCAGTAAAAACCAATGCAAAAAGTGCAGTAGTTTTTTGGCAAACAGACGAAATTAGTTTGGGCAAAGTCGCCTGGGGTAAAAGCGATGATGTTGGTGATGGGCAAATTACTGTTGAAAAATACGACAAAAAGCACAGTGCCGAAATTCTGAATTTGGAGCCACAGGCAAATTATCATTTCACAATTACAGCTATCGATCAGGCTGGGAATCAAAGAGTTTACCAGGGAACTTTTGTGACTTTAGCTGAACCAGATTTAACCGCACCACAAAATGTTACTAATTTTACAGCCACACCAAATCACGGTCGGATAATTTTATCATGGCAAAATCCGGCAGATAAAGATTTTGCTAAAGTCCGAATTGTGCGGTCGGAACGGTTTTTCCCACCGGATCCAGGCAGTGGGTTGGTAATTTACGAAGGTACGGTTCAAGAAACCTCCGATGGGGCAGTAAACCCTGGGATTACATACTATTACAGCATTTTCGCAGCTGATAGATCAGGGAATTATTCCCCGGGAGCAATCGTAATTGCCAGAATTCTGCCTTACAGTCAACAAATAGGACAAAATCAAAATTCCTATTCTGATGCACCTGTGGTGGATTTTCAATTTCCTCAAGCCCCTCAACCGCCAAGCAAAATAGTGAATTTTCGCGATTTTACCATAGTTTACAATCATGGCTCAGCCACAGTAGACGCAAATAATCCAAAGATCCCCGCAGGTTCAGATATTACTTTGCGTATTCCTTATGCGTTACTACCCGAAGGGACTAAATTGATTGTTTTGGGGGTAAAGGATCAAAATAACGTATTAGCTTCATATTTATTCTCCTTTGATAAAACGACCAAAGAATTCTTCGCCACAATCCCTCCAGCAATTTTGGCTCAGTTATATCATGTTTCTGTAACGATTTTCAATAATTTAGGCCAAGTTATATCCACAGTAGCTGGGAGTTTTGAAATCTTCTCCGTAAATGCTAAGGGCGTAGGGGGGACAGCTAAAAATCCAATTCCTTGGTGGGCCTTTATATTTTCGGTGGTAGTGTTTGTCCCAATCTATTTTCTCGTTCGGATGCACTATAGACATGCAGGGCCGGTGAATGTCATCATGCCTCAGAAGCCACGAAGGGTTAGAACTAAACCAAAAACAAAATTTAAAACTTAAGTTAACAATAATTAACAAAACTCACTAACAAAAAAGTATCGGATACCCATTATTTGTTGTTGACGAGATATGAAATTTTTGCTATAATTAAGTTAAGAAATATTGGATAGCGCATATTGAAGTCGACTCGCCAAAATTAGCGGTCGTCATCAAAGAAACAAAAAGACAATTTGACCGGATATTTCCCAGAGACTAAACCTTGTTCAAGAAATTGAACGGAGTTTTGTTCCTGGGAATTTTTATTCCCTCCGGACGCAGCGAAACAAAAACAAAAAACAAAACCACAATATGTCAGACAAGGAGCAACAGTCCTTTCTCGCATCAGGTAAACTGATCTCAATTCACGAGGCAGCTAAGTTCACTCCGTATTCAGCGGAGTATCTCAGTTTGCGCGCTAGGACCGGCCACCTCAAAGCAATAAAAATTGCCCGAAACTGGCTCACTACAAGTGATGCGGTTTTGTCATATCTGACTGAGCAAAAAGCTAAGCATTGGCGACTGGAAGAACGCGAAACTCATCAGAAGGAGGCTGCACTATGAGATCTCTAATGCAAAAATTGGGAATTATTGTAATTTTGTTGATTTCTGGGATTGTTTTAGTCGCAAATCAGCCAAAACAATTGGCGCAGGCAGCCTTTAATCCGGTCTTTAACTATCAGGGTAAATTAACCAATGGTAGTTATGTAGCAGTGGCTGATGGTACCTACAATATGGAATTTAAGCTTTACGATGCTTTAGGTAGTGGCAGCCCACCAACTGGTGGTAATTTGCTGTGGACTGAAACTCGGACCGGTGCCAACAAAGTTCAGGTCACAAACGGCTTATTCAATGTAATGTTAGGTGAAGTAACCTCTTTGTCGGGCGTTGATTTTAATAAAACTTTATTCTTATCTGTAAACATCGGTGGAACTGGTAGTCCGAGTTGGGATGGGGAAATGGCCCCACGTAAAAAAGTGGGTGCTGTACCGGCCGCATTCGTTGCTAATAGTTTGGTAGGAACTGGTTCAATTGATATTACTAATACAACAACACCACAAGCTTCGCTAAGTTATGACACTTCCGACAAATTAACTGTTGGCGTAGCTTCAAATGGCTTTACCACTTTAACAGTTGCAGGAAGCGCGCCAGGGCTTAACTTAACTGGTGGCAATGTTGGCATTAACACCTCTAGTATTTCTGCCAAGCTGCAAGTTACTGCGACCACTGAACAATTCCGCGTTTCTTATGACGGCTCAAATTATTCTAGTTTTACCGCAGATTCCGGTGGTGATTTGACCATTGCCCCGTCTGGTGGTGACTTAAATGTGACTGGGAATGTTGATGTCTCTGGTGCTTTAACAGCAGGAACAGGGAATGCATTTAATGTTAATACTTCCGGTGTATTGACCGCAGGATCAACTGGTGCAGGATTTACTATTGCCCTAGGAACATCGACTATCACTGGAATTCTAAGTAGCACCTATGGTGGCACTGGAAACGGTTTCACTAAATTCTCTGGTCCTACTACTTCAGAAAAAACATTCACTCTGCCTAACTCCTCCGCTACTTTGCTATATGACGGGGGAGCGTTGGGAACACCAAGTTCTGGTGTTGCTACCAACTTAACCGGTACGGCTTCCGGGTTAACATCGGGCAAAGCCACAAACTTGGTAGGGGGTAACAATACAACCTTGCTTGGATCAATTCCGTATCAGTCCAATACTGATACTACAACCCTACTTTCTCCAAATACTTCCTCAACTAAGAAATTCTTAAGCCAAACAGGAACGGGTGTTAATGGTGCTGTCCCTGCGTGGACAACTTTGTCTTCTACAGATGTAGGATTGGGCAATGTGGAAAACACCGCGCTTTCTACCTGGGCTGGTTCAGCTAATATTACCACACTAGGTACAGTTGCTACTGGTACTTGGTCGGCTAGCACAATCGCCGTAAACAAAGGTGGTACTGGTCAAACTTCCTACACCGATGGTCAATTACTTATTGGTAACACCACCGGCAACACGCTTACTTTGGGAACAATCTCTAATACAGCTAACCAAACCACAGTGACCAATGGTCATGGTACGATTCAAATTGGAACAGTTCAGGATATTGCTACTACTTCTAATCCTCAGTTCGGAGGATTGGGAATTGGCACCACAGGGTCCGCAGGCAAAATTGCAGTAGCCCAAACATCTAATGCAGCCGGCTTAACTGTGACTGGATCTTCTTCGGAGACAGGAACTGATTTAGTGACATTTAGCAATGCGGTGTTAAATCCGTCTTCGGGTTCAGCAAACTCAATTTTAAATCTAACTTATACAAATGCTTCGACAATTGCCAGTCCAAACACTTCGAGTATTGCTGGTTTGACTTTAAACCCTACTCTAAATGTTTCTTCCGGCACTGGCACCCACAATACATTTGGTATCAACCTCGGCACTGTAGCTACTAATACTTGTGCAGCAGGAACTTGTCCGAAGTACGCAATTTACGCTGGTAGTGGTAACAACTGGACAGACTTGTTAAATTACAACGGCACATCTTTAATTAGTGCTGCAGGTTTGATTAATGCTGCTCAGTTAACTGGTACAGTGCCAAGTGGTTCAATTGTTGGGACCTATGGTTCACTCACTGGTACTGGCACTCTTACTGCCGGCGCAACCGGGAGCGGATTCACAGTTGCTTTAGGTACTTCAACTATCACAGGCATATTAGGTAGTGCCAATGGTGGCACTGGAAACGGTTTCACTAAATTCTCTGGTCCTACTACTGCAGAAAAAACTTTTACCTTGCCTGATGCTAGCGCGACTATTCTAACCAGTAACGCCGCAGTGACTGTAGCTCAGGGAGGCACCGGAATAGCGAGCGGTACCAGTGGTGGCATTCCTTACTTTTCCGGTACTGGCACCATGGCTTCTTCAGGACTTCTTACCGCTAACGCTCTTTTGCTTGGAGGTGGTACTGGTGTTGCCCCAAGTGTGCTAGGGAGTCTTGGAACTTCAACCACAATATTGCATGGTAATGCCAGTGGTGCTCCATCTTTCTCTTCAGTAGTAGGTGGGGACTTGGCTTCTAATATCAATATTTCCACTACCGGAACAATTGCTACCACAAGTTCCGGAACTATTACTTCGGCTTCAACCTTAACTGCCAGCAATGGCTTAACATTGTCTACTGGTGCGCTTAACTTAACTGGTACTTCCGGATCCATTGCCCTAACAGGATTTGGAACTTCATCCGTAACATCCACAACCACAACAGGAACATTAAATGCCCTTACCGATTCAACTGCACAAACCGGTGCATTAGTTGGTCAATCTATTACACTTTCAGGGACGGGTGCATTTGACCAGACAGGTTTGCAATTCAACTTGTCTAACGCATCCGGAACAAACTTAAATGATATTGTGGGTACAGGTTCAACCTGGAAAATTTCTCGTGCTGGTGCTTTGACAGTATCATCTTGTTCTGGTTGTGGTGGAGGTGGGGGAACTTTGCAAACTGCTTACGGATCAGGCAATACCATTACCACTACTTCTGGTAACGATGTGGCAATCACTTTGGCGTCGGGTTTGGGCACAGCAACCGCCTTTACTGTTACTAATAACCACGTTTCTGCATCCAAAGCTTTGTATATTTCAGGTAACAATGCTTCTGGTACAGTGACCAATGGGTTGGTGTTTGAACAAACTGGCGCTGGCACTACTACAAGTGGTTTGAATGTAACCAGAACCGCGGGTACATTAACTAACGGCTTGGTCTTTAACGGCACAATCGGTACAGATATTACTTCTACTGACACCAACAAAGCCTTAACCATTTCAGCTACAGGAACCGGCGCCTTAACATTAAACGGCGGCGGCACGGGCGCAGTTAATATTACTGGTAATGGTGCATCTCTTTGGAAAACCACTTCCGGTGCTTTGACTATTACTTCTGCGGCAGGAAATAACATTTCGAGTACTAGTGCGGATTTGGCTTTATCTACTACAACATCTGGGAACATTACATTTGCACCAGCCTCAACTGGATCAGTAAAAATGACTTTAGGAACAACTACCGGGACTGGTACAACTGCAGGTCTTTCTCTTGCTTCCTCGACTCTTACATCTGGTTCCTTGGCTGACTTAACCGTCTCAGGCGGCAATGCTCTTGGCAATCAAACAGCTCTAAATATTTCTACTTCCGGTGCAGTAGCTGGAGCTTCAACAACTTATGGCGCTCAAATTAGCAACACCCACACAGGAGCTACTGCAACTAACGTGGGGCTTACTGTGTCAGCGTCCGGAGCCACGACAGCTAACTATGCCATCATTGTTCCTGCTGGCGGTGGACGCGTGGGTATTGGTACTGCAACCCCAACCGATACTTTGGAAGTTTCTTCCTCTGCGGATACAAATATTCAAGTCACTTCTACTTCGAGTAATACAGCGGCGATTACATTTAACCAACCTAACTATACTACTTGGACTATGGGTATGCTGTCTTCTTTAGGTGATCATACCTTTGTTCTCAAGGATACAGCAGTGAGATTAAAAGTTGATGGCCGTACCACTACAAACCAAATCTACAATGCATCCTTTGAACAAAACATTCATAATTGGGTTGCTAAAGGTACTCCAACTACTGGGCCAGTTTGGGATAATGCAGCAAGCAACGCCAAGTACGGTTCTGGTACTTTGAAGTTTTCCGGTGATGCAGTAGGTGATGGCGCACAATACAGTTATCCTTTTGCGGCAAATGCTCCTTACGCTGCAACTTTCTGGGCGAAGACCGCCAGTGGTACTGCCACTCTAAGACTTGACCGCCAGGACAACGGCAGTGACGTAGGTGGTTGTTCAGACTCTGCTGTCACTACCACATGGACAGAATTTACTTGTACCTTCACTACTGGTGCCACTATTAACACTTCAACCAGCAACATATTTATTAAACAAAATGCTGCCGGTACCCCTACTGTTTATATTGATGGATTTACCCTTATTCCAGGCTCTTCTACAATGGATTACACTGCACCTGGAAATAACATTCAAGTTGATGCCAACTATGGAAACATTACTTTAAACGCTGCGCAAAATGCTGATATCCAGCCATGGCAATCAAACTCCACGCCCGTACCAACTGCTCGTCGTGCGTCCGCATCAGTAACCGCAAATGGTTTTGCTTATATGATTGGTGGAACTACAGCTAACGGTACAAGCGGAGGAGCTTACACAACCATATTATATGGTCGTATTAACGCTGACGGATCTTTAACTCCCGGGTCATGGACTCAAGAAGCAAATAATAACTTATTACCAGGAGTTTATGGCCATGCTAGTTTTGTAGCTAATGGTTACTTATATGTAATTGGTGGTTGCACTGATACTTCAGCTACTGCAGCTTGTACTACACCGATATCTACAGTTAAATATAGCAAGCTTAACAGCGATGGTTCTTTGGGGTCTTGGCAGACTAATGCAACTGGTATACCTGCTGCAAGAGGATATGGTACCGCAATTTTCTCTAATGGCTACGTCTACTACATTGGTGGGTATAACGCTACTGCTCAAACCACCGTATATTCAGGTCGTTTAAATGCAGATGGTAGCATTTCAGGTTGGACCACGACCGGGGTAACCGCTTTAGGAAGCGGTCGTTACGGGCAAAGTACTATGAACGTTAATGGAAAAATTTATTCAATTGGCGGTTGTAGCGACGCCGGTGGTCTATGTAATACAGCTCTTACTACTGTTGAATACGCAACCCCTGCCAATGATGGTACTTTAGGAGCTTGGACAGCTGCTACCTCTTTGCCTGTTGCTACTGGGTTTCATACAACAGGGATCTTGAATGGCTATTTATTTAACATGGGGGGACGACAAGCCGGCGCTCCAGTTGCAACTGTTTATTATGCAAAGGTAAATAGTGTGGGACCATTAGGAGCTTGGGCAACTAGTACCAATCCTTTACCTGCAGCTCGTCAGCAGGCAACATCTTTGTACGTTAATACATATTTATATAACTTTAATGGTTATGATGGCACTACTACTCTCCCGGCTTCGGCTTTCTTTGCCAGCGGAGCAAGAGTGTCAATCTTTGGAGGCCTCGATTTACTTGGTCTAACCTCTCAAACATTAACTGACTATTCTGGCGGTGGTGCTTTAACTGCGGGTAATACCCGAGTGGTTGGTGACTTACGTGTTGACGGTTTCGCCGATCTCAATAACGGCCTAACTGTAGACAGTGTTATTAACTTAAATGCTGTGAGTGCAGTATTAGGCCAAAACGTATTCAATGTTAATAACTCAAGCTCCAACAGCATCTTCAACATCAAGCACATGGGCAGTAACTTTGGTGGTTTGGCAATTACTGGAGCGTTCATGGATAAGAACTCTTATTTTGGTGAAGAATTTAACGTCTTTAAAACTACTAACTGTGCCCCAGCTGCGACAGCAAATACCATTGGTTCAGTTTTTGCTCGCGGTGACTGGCAAGGAGGCGGTGGAGCTGTGGCTGCTTGTGCGCCAACCACCGGCCCACAAGCTGCAAACACTGGAGAATTGGGTGTTAGTATTGTTGGGGGTACTACTCTCGGTGGCACCTGTAAAATGTGGCAACCAAGCAACACCACTCAATATGGTGTCGAAGAAATTTTAGCTACTGGAATTGCCACCGCATCAACAAAAGCTAACTGTTTAGAGTACCTTAGTGGTGGTACTACTGCCGGTGCTCCATACAAACCATTTGCAGCAAATAACTTGCCGGTGTTTACAGCTAAAGTAAAAGCTGCAGGTACAGGCTTAAACGCCAATGCAAACTCCGAAGTAATAGTTGGTTTAAGTGACTTGGGTGCTGGCCAAAATGGCATGCCTTCTAATGGCGTATTCTTTAGTAACTGTACAACATATTCCACAACAGCACCGACTTGTCCTACGAGTTCGAACTCTTGGCAGGGTTATGTTGCCTCGGGCGGCGCGCTTGTCGGTTCGGTTCAAATCTGTTCCGGAACTCTCACTACAACAGCATATGCATACTTGCGCATTGAAGTGCGTTCAAATAGTGATATCCATTTCTTTGTTGATGTTAATACTTCTGACGGTATAGTTGAAACTGAGTGTGGATCAGGCGTAACAGCTGCGGGTCCAGGAGCAACTGCCTTAGGTCTTACTTTGGCCGCTAATGTGAACTCTAATGCCGCAGTCACTACAATCTTAGACATTGACTACGTTCGTGTCTGGCAGGATGACCCTCCTGATCAGCCGGCTACTCCTGCAAGTGGCATCGACCCTGTAGTCGAAAATCCGCTACAAGTCGCCGATATAACACCAGATACTACATTTGATGCTAAACAATTCTTGGCTGGGTTAATGACCCAAACCGATCCAGAGACAGCCTCTGCAAATACTCAGGCTGTTGCTATCGAGCAAACACAATTTGACCGCTTAATAGCCAAGACTGAAATTGTGACACCTAAAATTACTGCCAATGGATTAACCATTGATAGTATTGGCGCACTCGGGAAATTTATTTCTGTACTAAGCGACATGCACTTCATTGGTCGTCCATACTTCAATTCTGACACAGCCGGCTTTGCCAAGTTCAAAGAAGGTGACTCCAAGGTTACAATCAATTTTGATTCCGCTTACTTAACACAACCAATTATTAATATTGGCCCAACATTGGAATCTGATCCATCGTACACAAAGACTACTGATCCAAAAATTATCGACAAGCTCCAAAAGGAACAAGAAGGTGCAGCACAGTCTTTGTTTGATGCTGACGTTCAATATTTAGTCATCAACAAAAACGAAAAAGGCTTCACAATTATTTTGAACAAGCCTGCTCCTCGCGACTTAATGTTTAGTTGGATTGCTTTGGCAGTCAAAGATGCCAAAATTAGTTTGTCTGATGGCAAAGCTGATACCCCAGAACCAGGAATTGTCGCGGGGGATAGTACCTCATCTGATACTAACACGGATACTTCTTCAGGATCAGCGACTGAAACAACTACTGATGGCTCAAGCGGTACTGAAACAGAGGCAACCCCTGCAGATAGCTCACCGTCTGACAGCTCAACTGAACAGTCGTTGCCACCAGATTCGTCGGATAGCAGTGATAGCTCTCCATCAGAATAAAAATTTCTATAAAACCCCGCTCGCAAGTTTGGCGTAGGTTTTATAATTTAGTAGAAATATTGTATAATAATTTCAAGTATTAAACTTACTGAAACAAATGCCAAAACTAAAACTTATTGATGACGACATGGCGACTGAAGAAAGATCAGTTGGTTCAAGCCGTCAAAAAAAGGGATTTCTTTCCAAACTACCCTGGATTATTGTGTTAATAATCTTAATTGCAGCAGGGGTGTTTGCAGCCATGCAATACAAGCAAAGCAAGGATCTAAAAAAACAAATCTCAGATTTGAAGCAGAACCCACAGAAAGCTACTGAAGAAGAAACCAAAGCGTTGTTAGACAAAGTCGGTCAATTAATTGATCTACCAAGCGAACAGCCTACTATAGCTACAGTTAGCGATTTGGCTCCTTTGAAAGATCAGCCCTTCTTTGCCAATGCTCAAATTGGGGATAAGGTGTTGATATTTACTACAAACAAAAAGGCGATTTTATACCGCCCGTCCACAAATAAGATTATAGAAGTTGCTCCTGTGAACTTAGATGACAATAATACTTTGAACACAAATAGTAATTCTGCGCCAAAAACCCCAGCAAATACTAATACTAGCACTACAAATACCAATACCAGCACAAAGTCCACCAACACTAATACTTCTACGAAGGCTACTACAAATACTAACACCGCAAAAACCCCAACTAAAAAATAGCTTGCTCGCAGGCACAAATTGTGCTATAATTAATGTAATTGAGGTTGTGCAGAATAACTGCAGATAATGAAACAAAAGATTATTCAAATTAAAAACCAAATGAACACAATTGCCAAATTGGCAATTGTGGCATTTTTAGCTGTGTCCATGCAATTGAGTCCTTTAACCGCACAGGCAGCTTCTTTGACCTCAATGTCGGACACAATGTCCCGCTTAAAAGCTAGCACAGCTTCTAATCACACTATTCAATTTGTTACTCCAACTGGTGTTGGTTCCGGCCAGACTATTACATTGACTTTTTCCTCTGGCTTTACTGGCGTTAGCTCCATCGCATTCGGGGATGTTGATCTAGCCTCGGCTGCATCTTGTTCAGGCTTTAGCGATAAGACTTTGGCAGCATCTCCTTCAGGTGCAACTTGGGGGGTGAGCTCATCCGGCCAGGTCGTGACCATTACTTCTGGTACAGGAACTATTGCAGCAACAAATTGTGTCCAAATTGAAATTGGAACAAACGCAACTTTTGGGACTACAGGAACCAACCAAATTTCTAATGGTGCCATTGGCTCAAACGATACCGTAGCACTATCAGTTGGCTCTGGTGCAGACACTGGCACAATCGCAGTAGAAGTTATTTCTAACGATCAAATTACAGTGCAGGCTACAGTTGACCCAACTATTACTTTTACTTTGATTGATGCAACTTCTACCGATAATACAATTGGTTTTGGTTCATTGCTTACTGGCAGTGCAAGATATGCAACCGCTAATGGTACCTATACTGCGGGGGGCTCAGGTTCAGACACATCTGCGGTAACTATGACTATAGCTACAAATGCTTCAGGTGGGTACGTACTTTCTTATTTGGGTGACACCTTAAAGAGTGGGTCTGATAGCATTGCAGCAGCTACCTTTACTGGAGATGCAGACGGTACCCCTGGCACAGCTCAATTTGCTACTGGTTACACTGCTAGCGGTGGATCTACTGTTGCTACTGCCTATGACAATTCCAGCAATAACTGGAGCTTCGTTGCTAATACAACCACAACTATCGTGTCTCGTACCACTCCTACTAGTACTGAAACCATCGGCGGGCACTATTTAGCGAACATTGCCGGGAATACTCCAGCTGGTGCGTATAGCACAATCATTACATATATCGCTACCGGAACTTACTAAATATTTTAAACTTCATTTGAAGTAATTAATGATGAAAAATTATTACTTAAAAATTAAAAATCGATTTAGTATCATTGCCAAACTGACAATAGTGGCAGTTTTGACAGTCGCTATGCAATTAAGTCCACTACCAGCACAAGCTGCGTCTTTAACTCAAATGTCTGATGTGATGACTAGAGAGAAAGCTAGTACTGCCTCTGATCATGAAATTAAATTTGTAACTCCTAGTGGCGTTGCATCTGGCGGAATAATTACTTTAACATTCTCATCGGGTTTTACAGGGATCGGTTCTTTGGTTGGTGCTGACTTTGACTTTGCCGAAGGATCCAGTGGAACTTGTTCCAGTGCAACTTTTACAGAAAAATCTGTAGTAACTTCATCGCCATCAACTTCCCAATTTAGCATTGCTGGAAGCGGACAAGTTGTAACGATTACTTCAGGTGGCGCTTCCGCTACCATTACCGCTGGCCGTTGTGCTCGTTTACGTATTGGTTTAATTGCTGTTGACACCACTGGTTCCGGACCAGGCACGCACCAGATTACTAATGGTGCTATTGGTTCTAACGATACCATTGCTTTTGCAGGCAGTTTTGGAGATACCGGCACAATTGCTGTAGAAATTCTTGCCAACGACCAAATTACTGTTCAGGCTACAGTTGACCCAACTATTACTTTCACTTTGATTGACTCATCTTCATCGGACAATACAATTGGTTTCGGTTCGTTAACTACTGGAGCTGCTCGTTATGCAACTGCCACAGGTACATATAGCACTGGAGGTTCAGCTTCTGATACATCCGCAGTAACTATGACCATCGCAACCAATGCTTCCAGTGGATATGTTTTAACGTACCTGGGCGATACTCTTAAGAGTGGTTCTGATAGTATTGCCGTAGCTACCTTTACTGGTGATGCAGACGGTACCCCGGGTTCCGGACAATTTGCGACTAGCTACACCACTAGTGGTACATCTACGGTTGCTACTGCTTATGCCAATGCCAGCAATAATTGGAGTTATGTGGCAAATACGACCACAACAATCGTGTCTCGTACTACTCCAACAAATACTGAAACTATTGGTGGGCACTACTTAGCCAACATCGCTGGGAATACTCCTGCCGGTGCTTACAGCACAGCTATAACTTATGTTGCTACCGGCACTTTCTAATTCGGTCATAATCATTATATATATTAGTAAAACCGCCCTAAAAGGCGGTTTTGTGATATAATTTAACCATGTCTAGAAGAGTATATTTCGCTTTTTTTGGTGCATTCCTGAGCCTGATTTTTACTTTTGGTATCGGAAATAATACTGCAAAAGCTTTAACAGTTCTGCCAAAGGTTGAGCTGGATGGTGATCCAGGATCAACTGTAAAATCCAATATAAAAATAATCAACGAAGAGCGCCAGACAAAAACCTATTATCTTCGTTACGAAAATTTTAATGCTGAGGATGAAACAGGTAACCCAACTTTTTCGTCTCGTCCAGGCGATTTGGCATCATGGATACATACTCCTGACTCTATTACGTTAGGCCCAGGCGAAAACTATAATCTGCCAGTGGAGATTGATGTCCCTGCAAATGCTGATCCAGGCGGGCACTATGCAGCTCTGTTTTTCTTGTCGCAGCCACCAGGAGGCACTAACAATGACGGTGATGTTGCTCTAGTAGAAAAGCTAGGTACCCTGTTATTATTCCGCGTTAACGGGGATTTTGTCCAGAATGCAAACATTTTGGAATTTTCTACAATTGGTAAGCAGAAATTTTACAGCCAACTTCCAGTTGGATTTTATTATCGCTTTCAAAATACCGGTGATGATCATCAGAAGCCAGTGGGTGATATTGATATAAAAAATATCATTGGCAGCAGTGTGAAAAATTTAAGCGCAAACCCGGTAGACGGGAGCGCGTTACCGAAAAGTGTTCGCAAGTTTACCAGCATCTGGACAGAGTCTGGGGGCGACTTTAAGCAACCCCCTGTAATTGACCTACCTAAAGCCGACA
This sequence comes from uncultured Candidatus Saccharibacteria bacterium, assembly GCA_964473815.1. Taxonomy (GTDB): domain Bacteria; phylum Patescibacteriota; class Doudnabacteria; order UBA920; family UBA920; genus UBA920. The sequence goes on along the minus strand of CAYYQK010000002.1, from coordinate 38,830 downwards.
AAATGCAATTTTGGGATGCCGTTAACTACCAAGCTCGTCATTTTGTTTTTGGTCGCTATACTGCGACACTAAAAGTTGGTTTTGGTGTGAAGGAGTTTAAAACCGATCGCGCCACTTTTGTCTTCTATGTTATTCCTTGGCAACTACTAATCGTAATTATCCCAGCATTAATTATTTTGCTAATAATTCTTCGATGGATTTTGAAGAGATACAACCGATATATTGTTAATAGTGCTCAACGGCGAAATTCTTAACCAATGATTAGTCACAAAAACAAAATCATAATTGCCTTAAGTCTGTTATTACTAATCCCAGGCGTTGCCATTGCACAAACCACGGGCAGCACGAACTATCAGGTGGAAGACGGGACTTTTGATGGTGGAGGGGAAACAAGCAGCTCAACCAATTATTCTTCACGTGATTCAATAGGCGATACTTCGAGTGATGGTGTTAGTTCTACCAATTATAAAACTTTTGCCGGTTTCCAATTACCTGCGTATCCTGGTGTTCCCGCAACACCGACATTAACGAACACTGGCGGCACTCTATATAATTCTCTCGACTTTGTTGTTGTTCCCGGGGATGGTCAACAAGTAGATACCACTTTTGCGATTGCCATTTCTGATGACAACTTCGCAACGATTAATTATATCCAAACTGATGATACTATTAGCACCACTGCAGCATGGCAAGATTATGCGGGATGGAATAGCGGAACAGGGGAGACTGTTGTTGGCTTAGCCTCAGGCACAAATTATAAAATCAAAGTCAAGGCACGTTATGGTGCAGATTCAGAAAGCGGCTGGTCGCTTCCTGCAAACGCAACTACTGCCGGGGCAGATTTAACAGTAGTATTCACCGGCATTAATAGTGGAACTACTGTTGGCGGGGTAACTACCACAACAACTTCCTCAACCAACGCTATTAATTACGGATCATTGCCAATTAGTTCGGCGCGAACTGCGGCCCATGAAGTTACTGTAAGCACTAATGCTACGAGCGGTTATGTAACAACTGTGATGCAAGACGGTGACTTACGAACTACAGGAACCGATTCAATTCCGGCCTTCTCTGGTACTAATGCCAGTCCAACAGCTTGGGGTGGGGGCTTTACTACTGGCGCATTTGGCTATCATACTACAGACGCGACTCTCTGTACGGGAACGACAGGTAGATTTTCCAGCAGTGATACATACGCGCAATTTACCACCAGTCCTTTAGAAGTCGCCTGTAATAGTTCGCCTGTGACTAATGAAGATACGTATTTGATATTTAAAGTCGAAGTCGGTAGTTTGCAGGCAGCAGGCGCATATCAAAACACCGTTACTTACATAACCACGGCACAGTATTAATCATGGGATTAAAAATACAAAGGAATATAATTAGTTATCTTGTTGTTGCGTTGGTTTTGTTAACGATTGTTGTACCGTGGGAAATAATACTGCCAACTACTTATGCTCAACAATCTTCCACTGCACAACCTCCGGAATCACAACAGATTTTACAAGTCCAAGGGTTGGGGATCAATCCATTTATCATCGAAATTGATGCTGAGCCAGGTGACACTATTGAGAAATCTATTTCATTAACTAACACCACTGATAAGCCATTATCATTTTTGGCCAGTATTAATGATTTTGTGCCGAATGGAACTAGTGGTCAACCAATATTTCTACCAACCAACCAAGATGCGAACCCAAAATATTCTTTAAGTAAATGGGTTACTGTAACACGCCAGCCGCAATTTACTATTCCACCGCATGCCAGTACTAAAGTAGATTTTGCAATTACCATTCCCGCAGACGTTGAGCCTGGCACTCACTATGGAGGAATTTTGTTTGGACGCCCGCCAGACAATCCCAGTTCCACTGGAACAGCAGTACAAAGCAAAGCCGGTGTAATTATTTTGGTGCGCTTAGGACATTCTTCCGAACAAATTGCAATTGAAAATTTTAAAGTTCAAAAAACTTTTTACCAAATAACACCGATTGAATTTTCGACTATCATTCGTAATGATGGAAACGTGCATAGTAAAGCTAAAGGTGAAATAACTATTCGGAACATGGTTGGTGATCAAGTAATTCAAGTGCCGATTAATAGAGATGCAAATATTATCCTCCCTTTCAATAAACGCGAATTTATTTCGAAATGGAATCCAAAATTTGCATTCGGTCGTTATACCGCCAATGCAGTGATCTTCTATGGTAGCCCAAAATTGGAATTACGGGCCAAAACCGTGTTTTGGGTAATGCCAATTAAGGCCACTATTATCGCTGTACTTATCCTGCTAATTTTGGCTATAATTATCTATAGAATAGCCCGTAGATACAATCGATATATTATTAACCGTTCTCGAAATGAAAACTAATCGACTATTGTTGCTCTTGGGGATAGCCATATTTTTGAGTGGGGGATTGCCTCTGTCTATGGCAAAGGCCGTGACCATGTCCCCAGTACGCATGGAATTATCTGCCGACCCGGGGAATACCACCAACGGTGTAATCAAAATTTACAATGATGAAAAGATTGACCGCACCTTATATTTGTCAGCTCAAAAATTTGAAAATAAAGATGAAAGCGGTCAACCTCAATTTGTACCAAATGCAACTGATGGTTTGGCGAAATGGATTAGCATTCAAGATAGCATTCAAGTCCCAGCCTTAGATGCCAGAGAAGTTCCGTTTACGATTAACATTCCTGCGAATGTTGATCCAGGTGGTTACTTCGCTGCAATTTTTGCATCAGTAGTTCCACCAAAAAACGAAACTAACATTAGTTTGCAAAATGATGTCGGCACATTAATATTATTTCGTGTTAACGGTCAGTTCCCTGAAGGGGAAACCATTTTGGAATTTGGCACAAAAGATAAAAATCATATTTACAATCACTTGCCAGTTGAATTTTACTTCCGGTTCCAGAATAGTGGGAAGGACCGCGTTCTGCCTTTGGGAGACATAACGATTAGAAATACGTTTGGTCAAGTAACCAAAGTGGTTAGTTCTAATAGAGGAGCCGGTAATGTGTTACCAGAAAGTATTCGTCGTTATGAAAGTGCGTGGGTAACCGGTTGCAAAGGAAAGGTAGAGAACTATGATGGAGAAGTGAAGCAACCTCAGTTTAATAATTTTATTGATGCAGTAAAGTATCAGTGGGAAAATTTTGCCTTAGGGCGTTACTCCGCTGAGTTAGGAATTACAGTTAATAACGATGCAGCGCGTCATTATGTAAAGAGCACTTCCTTCTGGATCATTCCTTGGCAATTGTTGTTAGTGATTCTTGGCATCTTGTTATTGTTCATTACACCGTTGTTGATTCTCTTTATAGTGATTGGAATATTCATACGCAGAAATAAAAAGAGGCAAGCCCCAACAAGTAGGGGTGGGCCGACAAGCGTGGGCGGGCCAACTATAAATCTAAAGTAATAAATAAAACCCTCATCCGAGGGTTTTATTTATTGTTAAGTTATGGTAAATTCTGTTGACAAATAGCTAATTTTCTGCTATACTATTAGTAAGTTAAGTGAAGTTAGTTCCAAAATCGAACTGACCGAACAACTACAAAAGTCGAAACAAAAACACAATCAAATACTCGAAATGAACCTGCCATTGAGCAGGTTCAAATCATATTTGGGCAATACACTTTTTTTGTGCCGCAAGGTAATTTAAAAAAGTAAAAACAAAAATAAAACTAACGATCTCGGATACTTTTAATAGCATCCGAACAACAACAAAATGACATACGATCCAACTATGCCTGAGTTGCTAACGATCAAAGAAGCTGCAGCCTTGATTAATGTCCATCCTAACACCCTTCGTAACTGGGAAAAGGAAGGCAAGATCCAAGCAGTTCGCATTGGAAGCCGACGCGACCGTCGCTATCCAAAGCAGCTCATTTGGCAGTTATGCCAGTTCACTGCACCATCTATCGCCTAGAATGGTGTTTTTGCGTTTTAAGGACAAAAACACCTTTGGGGCAAAAAAATGCCTCCGAAAATCTCGCAACCCCAGGTTGCAATAAGAAACAAACATAAAATTAAATGCATCGTAACTTGATCTCAAAATTAAAAATTGCGTACTCGCACACCGGAAAAATTGCTTTTGCGATTGTTTTGGTATGTGCGTTCGCAATTTCGGGATTCTTGGCAAGTTCAACCACTACGGCGCAAGCAACAATTCCAAAATACATTAACTTCCAAGGGAAGTTAACCAAGGCTAGTGATGGCAGTAACGTCGCTAACGGTACTTACGCTTTTGAATTTAAAATTTATGATGCATCCACTTCTGGAAGTTTGCTTTGGACAGAAACTTTTGATCAACCAAGTGGCTCTTGTGGAAAGTTAACGGTGACCAATGGTGTGTTTAACGCCAAGTTGGGTTCGTGTTCATCTTTGGCTGGCGTAGACTTTACTGGCGGCTCACTGTACTTAACTGTAAACTTCGCGCCAACTGGAACTTCGTACGATGGTGAAATGTCACCACGCAAACAATTAGTTTCTTCCGCATTCGCATTTGTTGCCAACAGTGTTAGCGGCGATGGTGTGGTGAACAATGCAATTCAATCTAGTACTGCGTTAACAACTGGACGCACTAGTGCAAACCCGGCATTACAAGTTGATACCAATACTGGATCGTCTGTGACAGGTTTGAAAATTACTGCAGCTGCATCGGGCGGGGGATTAGCACTGGCCACAATATCTTCCGGATCAAATGAAAGCTTAACTTTAGACGCGAAGGGTAGCGGCACAATTAGTTTGGGCGCCACTTCTACTGGTGATGTGTTGCTTGCTGGTGGCAGTGGTGCAACCGGTTGTACCGTAACAAATTCAAACGGTAACTTTACTTGTACTGGTGCTGGTAGTTTCTCTAATTTTTCCGGAACAACTTCTGGTACTAACACTGGGGATGTTACACTTGGTGCATTTGGTTCTTCGCCAAATGCGAATGGTGCCAGTCTTTCAGGTCAAGTGTTAACTTTGCAACCAGCTGATGGATCTAACCCTGGCGGAGTTTCTACAACCACGCAAACTTTTGCAGGCGCAAAAACTTTTTCTAGCACAGTTACTTCAACTGGACTACTCACTGCAAGTAATGGTTTAACACTTACTACTGGCGCACTTAACTTAACCGGCACTTCAGGCTCCATTGCTTTAACTGGTTTCGGAACTACTTCAGTTACTTCCACAACTGCTACAGGGAACATTAACACTTGGGCAGATTCATCTCTAGCACCTGCATCTTCAGCAACTGCATATTTACATAATTTAACTTTCACCAACGGCTCAACTAATACTTCCGGCACATCTACTGTAGCTGGTATTAATATTGCGCCGACTACTACAGCTGCTGGCAGTGGCGGGACCATGGAAACTTACGGTATTCGCATTCAGGATGCAGCTGGTACTGCTGGTGCAGGCACTCAGAATATTTACGGACTTAGAATCGGTAACCAGGGCGCGGGAACAAACACAGAAACAACTTACGGTCTTTACGTAGATTCTCAAAGCGGTGGCGGCTCTGCATCTTATGCAGCGATCTTTGCGGGTGGTAATGTGGGCATAGGCGACACAACACCAAATTCACTCTTCACTGTAGGGAGCGGAGACCTTTTCCAAATTAATTCGTCAGGCCAAGTTGGCTTACAGCAGGCTCCAGTTTCGGATTATCTGTTTGCAGCAAATGGCACTTCTGCAAACGACAATTCCAGAATTATAGACATTGTCCAAGCAGACGACGCAGCTGAAGATAATTCAGCAATTACAATTACAAATACTGCTGGCCAGGGTAGTCTAACTTCTGGGACAAGAAATATTTATAACCAGAATCTATCTTTGACACCAACCATAACGGCTACCGGTAGTTCGGCATCTGCTACTGCAAAGCTTTACGGCACAAGAAATGCGTTATCCCTTACCAATACTGGACTGGGTACAACTAGTGCAGGCCCAACGAATTTATTTGCTTACGGCAATTACATCGATATATCCGGTAACCCGACCATTAACGATCCAAGCGGTGCTAATGGTATTGAACTTGAAGTTTACGGATCAAAAATAAATGTGAGCAGTACTCCAACAATAACCGCTGATGCTGGCCCAGGCGGAATTATTTATGTAGGACAGGATATAATAAGTAATGTTGTGGTCGGTACTCACTCTGCAATTGTTGATGGGGCTAGAATCAGTTCAGGTGGTAGTGGGTCAAGTGCCACCAATACGGGTTTATACCTTGATGCCAGTGGCGCATTTGGGTCTAATACCGGCCTACAAGTATCTGCTGGTGGGGCTACACTTAACTATGGAATCTCGATATCCGGCCCAACTTCTGGCGCCAATAATTTTGCCATAAGTTCTACTGCTACCGCTAAAAGCTATTTTGCTGGGAGCATCGGCATCGGGGATTCTACTCCGGCCTCTCTCTTCACAGTCGGTAATGGCGATCTCTTTCAGATTGATTCTTCCGGTAGAGCGTTTGCCCCAGACGGTGCATCGGGTGCAGGGAATCTAGCCTACTCTTTTGTAAGTGATACAGACACAGGTGTCTATCATTCTGCGGCAAATGAAATTCGTATTCAAACCGGAGGTAGTGATAGAGTCACTTTTGATACTAACGGTAGAGTCGGCATCGGTGACACCTCCCCAGCTGCTGCATTAACAGTTGGTTCTGGAGACTTATTCCAAGTTAATTCTTCGGGCGCCATTGCCGCAGCAACTGGTCTTACTTCTTCTGGAACAATTACGTTGTCTGCTTTTACCACTAACGGCGGCCTCCTTTACACCAATGGCTCAGGGGTAGTAGCCCAAAGTGGTGCGGGAACTGCAACAACTATCCTTCATGGCGGTACTACTCCTTCATACAGTGCAGTAGTGCTAACAACTGATGTCTCTGGAGTCTTGCCTGTAGCCAATGGCGGTACCAATTGTAGTAGCGCTTCCATAACTTGTTTCAACAATATTACTGGATACACTGCAAGTGGAGCTACTGGTACAACCAGCACTAACCTAGTCTTCTCGGGCTCTCCAACCATTGCAACTCCAACATTTACCGGCGCAACAATTACTATGACCGATGCAGCTAAAACTCTTAGCTTCAAGAGTGGCACTGCAGCAGCCCTAGCTATTTCTGACGGAACAAACAATTACGAAACTCTAGATACTAGAACTGGAACTAGTGCAGTCTCGGCTTTCCTCTGGACTGCTGGCACAGCTCCATCCATTGCTTCAAGTTCTTCTTCAACATACAACTTAGGAACCTTTACCCCTGGAACCTACACCTTTACGGGGACTACTAACACTACAGCTACGGGAACCGCTGCTCCAGCCAGCATTCTCTTCAACCAACCAACCATTGCTGGTAATGGCACCAGAAGCATTACTGAAACTTCTAACTTAGTTATTAACGGTCCAACAGTAGCATCTTCTTCTTCAGGTACTGAAACCATTACCACAGCATATGGCCTTAACATCTTAGCAGGCAGCGCCCTTAACGGCACGGGTGGCGCTGTTACAACTGGAGTAGGCTTAAGTGTTAACGCTCCTACAGGTGCAACCAACAATTACGCTGCTCTATTTAATGGAGGTAATGTTGGAATAGGGACTTCGACCCCTGGTTCTAAATTAACCGTTGCTGGTAATATTGATTTAAATGTAAATGGCTCGCCAACAATTGGTAATGCTAGTTTCGGAAACAACAGCATCACTTTTGCTAATAGTGGTAACATTAGTTTGTCTGCACCTAATGCATTAACAACTGTTGCAAGCACTCAGAGTTCTGGAAGTGCTGATCAAGTTTCTTTATCTGTATCCGGTACAATTTCTAAATCTAGCACAACTGCTTATACTGCTTTCTTAATTGCGCCAACATTAAGCTCGCTTGGTTCTGGTTCTAACTATTTGTTTGATGCCCAAGGCACTTCTTCTAGTAGAGTAGTAATTACTACTGCAGGCAACGTCGGTATTGGGGACACCTCTCCAGCAGCCCTTCTAACAGTCGGTGCTTCTGATGCTTTCCAAGTAAACTCTTCTGGAGCTATAGCAGCAGCCACCGGTATTACTTCTTCTGGTACAATTCAGTTCTCAGCCTTCACTACCAACGGGGGACTCCTTTACACCAATGGTTCTGGAACAGTAGCCCAAAGTGGTGCAGGCTCGGCTACTACCATCCTGCATGGTGGCACAACGCCATCTTACAGCGCTGTTGTCCTAACTACTGATGTCTCTGGAGTACTACCAGTTGCCAATGGCGGTACCAACTGTTCTTCTGCTTCCATAACTTGTTTCAATAACATCACTGGATATACAGCAAGTGGCGCTACTGGAACTACCTCTACTAACTTAGTGTTTAGTACCTCTCCTACTATTGCTACTCCAACATTTACCGGTGCTACCATTACCATGACCGATGCTGCTAAGACTCTTAGCTTTAAGAGTGGCACTGCAGCAGCCCTCGCAATTAGTGATGGAACTAATAACTATCTTACTTTAGATACAAGAACAGGAACCTCTGCGGTATCTGCATTTACCTTAACTCCTGGCACAGCTCCGTCTATAGCTTCTAGCTCATCATCAACATACAACTTAGGAACCTTTACCCCAGGAACATATACATTTACAGGAACAACTAACACTACTGCAACTGGTACTGCTGCTCCAGCAAGTATGCTGTTTAACCAACCAACTATTGCAGGAAACGGTACAAGATCCATCACTGAAACATCCAATGCCATCATCAATGGTCCAAGCATAGCTAGCTCATCCTCTGGAACCGAAACCATTACCACTGCTTATGGCTTAAACATCTTAGCCGGATCTGCGCTTAATGGCACTAATGGTGCGGTGACAAAAGGGGTCGGCCTGTCAGTAAACGCTCCAACTGGTGCCACCAACAATTACGCTGCTTTATTCAATGGTGGTAATGTGGGGATTGGAACGACTGCGCCTACATCAAAACTTGAGGTTTCTGTTGGTAATGTCGACGGTACTCGGGTAACTTCAACTAATTCGGGATATATGCGGTTGTATAGTACAGCAGGTGGCTCAAGTCGCAATTGGGGCATATCCTCAAACTATAACGGAGCAGGAATTTTTGAGATTCAAAATTCCACAACTTCGGGTGGGGATCCTACTACTACAATACTTTCAATTGATTCAAGTGGGTTATTCGGGTTCGGTGGAGGTGCGACTACTCATGGTAACCGCATAGACGTAAATGGATCTGTTGCTATAGGAGCTTCTTATTACGGTACAGCTGCTCCAAGTAACGGTTTGATAATACAAGGTAACACTAGTATCGGGGCAAATAGTGCCACTTCAATGTTCAATGTTGGTTCTTCAAATCAATTCCAAGTAAACTCTTCTGGTGCGATTGCTGCAGTGGTGGGTATTACCAACACAGGAGCACAAAGCACAACCGTGGCTTCAACTACTGCATTAACAGTAGCTAATACTGGTTCGAATTATGCTCTACAAGTTGATACCAACACCGCAAGTTCAGCAACCGGCTTGAAAATTACATCTGCAGCTGCTGGTGCTGGTCTTGCCTTAACAACAATTTCTTCTGGCACAAACGAAAACGTAACACTCGATGCCAAGGGTAGCGGTACTATTACAATTGGTACAGCTTCTGGCTCTACTGGAGATATTCTCTTTGGTGGCGGTAGTGGCTCAACCGGTTGTACTGTCACAAATTCTAACGGTAACTTTACCTGTACTGGCGCTGGTAGTTTCTCTAATCTTTCTGGGACTTCTTCCGGAACAAACACAGGTGATGTAACTTTGGGTTCGTTTGGTTCTTCTCCTAACGCCAACGGCGCAAGCTTGTCTGGTCAAGTATTGACCTTGCAACCCGCTGATGGATCTAATCCTGGCGGTGTATCTACTACAACCCAAACTTTCGCTGGTAATAAGACTTTCTCTGGCACGGCTACTGTATCTAGTTTGCTTACTGCTTCTAATGGCCTCACTCTTACAACAGGCGCCCTTAACTTAACTTCTACTTCCGGTGCTGCTGCGTTAACTCTGTCATCCTCTGCAACTGCGTTCAATGTAAACTCTGGTCTTTTCGACATTGACACCACTAACTCCCGCATAGGTATTGGTACCACAGCTCCATCACAAAAACTCCAAGTTGTTGACGGGGTTGAATACAATAACTACAGCAACATGACCCCAGCAACTATGAGCGGATATGACTTTGGGGCGAATGTTACTGGCGTATATGTTTCTGGTAAATATGCTTATGTAACCCAAGCAACTAACGCTGGTCTTTGTGTGGGATCTGTGGTTACAGGTTGTGAATTTGCAATCTTTGATGTATCTAACAAATCTTCAATCACTGGTGTGTCTGGTGTGAACTTGGCAATTGGTGGTGAAAAAGTATTTGTAGAAGGCAAGTATGCTTATGTTGTAAACGACACTGTAGCCGGAACTTGTTCCGGAACCACTTTGACTGGCTGTGAATATCGCATTTACGATATCAGCAATCCATCTACTCCAGCAGCGGTTGCCGGACTCGACTTAGGTGATGATGCTAAGAGTATAGTCGTACAAGGTCGCTATGCTTACATTACTACCTCAGCAGATTCCGGTACTTGTTCTTCAACTACATTCACAGGTTGTGAATTTAAGATCATTGATAATGTCTATCCTTCCAGCCCGACTGTAGTTGGTGGTGTTGCTATTGATATTGCAGCCAATACGGTTTTTGTAAACGGTAGATACGCCTTTATTGGTAACAATGCCGTAGCCGGAACTTGTACTGGAACAACTTTGACTGGTTGTGAGTTCCGTGTTTACGATGTCAGTAATAAACTAGGTAACCCTTCAGCAGTTGGCGGATCCGACTTTACAACAAACGTTAACTCTATTTACGTTTCAGGAAAATACGCATACTACGCACAAAGCAATAACACCGGTACTTGTTCTGGCGCTACTATCACTGGTTGTGAAGTTGGTGTCTTCGACATTGCCGATCCAAGTTCTCCAAATCCTGTAAACGGTCTGAACTATGGTGTTGATGCTACTTCTGTTCAGTCCTCTGGAAAGTATGTTTATGCTACTTTAGCAACTGTTTCTGGAAATGACTTCCGTATTATCGATTCATCTGACCCGACTGCACTGGCTAACGTCGGCGGTGTTGACTTAACTGTTACCGGCAACAGCGTGTTCGTTTCTGGAAAGTACGCGTTCGTGGGAATGAATAGTGTTTCTGGAAATGACTTGCGCATTTACGACCTTGGCGGTGCAGACTTCCCAAGCATTACAGCAGGAGATGCCGGCTTCGGTTCCTTAAGCGTTACTGATACTGCTCGCATCGACAACAGCCTCTATGTTGGTAACAGTATTAACGTGGGTGTCGGCGGCCTAGACTTACAAGGTGCAATCAGTTTGAACAACACTGTTCTAGGAAGCGGTGCGGCGGCAGTTGGTGGATATAACAGTGATATCACTTTGAGCAACTCTACTTCTTCTGGATTCCAATACGGCAACCGCTCTATTAATAGAGTCACAGGTGGTACTGCTGGCACAGAAATTGGTCAGTTCATCCGCATGATCGACAATACTTCTCTAGATAGCGGCCAGGTTGTTCGTGGTTTGGAAGTCCAAGCTTTCTCTGGTACCAACACTAACGGTACCAATACCGGTATCGCTTCCTACGGATACACTTTTGGTTTGCAGGCAACAACAACTGCTCAAGCCGCAGCCCAAGCTGCACCAGCAGCAATCTTTGCAGACCTCGATAATGGTACTGACTCCACAACCAAAGCTCGTGGTAATGCCATTCGCGCTTACACTAACGACGCCACTTCTGCTGACTTGGTTTACTTGTACCAGGAAACATCAGCTTACACTGGTAATGCCTTATTAATGGATATCGGTAATGGCGGCGGATCATTTGCAAGTGGTAACTTCATCAAGTTAAATAACGCTGGAACTACAAAAGTGCAAATTGCCAGCACTGGTTTAATTACTGTAACTCCTTCTGATGCTGACAACACGAATGCAATTGCTATTAACACGGCAGAAACAACTGCGGGTCAATCAATCTTTGACATCAAATCCTCTACAACCGGTAATGGTCAGACAGGCGGTACAACCAAAGCACACTTTAATGCTGATGGTTCGTTATACGTTAGCTTAGTTGGCACACAAAACACTGTAGCGTTGTGTCACGCAAATAATGGTAAGAGCAACAACGATGAAATTGTTGACTGTAGCGGCGCGCCTTCTGACGTAGCTGAATACTTCGGCAGCGAAGACTCCAGCTTGGAAGCAGGGGATGTAGTAGTAGTCGGCAAAGCCGCTGAACAAATTATGTTGAACGGCTACCACACATCTAAAGCCTGGGTTGCTAAATCTTCAAGTCAATATCAACCAACATTAATGGGCGTAATCTCTACTGCTCCAGCCGTAAGTTATGGTGATGAAATCTTCAAACCAAATGAAAATCCACGTCCAGTAGCTTTGTCAGGTCGCGTTCCTGTTAAGGTAAGCAACGAAAATGGTGTGATTGAACCAGGTGACTTCCTAACAGCTTCTTCAACCCCTGGTTACGCAATGAAAGCAACTAAGAATGGTCCTGTAATTGGTCAGGCACTCGAAGCTTTCAGTGGTGGTTACGGCAAGATCGAAGTATTCGTTAAAGCAACTAACTACGATGGGGTGGCAATAGAAAAAGAAATCGCTGGCTTGCACTTTGACTTCTCTAACGAACAAACTACTGCTGACACAACCGGCGAAGTTCTCGACCACTTACTCACTCAGCTTCCTCAGCTTGATCCTGCTCATTTGTCTCAAGTTCATACTGATGTAGTAGTGGCTGGCGCTGCCGTAATAACTCCAAACGTAACTACTCATGCACTTCGTACTGACGCTCTAAGCGCCGTTGCCAACGAAGGCGGCATCGCTGTGGCTTCAACTGCAATCTTCAATGGTGGTCTCCAAGTCGACACGATTAAATCTATTACTGATCTAATTAGTTTCCAAAGTGATGTCGAATTCTTCGGCACTCCTTACTTCACAACTGATACTGCTGGCTTCGCTCTGGTTAAGGCTGGTGTCCAAACAGTAGACGTGAAGTTCACCCGGCAGTATCTAGCACAGCCAATTGTAAATGCTACTTACAGCTTTGAAAACGACGGTAGTCAGTCGCAGGCTGATCAGGTAGCTGCGGCACAAGCCTTCCTTAATGAAGGTGTGAGCTTTGTAGTGACTAACAAGAGTAAAGATGGTTTCACAATTGTATTGAACAAACCTGCGACCGAAGACATTCGCTTCAGCTGGACCGCATTAGCCGTACATAATGCTAAAACTTTCTTGAGTGACGCAGCTCCTGCTAATCAATCAGCAAGTCAACCAAATAATTCACCAGCAGATCAAAGTGGTGGTAGCGTAGCAGGGGATAGCACTGGTGGTGACGCAATCCCTCCAACTGATCCAGCTCCTACTGATACGACAACAGATACAACTACTCCACCAAGCGATTCACCAATAACAGATAGCGGTTCAGGTTCAGCTCCAACACCATAAAATAAAAAGCATAAAAAACTAGACAAACATGACAAAAAATGCTATAATAAACTTAATAACAGTGTTGAAGCGACCAAAATCTAGTCGCAACTTTGAAACAAAAACACAAATGAATATAGACAATCCCAAAACAGAATTTCAAAACTTGTTTTTGAATTTATATAAACACAAAAACCTTGCCTTAGCAGGGTTCTTTGTGTTTCTAGGGATTTTCTTTTTTCAAAGCAATATCAAGCTAGCTTTTGCAGGTGGCCCGGAAGAAAAACCGATGCAAACTCTTACCTCCGGTTTGAGTCAGTTGAGCGCAGGCTTTTGTTACAATATGGGTTATAAGTTTACTGTGAACGCAAATGGTTATATTGATAAGCTTTGGTATGCTGGTGCTGGTGGATCCGCGACAATTAAAGTATATGATTTTAACTCTCAAACCGTTTTAGCAACAGGGACTCTAACCCCAGCTGGATACAATACCTGGGTTTCAGTGGCAATTACACCGTTGTCCGTAACTTCCGGCACTAGTTATATGGTAGCCGCCGCGACTACAGGACCTTGCGGGGGCGGTTATTTTAGTTATGGGAGTACCGACGTGACAACCAATAACATAACCGTAAACTATGGTTCGTATGATGATGGAAGTGGTACACTGTTTCCAACTGGTTACGGTGGCGGTACCATGTACGGTACGCCAGACATTTCTTATCACACAGGCACCTCTGGCTTTACATCTACCCAAAGCGGAAACTTTAATATCGGTACAACTTGGGGCGGGGCATGTAGCTCTAGTTGTGTAGCTGGAACAGATTACCCTAGTAGTGGGCAAGGATTTGTTGTTGCCAATGGTCATACTGTAACCCTCACCGGTAGCTACACAGTTTCAAATGGCACTATTAATAGTGGGGGAACATTGTCATTAGGAAGTAATACCTTAACAGTATCTGATACAACTACACCGTTTGTAGTGAACGGAACTTTCACGCCTGGAACGGGAAAAATTGAATATTCGGGTACCGGAACTTCTATTGCTAATACGACTTATTATAATTTGAAAGTCAGCGGCTCTGTAACTGGGTCCACTACAGCTACTGTCACTAACAACTTAGAAGTGACTGGGACACTTACTCCGTCAGCAGGAACTATCACTTTAAATAATGGATCTTCATTAACGAATTCTGGTACCTTAACTTTTTATAACCTAACTACAGCTTCAAGCGCGACTGTAACCGCTAATGTAAGTTATTCTGTAGCAGGAACTTTAACTAATGGTACCAGTGCCACTTTAACTTCAAACACCGGTACCCAAACTTTCAATAATGGTTCCACCATTAGTAATGGTGGAACACAGCTTACTTTCAATAATCTTACCATTGCTTCAAGCGCTACCGTGACAGCAAATACCAGTTATACTGTTTCCGGAACCTTAACTGTGAGTTCTTCGGCAACTTTAGCCCCGACTAGCGGCACCATTACCTTAACTGGGACTGGCACACCGCTTTCGGTTTCAGGAACTTTTAATCCATCTTCTACGAACGTTGTTCAGTACACTGGGTCAACTGCTAACATTACTGCGACAACTTATAAAAGTTTAATTTTAGGCGGCACAGGAACTTATACTCTATCCAATTCCAATTGGAGATTAGATGGTGATTTAACAATTACAAGTGGCGCAACCATCACTAAAGGGACTGGTACAATTACCTTCGGCAATAGCGCTAACACAGTCACTCTAACTGGTAACGCTACAAACAGTGATCTGGGTACGGTTGTAATAGGTGATGCCTCACATGCTAAAGTGGTGAATTTGGGGTCATCTGTAAAACTTACTTCTGTGAATATTACATCAGGGGCGACTTTATCTTTGAATGGTTCTAATACTTTAACTATAACTGCAAATAATGTTTCGTATTCACAAACTGATACTTACACATCAAGTAATACATGGACTGCCCCGGCTGGTGTTACCTCAGTAGATGTAGAGACGTGGGGTGGCGGCGGCGGCGGCGGAAGTTGGGATTCGTATAATGGCATTGGTGGTCCCGGCGGCGGCGGCGGCGCGTATTCGAAGCAAACTGGAATCAGTGTGACCCCAGGCAACGGCTACACCGTTACTGTTGGGGGTGGTGGAACAGCTGGGATTGGTTCAGATGTTTCTGGTGGCAATGGTGGCGATTCTTGGTTTTCTACTACTGGTACAGTATTGGCAAAAGGCGGCGGCGGCGGTTACTATAGCGGATATTATTCAAACAGCACTGCTGGTGGTGCCGCTGGGAGCGGGGTTGGTACTACTAAATATTCAGGTGGAAACGGGTATGCCACTTCTTTTAGTGATGGGTATGGCGGAGCTGGTGGCGGTGCGGGCGATTCGGCCAATGGAAGTAATGCAAATTTCCAAAATGGCGGTGCGGGCGGATCTGCAGGCGGCGGTAATGGTGGTAATAGCGCTTTGAGCGGTACTTGTACAGCAGGAAGTACGATTGG
This sequence comes from uncultured Candidatus Saccharibacteria bacterium, assembly GCA_964473815.1. Classification (GTDB taxonomy): domain Bacteria; phylum Patescibacteriota; class Doudnabacteria; order UBA920; family UBA920; genus UBA920. Next base: position 22,833 of record CAYYQK010000002.1, on the reverse strand, counting down.
CGGTGGTGGTGGCGGCGGAAGTTATGCTTATTCAGCGAATGGTTGCGCTGGTGCCCGCGGAGAAGTACGGGTTACATATACTGCCAATAATCCATCATTTATTGCCACTGGTACATTTACTTGCTCAACAGGTACAGTTGATTTTAGTTCAGCCAGTACAACAGGAACTACTATCCCGGCTCTAACTTATTATGGTTTGACCTTGAACAAAGCCAGCAATACCTTTACTGCTGCTGGAGCTATAACCGCAACTACTTTAAATATTACAAATGGTACATTCGTGGCGCCGAGCGGTAATTTAACTTTGAATGGTACTTTAACAAATGCCGGTACTTTCACTCACAATAGCGGAACTGTAGTTTTAAATAATGGCGCAGCACTTTCTACCTCTACTTCATTAACGTTAAATAATCTAACAGTTGCTTCTAGCGCTTCCACTACAGCTAACACCAGCTATACTGTTGCTGGAACTTTAACCGTGAATGCAAGCGGAAGCCTAACTTCAAATACTGGTACCCAAACTTTCAATAATGGTGCCGTAATTAGCAACGGTGGATCCCAGCTCACATTTAATAACATGACTGTAGCAAACTCAGCTACAATCACTGCCAACACAAGCTATACTGTATCCGGTACATTAACTATTGGTACCAGTGCAACGTTAGCCCCTACGTCAGGAACCATAACTCTCGCTGGGACAGGAACACCTATCTCTAACTCGGGAACCTTTACTCCTACTGGAAGCAACACCATAAAATACACGGGCTCCACAGCCAATGTAAGTGCTATGACTTTTGCGAGCCTAACTTTAGGAGGAAGTGGTACTTATACAATGCCCGCTTCTACTACTACCATAAAAGGGGACTTAACAGTAACGAATGGTGCTACTGTTACCAAAGGTGCCGGGACAGTAGTATTTTCTGGAACCTCCACGCAAACAATAACTGACAGTAATGGGACTAAGCAAGACTTGGGGAATCTTCAAGATTCAAATACCATGACGGCTTGGTGTAACATCTCTTCATCAGACTGTAATAGTTCTTGGCTGAGCCGTCGTAAGATTACTTTTGATAACTCAGCTTCTTCAACGAATTTAACAAATTTCCCAATTTTAGTTTCGCTTACTTCTTCTAATATAGATTACTCAAAAACTCAGGACAATGGTCAGGACATCCGTTTTGTAGATGCTGATGGCACAACAGCCTTAAGTTACGAAATTGAAAAATGGGATGAGTCAGGTACTTCCCTTGTATGGGTAAATGTCCCTCAGATTGATGCTGCTAGCACCACAGACTATATCTACATGTATTACAATAACACCTCAGCTACAGACAACCAGTCTGTTGCGGCAACTTGGAACTCTGGCTATAAAGGTGTGTGGCACTTGAAAAATGGTACTACTTTGTCAGCTACAGACTCAACTGGAATTAACACCAGCACTTATAATTATGCCACTGCTACTAGTGGTAAAATTGATGGCGCAGCAAATTTTTCCGGTTCCGCGCAGTCCATTAATTTAGGGAATAGCGCTTCTGTTCAAACTACCACAGGTACTGCAACTGTATGGGTAAATACCAGCGATGCTGGTTCTGGCTTCAGGGGTTTAATTACCAAGCAGGGGAATTATGGTTTGTTTACAGTAGACAATGTTCTTTATATATACGACTGGAATGTGGGAGGGGTCAGCTCAGGCCAGTCTATAAATAGTGGAACATGGCGTCAGGTAACTTTTGTTTTCCAAGCCGGTGTTACTAATGGCTCTCGCATTTACATTGATGGTGTTGCCGCCGGCTCTGCTTTTACTTGGAATCCGAGTTGGAATACCACAGACTTGGTTTTGGGTGCCGGTTCTAATGATAATATAACTCAATTGCTTAGTGGTAAACTCGATGAAGCCAGAGTTTCAAATGTCGCACGTAGTGCTGACTGGATTAAGGCAGAATATCTGACTGAAAACACTGCTATGAACACATTTGGCAGCGAAGACAACTATGGTGTAAACACTGGAGTTGTAATGGGCTCATCCCTAAAAGCTACTAGTTTAACCGTAGATAGTGGCAAGACCTTTAGTGTAAATGGCTCTAATACATTAACTCTAACTGGAAATACTACTCCGTTGTCAGTTAGTGGAACTTTTGTAGCCTCTACAGGGACAGTTGATTTTAGCTCTGCTTCTACTACTGGTACAACTGTTCCTGGTTTGACTTATTATAACTTAACGGTTAACAAGGGTAGCAATACTTTCACTGCAGGTGGAAATATTACTGCAAATAACTTTACAATTACCGCTGGTACTTTCTCAGCTCCAACTACTATGACTTTGAATGGTAACTTTAGCAATAGCGGTACATTTACTGCTAACTCCGGTACTGTGATCTTGGCACCAACGACACCAACCAGCCCTGTTCAGCTGGGGGGAACATCTGGTATCACCTTCTACAATTTAACTGATACTACAGCCGGTTCCATTTTGCAATTTAAGAACGGCAACACTTATACTTTTAGCAATACTTTCACAGCAACCTCTGAAACTCATCGACCTATTACTTTGGTTAGCGATACCCCTGGTTCACAATGGACTGCTAGCTTTGGGGCTGCAGCCTCATTTACTTATGTCGCTGTACAAGATGGTGCATGTAATGGCGGCATTACATTAGCGCAAAATAAAAATTTGTTTAACCGGGGCAATAATGGCTCTTGTTGGGGATTCATTAATTATGGTAGCACTGCCGGCGCTTCTGGTGGCGGTGCTGGTAGTAGTGGGCACTCCAATGGTGGTGGTGGTAATTCGAATGCTCCAGATGCAGTCTTTACCAGTAGCAGCACTTGGACTGCACCAACAGATGTAACTTCGATTGCTGTTGAAATGTGGGGAGCTGGCGGTGGCGGCGCAACTAATTATGGCGGCGGTGGCGGCGCATACACAAAAAAGAATTCGTATACTGTCACGCCCGGAAATACTTATACTGTGACCGTAGGTGCTGCGGGTACTGCCAATGGCGGCGCTGGTGGAAACTCCTGGTTTAATACTTCTCAAACTATGTTTGCTGCTGGCGGTGGCGGTGCTATCGCAAGTACCTCACACGGCGCTGGTGGCTTGTCTAGTGACGGGTTAGGAGATGTGAAATATTCCGGCGGTGGCGGCGCAAGTTCCGGCGGTGGCGGCGCAGCCGGCATTAGCGGAAATGGTTCCGCTGGTACCACCGATGGCGGTGCGGGCGGCGGCGGCGCAGCCGGTGACGGTGGGCCAGGTGGCGGCGCTTCAGGCACAGCTGGTAATGTAATTGGCGGCGGTGGTGGCGGCGGCAGCGGTGGTGGTTCAGCAGGTGCTCGTGGTGAAGTTAGAATTTATTATCTAACTCATGGCGGTGGCGGTGGGAGCAGTAGCTGTACAACAACTGCAACCGGTACAGTGAATGTCAGCGGCAATGCCATTGTTTCGGTTACGATGGTCTGTAATGGTAGTGGTTATGCTGCGACACCAACTGTCACCTTCAGCGGTGGCGGCGGCAGCGGTGCCAGTGGAACAGCTGTACTAACTAATGGAAGCGTTACTTCTGTAACCATTAATGCCGGTGGGTCTGGATATGTTTCTACTCCAACTGTCACCTTTACTGCAGGTAGTCAGGGCGGCGGTGGTGGCGGTGCATCCCCATAATCTGCAGATAAAAATATATATTGATAAAGCGGTCACAATTGTGGCCGCTTTTTAAAAAAATCTGCTAAAATTAAGGCATGCCATTTTTATCCTCAGAACAAAAAAATCCCAATTTAGCAGGTTTTAAATCAGCACCGAAGCTCCCCTGGATAGCTTTGGGTGTTGCGGTAGTAGCACTTTTAGTGCTTGGGGGTCTTTTTTGGAGGAATCAACATCAGTTGAACAAATTAAAATCAGATATTGCTAAACAGCAAAATGATCCAGCTAACAAAGCATTGCAGGAGAGTAAAGAGTTGATCGCCAAAGTGGGTAAATTGATTGTTTTGCCTGCCAACGAACAGCCAACAACCGCAACTGTTACTGATTTAGAAAAATTAAAGGGTCAGCCATTTTTTGAAAAAGCACAACTTGGAGATAAGGTATTAATTTATTCTCAGGCCAAGCAAGCAATTTTGTACAGACCATCGACAAATCAGATTGTTGAGCTCGCTCCTTTAATTGATGGCACAAACACACCTGCTAACCCAACAAATTCCGCGCCGCCATCAAACCCATAACCTACTCGAAATGCCTCGCAAAGCCATAAAGAAAAAATCTATTACCCGTTTCCATAAACATTTACCCAAACCTTGGACGCATCATCATACACACCGGTTGTATCATTTGGTCACAGGGGTTAGTTTTGCGTTTGCGGCGCTGGCAATGGTTGGGACAATGGCCTCAGTGTGGACCAATGCTCACGCTGGCACTGTAACAAGCAGTAAATCTCTGACGGTTGTTGCCTCAGTTGGTGGCGTGACCCCCGGTCCGACAACCCCTACTTCTACTTCAGGTTCAAAGCCAAAACCAAAACCTTCCATTGGTGGTAATCCAACAATTACAATTCAGGCAGAACCGGTTGGTAAAATTCCCCAACAATCAGGTGTTTATATTTTTGATAAAACCCGCCCTGCTTTTTCAGGAACTACATCAGTTTCAGATGGTTTAATTTTCTTAACAATTCGAGGTACATCAGCTGGCACTTTTGACTTTAGTAGCACAACTAAAGCCGACAGTATAGGGGAATGGTTGTGGCAATCGCCAATTGAATTGCCCGAAGGCAGTTACAATATCCGAGCGGCCGTGTTCGACTCTTCTGACTTAACACGTAGTGGAAATGCAGAGGCTAACTTTGCAATTAAAATACCGCCAGGCCAAAAGCCACCATCAAACACTAATGGCAATACTAATAAAAACACTAACACTGGCCAGAAACCGCCAATTGTTCCTGGAGTGCCGCAAATCCCTGGAATACCAAATGTCCCGCCGCCTACTATAACACCAGGAATGATGTTTGGGGTGTTTGTAAACGTGTTAGATAAATACAAATATGTTACTGCGGGCGATCAGTTACAAGTGTTAACTACGTTGATTACTAATAGCGACAAGCCCGCAGCCAAACAGGATGTTCACTACACTGTAGTTGATCCTAGCGGCAATGTCATTTTAGAAACGACCGATACCATAACGTTTGATAAAAAGTCTGAACAAATAAAAACGTTCTTTACAGCACCAAAAACCCCGCCAGGAGATTATAAAATCATTGTTAGCGGGGTATATGACGGTATAGTTTCAGTGGCAGCGGATTATTTCCGCGTCTTAGAGGCACCGAGCGCAACAACAGTTGTTTTGCCTACCGATGGTGGCAGTTGGTGGCTACTGTGGTTAATTTTGATCTTACTGTGGTTGCTGTTTATGACAATGGTGATTATTGCGTATCGATACGTACGTCACCACACTCGAGAGCTGCAGAATTATATGGCTACTCAGGCCAACGCGCGGTCATAAGGAGCTTTTCTTCGACTAATTTTGCTTCTACTAGTTCCTGCCACAAAACTTCGGTAACAAATGGCATGAATGGATGCAATAATTTCAAACTTTGAATGAGAACATGCAGGAGCACTACTTGCGTGTTTTCTTTTTGGTCATCGTTTTCGAGTTGTTTCTTCGACTCTTCTATATATACATCGGCAAAGTCGCGCCAAACAAAGTCGTATAGCTTTTGTGCTACTTCGTGAAGGCGGAAATTGTAAATGTATGCATCAGCGCTGGCAGCAACAACGGTTAGTTGGTTCAAAATATTTAGATCCGCTTCAGTTATACCATTCACATCTTCTAATGCTACTTGTTTTGCGGTTTTCTCGTCGATGTTTGCTAAGACAAAGCGGGCAATATTCCAAAGCTTGTTGCCAAAATGCTTCATACCTTTTATCTTATCTTCGGCTAAGGCCATATCAGTACCTGGAGCAGTGTTAAACACAAGCGCAAAGCGCAGCGCATCCGTACCAAATTTTTCTATCATGTCGCGTGGGTCAATAATATTGCCTAGGCTTTTCGACATTTTGCGATTTTTCGAGTCGCGGACTAAGCCATGCAAGTACACATCTTTAAAAGGAATTTGTCCAAGCAGGTAAGTGGACATCAAAATCATGCGGGCGACCCAGAAGAAAATAATGTCATAACCAGTTTCCATTACTGATGTTGGGTGGAATGTTTGTAAGTCATCAGTTGAACTTGGCCAGCCCAGCGTGGAGAACGTCCACATACCAGCCGAAAACCAAGTGTCGAGAGTGTCTTCGTCTTGAACCCATTCATCACCATCGGGGGCTTCAACGCCGCAGTAAATTTCGTCAGGCTTTGCTGGCGAACCTTTATACCAAACAGGGATTCGGTGCCCAAACCACAGCTGACGGGAAATGCACCAGTCGCGTAAGTTATCAATCCAGTTGAAGTAAGTCTTGTTAAAATGCTCGGGAGAAATTTTGATTTGCCCGTTATTAACCACGAGCTGCATGAGCTGTTTAAGCGTGACTTCTTCGCCTCCTTCAATACCTTCTAGTTGTGAGTGCTTTAATTTGAACGGCTTGTTTACAGCCATAAACCACTGCAGTTTTGGGAGCGGTTCGATAATGCCGCCGGTGCGTTCGGCAGTGGCTACGCTTTGTTTAATATCCTCTTCTTTTTCTAGTAAGCCTTCATTCTTCAGCCATTCTACAATCGCTTCGCGGGCCACGGTGGTTTTTTTGTCGAGCAGGCCTTCGCCACCAACCATCATTTTGCCGTACTCGTTAATTACTTGTGCCATAGGCAAATTGTGGCGTTCAGCAATCTCAGCGTCTATTAAGCTGTGGGCAGGAGTAACACCTAGAGCGCCAGTACCAAAATCTTTTTCCACGCTTTCATCAGCAATAATTTTGATGTGAATCGGCACACCACAGAAATCAACTGCAAATTCTTGGCCAACAAATTGTTTGTAGCGATCGTCGTCCGGGTGTACAGCCACCGCAGTGTCACCAACTTTAGTTTCCGGACGAGTAGTAGAAATAGAGATAGGGAAGTCGTGGCTGTATTTGAAAGTGTAGAGTTTAGCATCGCGTTCTTCGTGAACAATTTCTTCATCAGAAATTACTGTCTGACCTTTTGGATCCCAGTTCACCACTTTGTGCCCGCGGTAAATTAAGCCATCGTCGTACATGGTCTTGAAGGCAGTGCGCACAGCTAAATTGCGTGAGTCATCGAGGGTGTAGGCCTCGCGGCTCCAATCCAAAGACGCGCCCATGCTTTTCAGTTGAGAAACAATTGTGTCATGGCTTTCATCGGCAAATTTATTGACGCGTTCCAGGAAAGCCTCGCGGCCTAAATCAGTTTTACGAGTCCCCTCTTCTTTTTCCAAAATTTTCTCGACTTTGGACTGGGTGGCAATGGCAGCATGGTCTGTTCCTGGTAACCACAAAGTTTTGTAACCACGCATGCGGTGGTAGCGAATCAAAATATCCTGAATAGTTACACCCAATGCATGACCAATGTGCATCGTGCCTGTTACGTTTGGTGGTGGAAGGACAATTGCGTAGGGCTCACCCTTAAGATTGTCTGGATTAAAAAATCCAGAGTCCATCCATTTTTTGTAGATATCGGCTTCGTATTTGGAAGCATCGTAAGCTTTGTCGAGTTCGATCATATGATTCTATATAATTAAAACGAAAAATAAAAACACCCCTGAAGGTGTCTAGAGTCGGTTCGCAGTTGCGATCGGACGGTACCATCTAGTCTTTAACTTGATTTGGCCTGATTACGGAGGCACCGGCAGGGTCTACTGATTGCTCGCGCGCCGCCAGCGCGCTCGCAGTGTTCTTCCTGCGCCACTGTGGTGACAGCCACAGTCTTGGCTTGATGGATCTATTATATGACAAAGCCGGCATTCTGTAAAGAATCCGGCTGGGCCTGCGTGCGTTAGCACTAATTTGACTCTGAAAAGCTGTTGTATCCGAGTAGTCAGCCATCTTATTTGTAAAGGAACGTTGTCGTTCGCGCCTGGCGCTAGGACAATCTGGTTTCCTTCAATGTTAACGATGGCGTTTTCGAACAGATCGAGTTTTTCGATTTTGGCCCGTAAGAGAGCGGCTCGAGTCTGGTTTGCTTTCGTCTGGTCAAACAGATTTTCAGAAAGCGTCATCGTGACTGCTAGCGGTTTGAGGCGTCCCTGCGTGTGCGGGAACTCTGTGCGTTTCAATCCCGAGATCGAAACTTGTATTTCAGGACGTTGTTTGGAATGGGTAACATGCGGTGTGGGTATGGTAGAGCCTAAAAACCCGCTCAGTGATCCGACAAAAAAAGCAGCTAAAAAGTACGTTGCTCTCAGAAACATAATGGACCCTCCGGTTAAATTTGGGATTTGAAAATCTTATATATCGTATTTGTTTTCGAAACAAAAGTAAAGTGGAAAATTAGAGCTCCCAGGCTGGGTCGGCTTTGACTTTGTGTGCTGGGGTCGGTTTTATGCCAGCGCGGAGATTGAAATAACTGGCTGCGGCTATCATCTGCGCGTTGTCAGTGCAGAGCGCAGGCTCAGGAACTGTGAACGCAATTTTGTTAGCTTTGCACATAGCTTCTAGCTCCGCTCGCAATTTTCGATTCGCAGCCACACCACCACTCAAAGACACGGTTTTGCATTTATATTTTTGCACTGCCTTCAGTGCTTTTTTGGTGATGACATCTGCCACTGCGTTTTCAAATGACATCGCGATGTCAGCTTTCTGTTGTTTTGTAAGCGGGCGCTTTCTGTTGCCTGTAGTTTTATCTATATAATAGAGCACAGCAGTCTTTAATCCTGAGAAAGAAAAATCAAAATTTGGTTCGCCTAACATTGGGCGGGGGAATTTCACATCAGTTTTTCCAAGCAAAGCTAACTTAGAAACTTCGGGGCCACCAGGATAGGGAAGTTTTAGCAACCGAGCAACTTTGTCGAAAGCTTCGCCGGCAGCATCATCAACTGTATTGCCGATTACTTTGTAATTTTTAAAGTCGCGCATGAGCAAGAACATGGTGTGGCCACCACTTACTACAATCGACAGGGTTGGAAATTTTACCTTTCCTGGGTTTTTAGTGAATGCAGAGTACAAATGCCCCGCCATATGATTAGTCGGCAACAACGGAATACCCGTGGCTAACGAAAGACCCTTTGCAAATTCAGTTCCGACTATCAACGACACAATTAAACCAGGCCCACTAGTCACGGCTAAGTAGTTGATGTCACGTAATTGCAATTTCGCCTGCTTTAAGGCTTCATCTACCACGGGTAAAATATTTTGCATGTGAGCGCGCGCCGCAACTTCTGGAACCACGCCCCCAGTCTTTTTGTGAATAGCAATCTGAGAATTAACAACAGAAGACAAAAACTTCAACTCCGGTTTCGTAGATTTTAAATCACCTCGCAAGACACTGGCCGCGGTTTCATCACAGCTGGTTTCTATAGCTAAAATGGTCGTAAGTTTGGAAGTTTGTCGAGATTTCATTTGAATATTATAACGGTTTTCCCCGATTTTTAAAATGCTTCAAATTATTTTTCTGACAACTAAGCATCAGCTCTATTTTTTAATTTTTGTTTCAGTTCAAGTTGTTAATGTTGTGTTACAAATTAATACACCGAAAGAGGTGAGTGTAATGCCAAATGACAAAAAACGATCCAGTAAAAGTAACAAGTCCGGTTCTTCATCTGATGATCGTTAAAGAATGCTGAACACCTGTCTGCCCAGGCTCATTTGCCTAAGCTGACAGGTGTTTTTGCTATGCTATAATAATTGAGAAATATACAATATTATGGCATACCTCAAAGTAATTACTGGACCAATGTTCAGTGGAAAAACCGAAGAATTGATACGCATTTTGCGCCGCAGCGAACTAGCTGGCAAACAGATTGTGGTTATTAAACCGAAATTAGACTCCCGCTCAACAGGCGAAATCGCTTCCCGCGACACTTATAATGGTGAAAATCGGGAATTTTCCAAGTCTGGTTCATTCCCAGCGATAGATGTAGACTCTGCCGAAGAATTAGAAGAAATAATTCGCGAAAAACACCCTGCTGTTATTGGCGTTGATGAAGCGCAGTTTTTTGGAATCTGGATGTTTGATTATCTAGCTGATCTGTTGCGCCGCTATAATCATTCTGATTTACAAATCTTAGTGGCTGGTCTCGACATGGATGCCTGGCGCCGTCCTTTTGGCATGATGCCGCATCTCATGGCTCTCGCTGATGAAGTGCAAAAAGAAACAGCGATTTGCTTTTTGTGCAAATCGCCGGCGATGTATACTCAAAAACTTTCTACTTCCACTCAACAAGTCGAAGTGGGGGACGCGGATATTTACGAAGCGCGTTGCCGCGTTTGTCACGTTATCCCAGCAGTGTAAAACCTGCTGTCTAGTTGCGTTAAGTTTAACGCCGTGTTGTTCCCTTGGTAATTACAATTGGTGTATAAACACCATTTACAACTGCATACCAGGTCCAGTTCAATTCCGGATTGTAGGAATTGATTGTTTGCGTTGAGCTGCTAAATTTTCCATTGCGGTCTGTGCGGCCAACATTTAAAATCGCATTCCATAAATTCTGACCATCAGAATCGGATTGATGATAGTACACATCAACGCGTTTGTTTGAATTGGCCGACTTAACCGTAAATCGGAATTGACTACGATTTAAAACCTTTACCTCTAGCTTGGGGTTGGCAGCGTGAGCGAAGTTCACGGGCACAGTAGCTGCTAAAAGTACGAAAGCCATTCCTGTCAAAATCCCTTTTATTTTAAGCATATTTTTACCCATATAACTCCTTTCTGACCATATTGTACTCCTGTTTACGGTAAGGCTCAACCCTGGCTAAATTATGGCTGATGCGATTTTTTGTGCAACCGATCGGTCTAAAGCACTGGGAAGAATTTGCTCTGGGGTTGGCTCAGCAACGCAATCTGCGAGATTTTGCGCTGCTCTTAATAGCATCTCCTGAGTGATTTGTTTAATCTGGTTGTCGAGCGCACCACGAAAAATTCCCGGGAACGCCAATACGTTGTTGATTTGATTGGGGAAGTCGGAGCGGCCTGTGGCAACTATGTAGGCGCCGGTTGCCTTGGCTTCATCTGGGAAAATTTCTGGGTTGGGATTAGCAAGGGCAAAAACAACTGGCTGAGGTGACATGGTTTTGATTAATTCTGGTGACAGAGCGCCGGCTTTACTGACCCCAATAAACACATCTGCTTTTTGTAATGCATCAGCGAGTTGACCCTGTTTATTTTCAGGGTTAGTTATTTCAGCAAGATGAACTTTTGCTGAGCTTAAATCATCACGACTATTGGAAATTATCCCTTTGCTATCGCAAATGATAATATTTTTTATGCCAGAGGCAAATAACATTTCCGAAATTGCAGTTCCTGCAGCGCCAGCACCATTAATAACAATTTTTGCCGTTTCTTTGTCGAGCGCTTTTATTTTCAATGCGTTAATTAGCGCCGCCAACACTACCACGGCAGTACCGTGCTGATCATCGTGCATTACTGGAATATCTAACTCTTCTTTCAGGCGACGTTCAATTTCAAAACAACGCGGCGCTGCTATATCTTCCAGATTTATTCCACCAAAAGTCGGGGCAATATTCTTTATGGTCGCAATAATTTCCTCTGTGTCCTGAGTGGCTAAGCAAAGAGGGAAAGCATCAATTCCAGCAAACTCTTTAAATAAAATAGCTTTCCCTTCCATGACAGGCAATGCAGCTTCGGGGCCTAAGTTTCCCAAGCCTAAAACCGCGGAACCATCAGTTACGATGGCCACGGAATTAGCTTTCATAGTATAAGTTCGGAGAAGAGTTTTTTCTGCAGAGGCGTCGGTGGCAATGGCGCTGCTCACTGCACCAACCCCTGGCGTGTAGGCTAGCGATAAATCTTCGGTTGTCTCTAAAGAGACCTTGCTACTTATTGATAGCTTGCCTTTGTGCTTTGCATGCAGTTTTAGCGATTCTTCATCAAAATTCATTCTTGAATTATACACGCAGGCGCTAAAAAGCGCTATAATTAAGACATAATTAATTACAAGTCTATGGACTCACAAAATATGGGGCCTAAGTGCTCTTGTCCTCACCACAAGATGGTACCAATTTTCATCATCTTGTTGGGTCTTGTGTTTTTGTTAGGTGCGTTGGGAACTCTCACAGCAAACATTGTTAGCATAATCTGGCCAATCATTTTGATTGTGATTGGTTTGCAAAAGATGTTTTCCCACAAATGTACTTGCTGCTCCCGGATGGACTAGTGAGGTGGGTTAAAAACCGGCTTCAATAATTGAGGCCGGTTTTTGATATGAAAATTTACTGAGCCCGTTTGACGCTAATTATAGAAATGACTATAATTTTAAGTATTGTGATGGTCTTTGGTGCCATATAATCAAATTATTTAACAATAAAAATCGGTAAATATGCAAACAAACGGCATGAATAAGGTCTTGGTAACCGGGGGAGCAGGATTCATTGGAATGGCAGTAGTGCGTAATCTACTTTCCAAAGGAATTAATGTTACAGTTTTCGACCGGAATCCAAAAGAGGGTACTCGTACGTACCCAGCAGGTAATGGTAATGTTGATGTTTTTTATGGAGATGTCCGCGATGCCACCTCTGTTTTAGAAGCAGTCCAGCATCATGATGGAGTAATTCATTTAGCTGCCATGCTTGGTACTCAGGAAACAATTGATAATCCAGGCCCTGTTCTAGAAGTGAATGCTCTTGGTTCAATTAACGTATTTAATGCTGCTCGCCAGTTCGGACGCAAGGCTGTATACATTGCTGTTGGTAATCACTGGATGAACAATCCTTACTCAGTTACTAAAACAACTGCTGAACGTTTTGCACTAATGATGAACCGCGAGTCAGATTCAAAAATTGCCATCGTTCGCGGAATGAATGTATTTGGTCCCGGCCAAAAAAACGCACCGGTTCGTAAAATGATGCCAAACTTTGTAATCAATGCACTAAAAGGTGAAGATATTTTAGTTTATGGTTCTGGTGAACAAATCATGGACTGGATCTATGTTGAAGATATTGCCGAAATTTTAGTTCGTGCTTTAATTATGGATCATGGAGTTTACGACCGAGTGTTCGAAGCCGGCTTAGCCGAACATCTGACTGTGATCGGAGTGGCGAATAAGATTGTCGAAATGACAAACTCAAAGTCAAAAATAGTTACTAAACCAATGCGTCGTGGTGAAATCCCAAATAGCATTGTAAAAGCAAATCCAGAGACCTGGAACTTAGCTGCTTTAAATTACGACAAAACCCAAATGGTGTCTTTTGAAGAAGGTTTAAAGAGAACCATTGATTACTACCAAAAAAATCTGGATAAATACCAAATTAATACCCTGTTCGCTTAAAAATTTATGGATTCTGAACGTGAACCGCGCCGGGTCGCATATCTTCTGTCTTACCCGGAATGGTATGGCCACAATGTAAACGACATGTTTTTCCGGTTGGAAGATTGGTTATTTGTCCCGGTCCAGGATTTAAATTCCGAGCAACGACTAGAAGAGTACCGTAAGGCGACCTATTTTTTTGTGTCTGGACGCGGTCAAAGTCAGGAAGCGGTGCGGGCAAGTGAAGCCGGGTGTATAGTTGTCGGCCCTCGCGCCGATGTCCCTGCTCAAGTACCAGTAGTTAACTGTACTGAATGGGATCCGGTTGATGCTTATGTGACTTTCTTATTTGTAGAATGGTTCCATAGTAAATTTCCGTGGATGATCCGCCCCTCAACTGTAAGATTTAGCAAAGTAATCATTAAAATATTTCAAACGGTTTTGCGACCGTTTTTCAAAGTGTTTTATTTATCACGTGCTGCTTACCGAGTATGGCGTACTCAGGGTCTTCACCACGTTATAACTAAGACTAAAAATTATTTTAAGAAAGTGATGGGAGTTAGTCTATGAAAGCGCACGTAATTTTACCGAATAACGCAGGCAAGGTGAATGGTGGTGGTAAGGTGATGATCCGCATGGCGGAAACTTTGCAAACTTTGGGTTACGAAACCAGCCTAGAATTTTCCAATGGCGCCGCGCCGCAGTGGCTGGACATTAAAATTCCTATTAAAGAGGTTCGTGACGCTGATTTAGTAATTGTTTGCGAAGTTTCTTTTGGTTGGATCGGGAAAGTGAAAGGCTTCAATGTTGTTTACTACCAGTCGCCGACTTATATTGAACGCAATCGCGACCTCAAAGCAATTTCCTATAAAGACCAAGGTGCCGATGGGGTCATTTTCAATTCCATTTGGAATCGGGATCGTTATTTAAAAGAAGTCGGCGAGGACGGACCTATTGTGCACCCAACCGTAGATACAGATTTATTCTCCCCAAGTGAGAATGTGGATTTACATAAAGGTGTGTGGTTTCCACGCAAGAACCTCGGTTTGGCTTCCCGTGTTTTGAAGGAGCTAGATCGCCGGGGCATTGTGTTGGACTGGTTTAAAGCTGATGAGGTTCCAGAAAATGAACTAATCAAAGTTTGGAAAACTTGCGGTATTACTATGATTACGGGTTATCCTGAATCATTCCCAATGCCGCCAATTGAATCAATGGCTATTGGTAGTGTGCCGGTTGGTACCCCAGGTGGTGCGGGATTGGAATATATGCGGGATATGGAAAATTCACTAGTCGTTAGGGATGGGGATTGGGTTGGATTGGCAGATGCAATAGAGAAGCTTTCCAAAGATCCGGAATTATTTGCCAAATTAAGAAAAAACGCCAGGGAAACCGCTTTACGATATACCAAAGAAAATCAAAAGAGAGAATTAACTGAAGCCCTGAAAGCTCTCGGTGCTCCAACACCGTTTTAGAATTGTATGGTAGAGCGAGAACCCCAGCGGGTGTGTTATATAGAGTCTACTCCTGAGTGGTTTAGCTATTCAGTTTTGCGTTTTTTTTATCGGGATGCGGATTGGTTATTTGTGCCCTTACAGGATTTATCTGTGGAAGAACGCGAACAGGAATTTCACAAAGCCACTTATTTTTTTATATCTGGGTTTGGTCATTCCGAAGTTGCTGTGGCAGCGAGCGCGGCTGGATGTAAATTAATTGGCCCACGTGCTGATGTGCCTGCTGAAATTCCAGTGCTGGAATCAAGGCCCTGGGATCCACTGGCAGTATATGGCTTGATTCGGTTCTACGATAAACCTGCCACAGTAAGAAGTTTCCTTACAATGTGGTTTCGTTTAAACTGGTACTGGAAGCTTGGTCGCCAAGCATTAGCCTCAGAAAGTTTGCCAAGCATAATTACGAAGTTAAAAAAGTTTATCTTTTGGTCATGAAAATTACGGTAATCATTCCAACTCATAACCGGGCGTTTATTTTAGGTCGTGCTATTGCCAGTGTGCTTAAGCAAGACTTTTCGGATTGGGAATGTTTAGTAGTAGATGATTATTCAACTGATAACACTCAATCGATAGTAGCTGAATATAGTGCCAAAGATTCGCGGGTGAAATATATTAAACATACCGGTGAACGCAACTTGCAAGCCATTTTGAATACGGGCTTACATCAGGCGCAAGGGGATTACATTGCCCGTGTGGATGACGACGACTATTGGCAAGACGAAAAAAAATTAACTAAGCAAGCCAATTTTTTAGACTCCCATCCTGACTATGTTTTAATTGGGAGTAATGCTTGTTTTGAATTGCCAGATGGAAAAATTGTTTTCCATTCCGATATGCCCCGCACTGATTCTTTGTTGCGTCGCAAGGCATTGCATCAAAATTATTTTCTTTCTTCGACTACTATGTTTCGTAAGTCAACCGCAATTGAGTTAGGCGGCTTTGATGAAAAATTAAAACTGTCCGGTGACTACGCGTTATGGTTGGCAATGGGAAAAGTGGGCAAATTCGACAATCTTCCCGACACAATGTCCACACTGCGTTTATCAGATGCTAAGTCAAATCAGCGGCGTTTAACCAGAGTGAAAGACAGCATTAAAATTATCAAAAAATTTAAGAATGACTATCCTTCTTTTTGGTTCTCTTTTCTGATCCGCACAGTTTTGTTAATCTATTTAAGTACGCCATACATCTCCGTTTTAGACAGAATTTTATACAAAATTAAGACTCATTCGAGCAAATAGCCTTATCAATTGAACCAATGGAAATAGTCATCACAGGCCAGCGAGTAGGAATAGTCAGAAAATTTAAAGAGTTCGCTCAATATCGCGAGCTCTTATACTTTTTTGTTTGGCGAGACTTCAAAGTTCGCTATAAACAGACTTTTTTGGGCGTACTTTGGGTTGTAATTCAGCCCGTGTTGTTAGTTTTAATTTTCTCATTTATTTTTCGAGCACTAGACGTTGGCGGTGCTATCCCATATCCGGTTTTGGCTTTTATTGGGATATTTTTTTGGCAATTATTTTCTAATATTGTTACTAATGTGGGGAATAGCATTGTCGCCAATCAAAATATAATTCAGAAAATTTATTTTCCAAATATCCTGATTCCTGTTTCTGCCACAATTGTCAGCCTAATCGATGCTCTGATCGTGTTAGTGTTATTGCTAATCGTGTTCTTAATTTATCACGTCGCAATTACGTGGGTGTTCGGATTGTTATGTTTGGTTGGCTTGATTATCACGCTCAGTTTTGGTTTGGGTGTCGGTCTGTTTTTGGGGGCATTAAATGTTAAATATCGTGATGTGCGATATGTTCTGCCATTTTTCATTCAGGTTTTGTTCTTTCTGTCCCCGGTAGTGTACGATCTGGGGCATGTGCCTCAGAAATTCGCGATTATTCTGAAATATAATCCGTTGTCCGGTGGTATTAATGGTGTTAGGGCAGCTTTGTCTGGCTTTCATGCAGTACCTTGGAATGATGTAGGTACCGCTGTAGCTTTGGCCATTGTTGTATTGATTATTGGCTTATTTGTTTTCAATCGTTTGGAAAAATATTTTTCCGATTTAATTTAGATTTGTAATATGGATTCTATTATTGAAGTTGAAAATCTGACTAAGCAGTATGGACGTGGCACCGGGACTCCGGTGTACTTGTCTTTGCGTGATACTATCGCTAATTTTTTTGCAAATTTATTCAAGCCATCAACCAAGACTACTGATACAACTTTTACCGCACTAAACGAATTATCTTTTAATGCTCAAAAAGGAGAAATTATTGGAGTGATCGGGCCGAACGGTGCGGGGAAGAGTACTTTGTTGAAAACACTTTCAAGAATTACGGCTCCGACAAGCGGCACTGTGAAATTGCGAGGAAAGGTGAGCAGTTTGTTAGATGTGGGGGTTGGTTTCCATATGGAATTAAGTGGTCGGGAGAACATTTATTTGAACGGAGTAATTTTGGGCATGTCGCGCAAAGAAATTGATGAAAAACTTAAGGAAATCATTGATTTTTCGGGCTTAACAGAGTTCATTGACCAACCAGTAAAGCAGTATTCAACGGGGATGTTTGTACGCTTGGGATTTTCAATTGCAGTTCATTTGGACACTGATATTTTAATACTCGATGAAGTCCTCTCAGTAGGAGACTTAGATTTCCAGCAGAAGAGTCTTCGAAAAATGCGGGAACTGCTGACAAGTAAAAATATTACTATTATAGTTGTGTCCCACGATTTGGTTTTGCTGGAACAACTTTGCCACAAGATTTTGTTTCTCGCTCATGGTAAAAAAATTGCTTTTGGCCAACCAAAAGAAGTAATTGAGCAGTATCGCCAGTACGTTCAAAGTAACCAAAATTAGTATGTCCAAAAATCAAACCTCCGAACAATCTTTTGCAGTTCACTTGAGTTACTGGATTACTTTGGGTTTGATATTATTTCTACCATTAATTTACATCCCAGGATTCCTTTCATATTCAGTCTTTAAGTACTTAACTTTTGGCTCAGCATCTTTGATTCTGGCCGCTATAACATTTTATATTTGGTTGCGTAATCCTGGTTTGGCAAAATCAATTTTCAAAAACCGTTTGCTTTGGGGCTTGTTAATTTGGTTTGCGGTTTTTATCATAACGATTATTTTTAGTACTGACTTTTCCTCTTCTTTCTGGTCGACTTTCCAACGCCCCGAAGGATTTTTTATGGAATTGTTTTTCGTTATTTTTACTTTCAACATTATCACCTTACTTAAAATAAAAAGCAATGAAATTATTTGGAATTTTTTGAAAGCATCTATTATTAGTGGTGTAGTACTTTCGTTATTAATTGTATTTTCTGTTGATGGTGTAGGAAAATGGTTCCCAGATGCCCAAGGTGGAGCAACTATTGGTAACTCATCCTTGGCGGCCACTTACATGGTTTGGAATTTGTTCTTTGCAGCGTTTATGTTTTTTAGAGCACAGACCTGGAAAATTCGTAGTGTGTATATTGCTGCAATAGTGGTGATGCTCGCGTCCCCGTTGTTTATTAATCCGCATGTTTTATTCGGTTGGGAACCACGGACAAGTTGGATGGATTTGGTAGGGTATGGCCGTGGCGCTTTGTTCGGAATTGCCTTAGGATCAGGAGTTGCCGCAGCTATATGGTTAATTTTAAAGAATGGCTGGCGCCGTTGGTTCGGTAGCGCAATACTGATAATTATAGCCGTGAGCATAATATTTTTAGTTGTAGAATTGTTGAATCCGACATCAGTGATTAGGGCTAAATTTGATGTCTTAGGTGGTGACAGACGGTTAATCTTTTGGAATATTGCCGCCGATGCCTTTAAGCAGCGGCCAATTTTGGGCTGGGGTCCAGACACTTACGATGCAGTATTCTTGCGTAAATTAGATACCAGAATGTTGATAGTTCCGCAACCGGAATTGACGGTAAACAGCCCTCACAACATCTTTTTCGAAGCTTTGGAAAGCGGCGGGATGGTGATGTTATTAGCGATGTTGTTATTTTGGGCAAGCATCAATTATGCATGGTTTAGAGCTTACAAAAATGGACAGCTTTCCAGCACCGAGTTTAGTGTGTTAGCAGGAGCTTTCTTTGCCTGGATTATTCAAAGCCAGTTGGTGCATCATAATTTAGTAACCTGGATGATCTTTTTTCTTCTGGCTGGCTTTGGTTATGCTCTCACTACAAATTCACCGGAGCAATTCAAGAAAACTTTTCAGCTATCTGCCAATCAACGTTATGCACTGGGTGGTCTGTTGGTCGCGTTAATGATTATATTTTTGTATGGCATCGCATTGCCATATCATAAAATCAAATTATTGGCATTGCCAGAAAAACAAACTTTGCAGAAACGAATCGCAACTTGGCCAACACTAGAAAATGGCATTGCTATGGGTGACGGCTATGATCAAGTTTTAATTTTTGATGACTTGTACAACCGATATGATAAGCAACGTTCGCAGCTCCAAAATGCCAAGCCTGATCAGGTAAAATTAATTACCCAGGAAATATTAGCAATAGTAAA
This sequence comes from uncultured Candidatus Saccharibacteria bacterium, assembly GCA_964473815.1. Lineage (GTDB taxonomy): Bacteria > Patescibacteriota > Doudnabacteria > UBA920 > UBA920 > UBA920. The sequence continues at coordinate 3,454 of CAYYQK010000002.1, read as the reverse complement.
GCACCTACAAAACATAACAGAACACGAACCAGCAAATCCGCAATTAGTATTATTGGCAGCAAAGTTTAATTTATTTGCTTTGCAAATTCAAAAACCAATGGATGTCAAAACCTTGGAAAGCGGCACAAGTCTTGCGGAAAAATTAGTTAAAGATAGCCCTTACGATCCTCGTAGCTATTGGATCGCTTCGGAAATGGCTTTTAGAAATAGAGATATAGATAAAGCCAAAAAAATGCTCGATGAAGCAGCGAGCTTGCAACCAAAGCTTACTGGTACATACAATTTGATGCTGGCTCTAGCCACTCAAACCAAAGATCAAAGTTATTACGACCGAAGTTTACAGCAAGCAAAATCAGCAATTCCAACTTACACACCGCCGCAAGGAGCACAAATTACTCAGTAGGTTTGATTTTAAATTTAACCACCCAGTTAATGATGATTGGGATTATTGCCCCAACAATAGCTCCAGCGACTACGTCGCTAGGATAATGATGGCCCATATACAAACGGTCTACGCCAATTAACACGGCCCAGGCCCATAGCCAAGTCCATCGTTTATTTTGAAAAATAATATTACAAGTAGCTGCGACAGCAAAAGCTACTGCAGTTTGACCCGAGGGAAATGAGTAAGATGTTGGTAGTGGATACAATACCAAGGCGTGAGCTATTGCCTCAAATGGGCGAGTACGGTGAACAAGATTTTTTAGAATCAAATCTGTTATTCCGGTGGTAATCAACATAGCAGAAACTATAAAAATACTTTCACGATACTTTTTTTTCAAAAGCAACAGGCCAATTAACAGCACATAGATAATTAACCCCCGGGTTGCATAGTGTAGAAAAATAGCAACATAATTCAAAATTTGCGGGTGCGGCCAGTGAGTAATCCAATTGTATATTGCAATGTCGTAATCAAATAACATATACTTGATTATACATGAATAATACTATTGCGATAATAATTAACGCTTCATCTGGAGCGAACGAAACAGAAACGGTTGTTGCGTCCTTGCGAGAGGCTTTTGCCGCGCATTCTTTAGAACCAGAATTATTTTTAGTGCATCCCGGCAATAGCATCTCAGAGGTCGTGCAAAAGGCCTTAAGTGGCGACTTTAAGATTATTGTGGCAGCTGGTGGTGATGGCACCATCAATGCCGTAGCTTCTGAGTTGTTAAATACCCAGGCAATTCTCGGCATCTTACCGTTAGGAACCTTCAATCATTTAGCGGGCGATTTAAAAATTCCTCTGAATCTTGAAGGAGCGGTTGAGGTTCTCGCTAAAGGAAATACTAAAAAAATTGATGTAGCGAGCGTCAATGATCATATTTTTCTAAATAACTCTAGTGTTGGTTTATATTCAAAATTAGTATCATTTAGAGAGGGTTATCAGAAAAGTGGTTGGAGTAAGCGGATTGCTTTGTTGCAGGCCGTGTTTGATATAGTGTTTAAATATTCATTTCTAAATGTTGAAATTGAAGTTAATGGCGAACGGGAATTGCATAAAACTCCCTTGGTGTTTGTGGGGAATAACCAATACGAAGTCGATGGGTTTAATTTTGGAAGCAGGGCTACATTAACTGGTGGAAAAATTTGTGTGTATACCATTGAACACAGAAGTCGGTTTGACCTCATAAAATTGGGTTTTCATGCATTAACAAAAAAACTTTCGGATCATGAGCAGTTTAATTCTTATGTTGCGTCCGAAGTTACTTTAGAAACCCGTAAAGATTTGTTGCGAGTAGCGGTTGATGGTGAAATTATCAGTTTAACTTCACCACTTAAATATAAAATTGAAGAACAGGCATTAACCGTTGTGGCCCCATGACGCATATAATTCAACTTTCAGATTTACATTTTGGCAGTAATGATATTCATATAACCGATGAGCTTCAAAAAACTGTCATTGCCTTGAATCCGGATGTGGTAGTCGTCTCTGGTGATTTAACCACCAGGGCCCGGACTGCAGAGTTTTTGGCAGCGAAAGAATTTCTTAACGCTTTGCCAGGTAAACAAATAATTATACCGGGAAATCATGATATTTCCCTGTACAATATTTTTCGCAGATTTTACAAGCCCTTGCGCCGCTTCAAAAAAATAATAGACCTCAATACTGATCCAAAGTTTGTGAACAGTGAAGTAATTGTTATTGGGTTGAACAGTAGTCGTTCCTTTACTATTAAAGGGGGAAATATTTCAGGGCGACAGATTCAAAAAGTCCAGGAAATTCTTCGAGCTGTGCCCAGGGATATTATAAAAATTGTGGCGACTCATCATCCTTTGGAGAAAATGCGAAGCAGAATTATTAAGCAACTCCGAGAGTTAGGCGTTAAAGTATTTATTTCTGGACACATGCATAGGTCGGGTAGTGCAGTAGAGGATGAAATTGTGTTTGTACGAGCCGGCACGGCAACTTCGGTGCGGTATAGATCGGAACCCAATTCGTTTAATTCTCTGACTGTCAAAAATTCAGAATTAGAGGTGCATACTTACACTTGGGACATCTCCACAAACAAATTTATCAAAGCAGACGAAAAAATTTATAGATTGAAACAAAAAAATCCCACTTGGGATTCTTTGTTGGTAGGACTGATAGATATAAGTGGAAAACATTTATGGCTTTAGTGAGGGAGGTTTATTTTATTATAAGTGGGTAATGGCACAGAGATATTCCATAAAATATACATTGCACTATGCTTTTGATGACTTGGGTTTATAGAAAATAAAATATTTTAACAACTTTTTACGGAGCTGTTCGGCTTTCTTCTTATTACGCTCGATTGTAACCTTTGAGCGTTGCATTTTCGAAATAATATCTTCTAATTCTTTCTGAACTTGTGGAGTCCACTCATTATGTTTTTTGTATAAATCATCAATTGAACTGACGGTGGTGTTATCTAAGACGGTGGACATTATGTAGTCACCGAAAATTACTGGGTGCGATGTTTCCTTAAAGGAAGGGGATTGTTCGTAAGCTATTTCTATGCCGTAATCTTTCTTAATGTAGTCTGATGTTGAGCGATCTAAAGGAGAATTATTTCCAATCACGCTATAAGCAGTTTTATTATTGTTTTTAATCCAAGCATACATTTCATTTTCAATGTCTGAGCGGAACAATGCCCAAAAATTGTGATTATTAAAGAATACTATCGGGCCTTCAGTTTCTTTGCAAAAAATAAAGAAGTAATGAGTCCACAATAGGTATAAGTCTGTAATTGATTTAAAACGAAATACCATAGTATCACCTTCTGTTAGGTGGAGGAGCGTTTCAGTCCCTTGTTTTGCAGTAGTATTTTGTAGACGTTCAATGAAATGACTTGCTTTATTTATCCATACTGGGCTCAGCAATACTAATTGCTTATTCTTAGTGACTACTTCCGAGGATAGTAATTCTCTAAGGGCTCTATAAAACCCTTGTTTAGTAACCTTTTCTTTATCTTGGAGTTTATTTAATAAT
>CAYYQK010000001.1:178305-312291 GCA_964473815.1 uncultured Candidatus Saccharibacteria bacterium | reverse complement strand
GCCAACCAAGGCAAGTTTGCTTCTTTTTTCATGTTCCCTCTCTATGCAATTTTTGTAGCCCTATCTAAGGCACTTATTCAAATTATAGCACAAACTGGACAAAATGTCAATACACTGCTAAAATATAGTAAATATGCCAAAAAACGTTAGAAAATCAGTAAAAACAAGCGAAAAACGCCAAAAAACGCGGTCAAACAAAAAACCGCGCGTTTTAATGGCGTTATCAGGCGGAATCGATTCGGCAGTGTCAGCGTGGAAATTAATTCAAGCAGGGTACGAAGTTGAAGCCGCATTCATGAAAAATTATTCGCAAACGAGGGGACTTAAATTTGATGAATGTCCATGGCTGCAAGACCGCCAAGATGCTTTGCGTGTGGCAGCATTCCTAGGCATACCCATGCACACGGTCAATTTTGAAAAAGAATACGAATCACATGTGTTAAAGTATTTTTTCAATGAATACAAAGCTGGGCGCACACCGAATCCTGATGTGATGTGTAACAAAGAAATTAAATTTAAAATGTTGTACAACTGGGCAATGAAAAATGGTTTTAATTATGTTGCCACTGGTCATTACGCGCAAGTGCTCGCACAACCGCAAACAAAAAGCGACGCACATGCGAAAAAAGTACCTGTGGATAACTTTATGAAAAATGAAAAAATGGTAGGGAAGTGGTCAACTTCGAAAATGTTGTCTAATAAAAACGCTGCTAAGGCTATAGCGGCAAGCACCCACTCCACTCACTATCTAGCTCGCAGTACTGATGAATTTAAAGACCAAACTTACTTCATCTATAATATTCGCACTCCCCAACTCCCCCATTTGCTCTTCCCTATCGGCGCAATGAAAAAATCCGAAGTGCGCAAGTTAGCAAAGAAGATTGGCCTGCCTAATGCCGACAAGAAAGAAAGCATGGGCCTTTGCTTTGTCGGCAAAATCCGCCTTAAGGAATTTTTGGATCAAAAATTAAAACCTAAACCTGGCGCAGTTGTCGACGTTAACTCCGGCAAAAAGATAGGCGAGCATCAAGGCTTGGCATACTACACAATTGGCCAGCGCCAAGGTGTAAAGATAGGTGAAGGTGGACCATGGTATGTGGCAACAAAGAATTTGAAAGCCAACCAGCTTGGTGTTACCAATAATCCGCACGACAAAATTCTGGAGGTTAATGAAATTGAAATTCACAGCGTGAATTGGATTACAAATTTTCCTACAGAAACGGAGACTGGTAAAACCGCAAAATCACTTAAGCTAAAAGCGCGCTTTCGTCATCAAGGAACTTTAGAAAATATAACTGTCTCCCCTGCCTCCCGCGGTCATTTTAAAGTAACCTTCGAGAAACCTCAGCTAGCAATTGCATCCGGACAAAGCCTGGTAATGTATAGTGGCAAGGTTTGCGTAGGTGGCGGGGTAATCGTGTAGGTTGACAAACCTCCTAGATCATATATAATTAAATATATTTATCAGGTGATGGCTTTCCGACTTCGTCGGACTTGCACGAAAAACTCCCGAAAGGGAGTTTTTTATTTTAAATTTTGATCCAAACTTTAGAAAAACTTTACGTAGAATTGAACCACGCTATGTAATGCTTATTCGGTGGAAGGAGAAGCTGGGAAGCCCAGTCGTCACCTGATAAATGAATGGTTCGATCTAAGAAGTCGAATGCGGTGCAAGTCCGCCTCCTTCCGCCGCTGGCTTAACCATAAGCAGTGTGCTAGAATACCAAACGATATAAACAATACTATGAAAACCACACTTTTTGGCTATGTAAGGAAGAATACTTTGCCTGCTTTGATCCAAACAAAAAATTACGCCCGAATTGTCGGCGTAATCTTGTTTCTGATAGGGTTGTTGGGATTTGCTTTCCGCACTGACAATTCTTTGCCAGACATCTATCTGGGTGGGGCACTAGTCTTAGGATTTTGGGGAATCGTTAGTGGGCTTTGGGACAATTCAGCAGATTCGAGAAACGGGGACAGGCAAGAGTAGTTTGCGTAGTAACTTTATTTAAAACTTACTGTACTCAACAAAGTTGCAAATTCGTTGCTGATGTCTGAATTTGTGCTGCCATCAAAAGTATAATAATACTCCCCTGCCTTTACACCAACTAAATTATTGCCCGTTGCTTCGCCTTTAACATTTCCAACTGGATAAGGCTGATGCATGTAACCTTCTAAACCATAATAACCTTTTGAGCTGATATAAATGTGCATATCAGAATCTGTTTTTGGCACGTCTAAAGTGATGTCATAAAACTTTTGTGCGTTTGTGACACCTTTTACTTTCCAGTCCTTAGGATAGAGGAATGAGAGTGGGTAAGCGCTATCCTGATAGGTATTCCACGAAGTTGTATCTAAAATCTTTGCCGGTATTTGGGTGTTTTGATTCATCATGCGACCATGATTTCTGTGGACGTTCATGATGTACGGCATATAGTCACCGTTAAAATTCATTTGCATCGATAAAGTCAGCGCTACGTATGTTAGTAATAGCGTGATGATCAGCAGGCCAATAAATATTCGACTGGAGCGAGGAATGTGGCTAATCATTTATTTAGATTAAAGTTAGTGTTTAAATTTGAATTAAAGTTTGTGATGTTCACGTCAGTATTGCTGTTGGTAGTTTTGTTGAAAAAATCTTTTAAATCAGCTTGTGTGCCACAGTAGTACAAATGTGTGGTTAAGTTGGCGCAGTAGCCAGGATTCTTTTGTACGTACGAATACTTTGGCATAAACCAAAACAAGACCACAATCAGGGCCGCTATCCCGAGGTACAACAGATACTTTGCAATTTTTAACATTTATCTTTATTTCAGCCTAACGGCGGGGATTGAGCTTTTCTTCATTATAGCATATAATATCTTGGTTAAAGCAAATTTTTGGGGTATAGCCAAGCGGTAAGGCAGACGGTTCTGGTCCGTCGATCCCAGGTTCGAATCCTGGTACCCCAGCCAAATCGGGCTAGCCCGAGAGCCATACGAAGATCGCCGAAGAGGGGTTTTCCAAAAAACCTGGAGCTCTCATAGACCCAACCCTCATCCCGTCTTCTGTGGGTGGTAGATATTCTATCTTTGCAGAAAGTGGTGTGGAGGTGAAATTTATAAATATTAGCTTGGGCGCTGTATACGTAGTGCTTTGTCTATTCGTTTCCGCCAATCAAAAGCCGTATCTCTCTTCAGGCGCTGGAGCGGCTCTATCTTTGGAAGATGCCATGGCCAAGGCTTACAATGAGGCGGAATTTATGTTCATTTCTTGGCGCAACATGAAGTACAACTCCATTGATCCAGATATGGTGAAAACTGTTAAGGATCATGGACGTGTATATATTGACCCTAAAAATCATGTTGAGCTTGATTGGTTGCTAAGTTCTAAAGAGGGGGAATTAAGCACTCACGCAGACGCATCTTTTGAACAAGTATTAGAAGATGTTAATCCCTGCATTGTTGAAATTGCGCGTCCAACGGATGAAATTCCGTTGTGGGTCATACGAGCATTTTCTCAATCACTCATCCCTATTCATTTTGGATATGGTGCTGAGCACGATGTCGCTAAAAGATTAGAGGAGCTGGGTTTAGAAAATAAGCGAACTTTCCCTTCATTTCCTCATTTCTTTTCTTGATTATTACTGTACACGCATTACACCTGGTCATTATTATAAGCGATTATAGTAGTGGCCAGGTTTTTATTTTAAAAATTCTCGATTTTGTATAGGACAATTCTTGGTAATTTCTGAATAACGAAAGATTCAATTATTTTACTGTTTATATTTTTAAGTAGCATTTCTAATTCGTTTTTTGTGTAATATTTTTCAAAATGGTATGGCTCATTGCAACCGATCATATTGTAAATATGTTGAGATAATTTATTTTTAGGCGAGAAATCAGCTAAATAAATAATCTCACTAGACTTAGTTATTCTACTAATTTCATTTACAACAGATTGGGCATTATTATAATGATGCAGGCTAAAAGAACAAAGTGTAACATCAAAGGTATTATCTTCAAAAGGTAATTTATCAGCTTCAGCGGTAAAAAAGTTTATATTAGATAAGTCCGGATTTCGAGCTAAGTAACCTGGAGTAACATCTACTCCATATAAATCGAGTTCAGGATAATGGTTCTCTATAGTTTTAAGTAGGCGTCCACCGCCGCAAGAAACGTCTATTATTTTACCATCTTTCGGTAATTCTAAAGCCTGAAACACTTTTTGTATGTGACGTATATTTTTCCTTTTTTGATACCAATTCATGTCTTAATTATACCAAGAATATTGTATGCGCTGTCACATTTGTCACTTTTTTGAATGAGCTCTAATGCCGTCGATCGGGTAAAATAAAATTTCATAGAAAGATCAAGTAGGGCAATGCCGATTTCGGCTCTAGCCCGACTTGGCCAGCCAACTAAATAATATATAAAAATTAATCGCCTGCGTGGCGGTTTTTTGATAAACTGAATTAATGAATAGAAACATCAATACATTGATATTTGATTTTTTTGGGGTAATTTGTTCTGAAGTGTCGACTGTCTGGTTTCATGACAATTTTCCGGGCAGCAACAAGGAATTCCGCAGTAGCTTTATGCGAGCGGCAGACAAAGGAGAAATTTCCCAAGCAGAATTGTTTTCTAATTTGTCCATCGAGACTGGCATTCATGCCGAGAAAATAGAAAAAGAATGGATTGCTCTAGCCAAGCTAAAACAAGATTCACTCAATTTGGTTCGCAGTCAAAAAGGGGAGTACAAGTTGGGGTTGTTGAGCAATACCATGACACCGTTTTTCCATGAGATCACCCGCAATCAAGGATTAGAAGATTTGTTTGATGTAATTCTTCTCTCAAGCGACATTGCTTATGCTAAACCCGAACTCGAGGCCTATCAGAAAATTTTGCAGCATTTAGAAGTTTTGCCCGAAGAAGCTTTAATGATTGATGATAATCCAAAATACGTGGAAGCTGCTAAAGGCGTGGGTATGCACGGATATGTATTTACAAACACCGAAGAATTAAAAAAGTTTTTATCACAATAAAGCTATGAAGTCGAAGTTTTTTCTTCCCATTATTTTTGTGAGCGCACTATTTGTTGTTACAGGCGTGGTTTTGCATAAGAACAGGAATGTGGTTTTGTCGAGCAACAACGGACCGAAATCGACGCAGCCGGAGCCTCTGACTGTGCTTACAGGATTTCCAGACATCGACACATCCCAACTTTCGCCAACTCAGCAAAATTTAGTAACATTGCTCAAAGAAGAATACAAAGCCCAGCCACAAGGAACTAAATATGCTCAAGGTGTCAGCGAACCGTGGTGTGCTGATTTTGTAAGTTGGATCTACAAAAAAGCAGGGAAGCCGCTGGTAAACCCCAATTCGAATTCGTGGCGCATCCCTGGGACAATTACACTTCGCGATTATTTCAAATCTAAACATCAATTAAAACTAGCCGCTTCAAATTACCAGCCGAAAGTAGGCGACGTAATGTTGTATGAAAATCCAAGTCCGTTCGGAAATCATACCAACATCGTAATAAAAAACGACAACGGAAAAATTACCACCATCGGTGGTAATGAATATGGCACGATCCGGATTGTCGAACACACAACCCCCGACAAAGACGGCTTCATTGGTTATGGTGTTTTTTAATTCAACAACATATAACAGACGGCGCGATCAGAAGTCACTTTCCACAAAATTCCAGTGCCGCAATTAGGTGTTCCTCTGATTTCTAAAAAGTACTGAATCACAGGTCCGGAAGGTAAATAATTCCCAGCCGGCCCAGTAGCATTTGCAACTAAGTTGCTGTTAAATAAATATCCGCCAGCAGTGCGGGTATTATCTGATGCATCACTAGGATATACCGAAAGCGCAGGGGATAAAAAAGCAGTGACTGGCCAATAGTTTTGGTAATCCGAAAAAGCGCCATAGCAAGCTTGGCTTACACATGCGTACCCAGAACTAGAGCCGCCACTAATCAAAGTGGCACCACTTGTATCTGGTAAACTACCATCAGGAGATGCCAGTTTGAACGCTTTGACTAATTGCGTCACATCAGCGAGGCGCTTATTATTTCTGGCCGTAATTCTGGCATAGTTCACGTATACTAAAACCACAGCTGCCAATAATCCAATCACAGTAATTACAACTAACAGTTCAATTAATGTAAATCCTGAATTTTTTGAATTCATCGCTTCTTTAACTTATATTTTTATTATATCAAAAAAAATTGATATAATATCAATAATCATTAACATGGAAACATGGAACTAAATTACACGGCGATTATACTCGCCACAATCGCGCAGTTCGTTTTTGGCTTCATTTGGTACATGCCTTTATTTGGCAAAATCTGGGGTAAAATTCATGGCTTCGATCAAGTCCCTGCTTATAAGCAGAAAGATATGATGAGAGACATGTGGAAGTGGTTGGTCCTGCAATTCATCATGACATTTGTCACGACAATTGTGTTCGCGCTAATGCTGGGCGGCATTAACCCAACCTGGAACATTTACGGGATTGCATTCTTCTTCTGGTTAGGATTTATTTTCCCAACTCAGGTAGCAGCTGTCATCTTTGGAGGTACAAAGCCAAACTGGATGATGGTCAAGATTTTAATTGCCACTGGCGCATCGCTAGTCTGCATGGAAATCATTGCCGTTGTCTTCAAGTGGATGATGGTGTAAACATACCAACAACAAATCGCCCTTGCGGCGGTTTTTTTGTTATCCACTTTTAATTTTTGGAAATAAGGCGTACGCTTGCGGTAGAGATCATTAAAAATTATGTTATGAGCGTAACAAGTCTTTTAGCCGAAATTTGGGGACCAATTTTGGTCGCAGTCGGCGTCGGAATTTTGATCAGCCCTAATCACTACCGAAGGGTTTATCAGGATTTAAAGAATGAAACATTGGCAGGACTTTTGTTTGCCATGGTTGGGATGGCAGCAGCCCTTGCCCAGATTCATTTTCACAATGTCTGGGGCAATTTCCCAGAGATTGTAATTAGTTTGCTTGGCTGGAGTTTATTCCTCAAGTCCGCTGCATTTGCAATTTCACCAGCAACTGTAGAAAAAACCGCACGCTGGTATGGAAAAAACACACCATGGATTGCTTTAAGCGCCATCGTGTGTTTGGTTCTTGGATTATATTTGTGCTGGTTTGTCTATTTGAGTATCTAGTTTACGATTACTCTCGAAGAGCTAAAGATACTTTTTGTAGAATAGTATGTGCTGAAAGGAATGTCTTTGCCGCCGCTGTAGTAAGGGTCGCGCATAATGTAGTTGCCGCCACTCCCGCTAACCAAAACCACAAAGTGCGTGCCGCCTTTAACGTTTAAGCCAACAATTACTGGGTCACCGCCCGCTAAAGTTGAATCAATATCAGCTGATTTACGAGTCGCTGTACCGCCACCACTACTAACTGTGTACATCAAGTAAGCAGGGTAGTAAGAGGCAAAGTTCGCCGGATTCGAATTAATCGAAGCCGGTGTTACTTTTTTGTAACCGTAGTGTGTCATGACCATTGCCACCGAGGTAACTAAACAACCATCGCTTGCCAAAGTGTAGCCAGTGCCGTTAAGTGCTTGTCCGCCCCAGGCTGAGTCACGTTGATTGTAGTAACAACCCCAAGAATCACAAACCGTTTGCGTGCCAACGAGTCCGGAACCACCAGCATTTTTTGTGAAAGCAGAAAAACTATCCAATTGTTTTTTCGCATTGGCTAACAACTTCTGATATTCACCTTCTTTGTTTTTGGTTTGCGACAACAAATCACTCTTCGAAGAAATTGTGTTGTTAAGCGAGTGTTGATTATCTTTTAAGTCATCGTTTTGCGCACTTAACTCTGTTTCGTGTTGCTGCAAACTGGCTTGCGCAATTTTTAAACGATTTTGTTGATCCTGCAGTTCTTCACTTTTTTTGTGAAGCAAGTCCGTGATTTTTGTAACTGCTTCGATGTCTGCCCAAAAATCAGAAAAAGTTTGCGCAGAAATTAAACGCAAAATTAACGGTTGATCTTCATGCTGTTTCATCTCGCGCATATATTCGGCGAGTAATTGTTTGTTGGACTCAATTGTTTTTTGAGTGCTGTCGACTTGAGAATTTAAATCATTAATTTGAGTTTCTGTAGTTTGAATTTGATGTTGATTCACCTGCACTTGTGCTTCTACCTGCGCGCGTTGCAAATCCAAAGTTTTAATAGCCGATTGCAAAGTTTTTTTATCTGAACCAATCTTTTTTAGCTGCGCTTGATACTCGGCGATTTTTTGATTTAAGGCCGCGATCTGGTCATCAGTTGTGAGAGCGGCCACACTTTTTGGAGACACGCCAAAAACCACTGATTCTACCATCAGTGCCATAACAGCGAGAATTGCAGCATACTTTGGTATTTGTGTCTTAAAACCCATATTTGCTTGCATTATACCACAAAACTTCAGAATTTGCTATATTTCAGATATGGCCAAAAGATTTAAAATTGTTGTCTACGTGCCCGAAGACCACGCAGATAAGTTGCGGGAAGCAATGGGTAATGCTGGCGCTGGCAAGATCGGTAATTATTCACACTGTACTTTTACGATAAAAGGAACTGGTCGATTCAAGCCTGAACAAGGTGCTAATCCAACAATAGAAGATGTTGGCAAGCTTGAAGAGGTATCAGAAGATAGAATCGAAACTGTGTGCGAAGAAGAGAAACTTCGGGCAGTCTTGAATGCTATAAAAAAGGTTCATCCATACGAGGAGCCAGCCACGGATGTTTATCCGATTGAAATAATAGACTGATTATGAATCCAAAAAAGGAATTATTAATGGCAATAATTGAAAATGAAGACTCTATCCATGGAGATGCAATTTTGATGCGCCTTAAGAAACCAAATTCACCTTACAAAGAAACTTGGTATCTTTTTGGTTGCGATCCGGTCGACGGTCAAGATGACCATCTGACTTTGCAAAAGTATATGAAGGATGAGTGGGGAGTCGAAATTGATGTGACTGATAAACAAATTGAACCCGGATATGAAACTAAAATAGATAGCGATGGGATTGAAAAAGATTTTATATATAAATATTTCCTTTGCAGATTTTTAGGAGGTAAATTTTTTATCTCGGGAGATGTCCTAGCGATCGATTGGAAATCAAAAGAGTATTTGTCAAAAAATGACATAGTGCCGCCCTCTGTAGAATTATTTACTCGATTAGGATATATAAAATGATAGCGTCAAAAATCAGTATTGATAATGCCAAAGTAGAAAAGTTGTTTTATGTTGTTGCCAATGTAATTGTATTTCGGCGTGATGATGGGCGGTGTTTAATTTTGAAACGTGATGAGCGAGAAAAAGTTCACCCTGGTAAATTTGCAGTGCCGGGCGGAAAATTAGAATGGAAAGATTTGGATCTACAAAACCCGTCGCGGATTAACGGAGAAGTTTTAGATTTTGAAAATGCAATTGAAGACTTGCTGGCGCGCGAAGTTCGAGAAGAAGCGGGGATAGAAATAGAGTCAAAACTAACTTATATCAACAGTGTGGCCTATGTCCGGCCAGACGAAACTCCAACCCTATTAATTAAATTTGCTGCAGAATATAAAAGTGGTGATGTTGTTCCAGAAGCTGGCGGCTTTACTGATTTTGCCTGGGTTAATGCAGAAGAAATAAAAAATTACGAATGCATCGATGGTATAAAAGAAGAAATTGCATTCGTATTAAAAAAATAGTTTTAACACATTTCTCATAAACTTGCTTTATTATTTTGAATATAATTAAGTAAAGATTTATGCCAAGAAAATATAGTAAGACCACGCAGAAAAAAGTTGGTAAGGTGATGCATGAGTATAAAAGTGGAAAACTAAAAAGCGGTAGAAGCGGGAAAAAAGTTACCAGTCGCAAGCAAGCGATTGCAATCGGAATTTCTGAAGCCAGAGAAGCTGGTGCGAAAGTTCCAAAAAAACGCAAATAATCGCCCATGTGGCGATTTTTTGCTATAATAATCGGGTAATTCGTACGAAATCGAAGAAATATGACGTTTGACCCGAAAAAATTTGAAAGCAAGTGGCAGGAAAAGTGGGACGCTGACGAAATCTATAGAGCTGAAAACTTTGATGACTCTCGACCGACTGCTTATGTGGCCGACATGTTTCCATATCCGAGCGGAAGCAGTATGCATGTAGGGCATCCGCGTGGTTATGTTGCCACCGATGTTTACTCACGCATGAAGCGCATGCAAGGCCATAATGTTTTGCACCCAATGGGTTGGGATGCTTTTGGTTTGCCTGCAGAAGAAACCGCGATTGAAAAAAAAGAATATCCGAGCTTAACTGTTGAGCGGAATATTGAAACTTTTAAGCGTCAATTAAAAATGCTTGGCATTGGTTATGATTGGTCGCGCGAAGTTAATACCACTGATCCAGAATATTACAAACACACGCAAAGAATTTTTCTAGAATTTTTTCGTCGTGGTTTGGCAGTGAATCAAAATACAGTCGTGAACTGGTGCCCAGATTTAGGAACTGTCCTCGCCAATGAAGATATTGTAAATGGAAAGAGCGAACGCGGCGGCTATCCGGTTTACCAAATGCCGATGCGGCAATGGGTGTTATTAATTACCAAATATGCCGATCGTTTAATTGATGATTTAGATTTACTTGATGAATGGCCCGAAAAAATTAAGAACGCACAGCGCAATTGGATCGGCCGCAGTGAAGGCTATGATTTTGAGTTTGCAACTTCTGCTGGAATTAATGTGCCGGTGTACACAACCAAGATTGAAACTTTGCCTGGTGTAAATTTTTTGGTGCTCGCCCCAGATAGTTCTTTGGTACAAGAATTGTTAGCGCATGCCCAAAATACAAAAGATGTTGAAGATTACATCGAACAGGCACGACAAAAAACTGAGTTAGATAGACAAACTATGAATGTGAAAACTGGCGTGGTGATTGAAGGCGTGACTGCAACAAACCCTGTCACTGGTGGCGAAGTACCAATTCTTGTTGCCGATTATGTTTTATCTTCTTATGGAACTGGCGCGATAATGGCTGTACCTTTCTTAGATGAGCGCGACAAAGAAATGGCTGCGATAATGGGCTGGGAAGTTGCGCCGTTTGAAAGCATGAACATTCAAGCAGCTGCGAAAAAAGTAAACGCCAAAGCACAAAAGCGATACAAAATTCGTGACTGGGTATTTTCCCGTCAGCGTTTTTGGGGTGAACCTTTTCCTATTGTTTGGGTGCAAGGCCGGGAGGCTTACGACCAAATCGCTAAAGGGCCTGTGAAAGATTGGTTGCCAAGCGAACCTGTAACTTACAAAGAAGATGTTGAGGGTTCAGATGAGCCAGAGGAATTTTTTGCAGTGCCGGTAATTCCAGAATTTTTAGTTAACATGCAGCTGCCAAAAGTTGAAAGCTATGAACCAACAGGGAACATCGAAGGGCCCTTAGCAGGAATTCCAGAATGGGTGAATGCACAAATAAATCCGGCAACAGGCGAAGTAAAAACTGCGGACGTAGCCGGACCCGAAGATGCTGACTGGATCCCCGCAAAACGCGAAACAAATACTATGCCGCAATGGGCAGGGTCATCTTGGTATTGGCTGCGATACATGGATCCACACAATACTGAAGAGCCTTTCTCAAAAGAATCTGCCAAGTATTGGGGACCAGTAAATGTTTACTCTGGTGCAGATCATGCAGTAGCCCACTTAATTTACGGTCGTTTTTGGCATAAAGTGATGCAAGACGCCGGCATGGTAGATTTTCCAGAACCTTTTTCTCGTTTAGAATTTTTGGGATATATTCTTGCATCAGATGGAACAAAAATTTCGAAGCGAAAGGGGAATAGTCGCAGCCCTGAGGATGTTGTGAATGAAGTAGGTGCAGATGCCTTTCGTCTATATGAAATGTTCATTGGTCCTTACGAAAAGCCCGCACCGTGGAATGATAATGATTTGCAAGGGAGTCGCCGTTTTCTAGAACGCGTGTGGCGATTTGCAGAAAAAGTGCAAAAAGAAAATGCAGGACAAACTGATGAAAAAGCATTAGCATCAATTCATCGGACAATAAAAAAGGTGAGCGGGGATATAGAAACTTTTAAGTTTAATACCGCAGCTGCGAGTTTGATGATTTGCTTGAACGAAATTTCTGAATTACAAGTCTCCCCTACTGATTTTAAATTATTTTTGAAATTACTTGCGCCAATTGCGCCGCATATGACCGAAGAGCTCTGGGCAAGTTTTGGTGAAGAAAAAACTATCCATACTTCCCCATGGCCTGAATTTAATTCTGAATTGTTTAAGGAAGAAACAATTTTATTGCCAGTGCAGATCAATGGCAAAAAACGTTGCGAAGTCGAAGTGCCAGCTGAAGCAGGTGAGGAAGAAGTAAAACAGTTAGTTCTTGCAGATGAAACCGTGCAAAAATATTTAGACGAAAAAGAACCAAAGCAATTTATTTTCGTCCCGGGCCGAATAGTGAATATTGTCGTATAAAATATTGCTAATAAAAAACCGCTTCTCATATTGAGAAGCGGTTTAACTTTTTAAGCTGAATGTTCTGCTTCGTAAACCTTTCGCGTTTGTTCGATATAACTTTGTGCTTTCGCAGCATCTTCAAATTCACCAACTTTTACTTCTTTGTTTTCTAGTAGCTTGTAAGTTTCAAAAAAGTTTTTGATTTCTTTAGGAGAGTGTTCAGACATATCAGTTAAAGACTTAACGCTATTAAACCGTGGATCTTCGGTAGGTACTGCCAAGATTTTGTTATCAATTTCGCCGGCATCTTCCATGTTCATAAAACCAATGGCACGAGCTTCAACAACTGCGCCGGGAATAATTGGGTTAGTGGAAAACAACACCACGTCGGTATGATCACCATCATCAGCTCGGGTTTCAGGAATGAAGCCATAGTTGTAAGGATAGCGCATAGACGAAAACAGCACGCGGTCTAGTTTTATAACGTCCAGTTTTTCATCGTACTCGTATTTATCGTGGCTGCCCTGGGAAATTTCGATGATAACATTAAATTTATCAGCACTGCCAAAAGGAACATCTTTTAAACTCATAGAATTTCTGTTAATTGCTGAACATATTGTATAATAAACCCGTATGAATTTCAAGGAAAAGGTGATAGCGGTCGTAAATGAAGTGCCGCGTGGACGGGTTGTTAGTTATGGCCAAGTGGCTGCAGCTTGTGGGAGTCCGCGCGCTGCTAGACAGGTTGGCTGGATGCTTCATACCTTAGATGGCAATAATGTGGTACCGTGGTGGCGGGTGATAAACAATGCTGGTTACATCAGCATCAAAGGAAATATAATGTCCACTCCCCTAGCTCAAAAAAAATTTTTGGAAGATGAGGGGATCGAAGTGGGTGAAGACATGAAGATCGACATAGAAAAATTTCGGTATCACTACTTCCCTACCTCAAAGTAAAATTTTTAAATCGGTGAAAATTTTTAAGAAAATTTTAATTGTATTTTTTGCACTTGTTGCGCTGTTTTTAGTAACAGACGCTGGTTTGGTGTGGGGGATGGCGCATTGGCATCCGAAGATTGAACATGCTGATAGCATTATTGTTTTGGGTGCAGCCATTAATACGCCAGCGTTAGTTAATAGAACAGAGAAAGCTTTGGAGTTGTATCAAGCCGGTAAAGCTGATCAAATAGTTTTTTCTGGTGGGAAAATTGCAGACCCTGATATTTCCGAAGCGAAGTTTATGGAGAAGGTGATTAAGAAAAATACGAATGAGAAAGTTAATTACATTTTGGAGGATCAGTCGCATAATACATATGAGAACATCAAAAATTCGCGTGACAAAGTACAAAACTCAGACTCGGTAATTATTGTTAGCGATGCGTTTCATTTGGCACGCGCTGTGGTAATGGCTAAGAGTGTGGGCTTTAAGAAAGTTTACTGGGCTGCGCCGAGTACTGGTTACTACTCGCACAAAGAGCTGCGTTACTATTATTTCCGCGAATTCGTTGCTATGATTAATTACATACCCAAATTTTTAAAAGGATAATGAGCAGAACTTACAACCCCGAAAGTGGTTTTAATGGAAATTTTTTAAAACCGAAAGATAAACCCAAAACTGAAGTCGACCTCAAGCCTCTGGAAGAATTAGAGGAATTTTTTGATAAATATATCCAGCCAAACATCGATAAAAACCAAATTGATGAAGAAGAATTTGAAGATATTTATCCAAAAGAAGAAATCGCAGAAGATTTAGAAGTAGTGGAAAGTCACAAAGCCATTTTTGAACGCGCGATCAGAGAATCAGAGCTTACTGAAGAGCAAGATGATTTGCGAGATAAATTAAATATTTTAGCAAAAGAATTTGAAGCAATTTGCTCCGACCACACTATTTTGTCGCGTGGTTTAGGTATGCGAAGAGGTGAGGTGAAGGCTCAGTCCGCCAGTGATTACGATGACATTATGAATAAAATGGACATATTTTTGGAATTTTCTGGCATGAAGCAGCCTGGGTCGGAGATTGGGGATTTTTCAGTTGGAATAGATGTAACTATTAGTAAAGACAGCTTTGCGAAAAAGTTCGCAGACCTATACCGCATTTTTCGAAAATATCCACTTGCTAAGGCAAAGTATTTTCGTGAATCAGCCGATGGAATTACCGATGCTCGTTTACCAGTAAATGGAGAAGTGAGTATTCCACGCTATATTATTAATGCTCACCCAAATGAAATGATGCAATTGATGGAAGGGTGGAAGAATTGGCGTGATAATTTTAAACCAGTAGCGAGTACTAAAGAAAAAACTGAGCTATTAGAAAAAACAAAACTTACCAAAAGTCATTTATGGTATCGGATGATTTATCAACTTGAAAGACAGGCTTATCAGTTTGCAAAAATCTTTAAAGAATCAAATCCAAAGGCTGCAGAGATGTACAGAAAAAACTACATGATTTTTACAAAGATTCGTTACAATTTAACTTTGAAATATATTCGTGGAGACGAGGGGTGGTCAAATCGTCTTATGGATATCCAGCGTGAAAAGAATGAGGATGACAAGCAAATTCGTTTTGACCATTTGCGTAAAGACGTACATGATCAATTCCGCGGCGAAGACATGGGTTATATTATGAGAATTGTAACGGATCAGGTAAATGAAAAACGCGTCGACTAATCGACGCGCTTTCGCTTTGCTTGTTCTTCAAACCGGGTTATCCACTAATTCCCATCTGCTGTCTGAGTTAATCACAGTATTGTAATCATCCTCTGTTGCAGTTTGGACGTAGATGTATTTCGTGTTCTGAGACTCGCTCAGAACAACTTTTTTGACCCAGCCGTCAACCGACTTGGTCAATTCTACAAAATTTCCCTCGGTTGTATCTAGGTATATTCCAACCCGTTCAACCTGACGGTAATAATTGTACTTAGAGTCCGCGGCCTTATAGCCGAGATATAGAACAATCTTGATCATATAAGGCCTCCTTTTCCTTGTTGATTTTCGATTTTTGTGAGGCTAATTTAACATATTTGACATTTTTTGTCAATATCTCTATAATTTACACAACTACATATCCCAAGACAGTTGGTGGCTAATTTCGAAAGAAAACAGCCTTAAATGCTAGAAATAGCGACCCGCCGAGGACATACAGATTTATCCTGATCTATTCAGAATATTTATTTTGTAACTCGGCCAAAAGCCGAGATTTTTTATTCTCACGGATAGTAGCCATTAGTAAAGGTCGAGCTCGCGCTCCAAGCGCGAAACGCACAAAGAACACAATCATACAAATATGGCAAAAACACGTTCACAAAAAGAAGTCGACTACCAAGAACTAACTGCGCGTCTAAAAGATGCCAAGTCAGTAGTACTCTCTGAGTATCGCGGTACAACCGTGAAAGATATTGACAAGTTCCGCCGTGCTCTTTTAGCTGAAGGAATCCAAACGAAAGTTTATAAAATTCCTTTAATCAAAAAAGCATACGCAGAAGCCGGTATCGAAACAGGGGACTTAGACTACAAAGTTCCAGTAATCGTTTCTTTCTCTGATGATGAAGTCGCTCCAGCCCGCATTGTTAAAACTTTTGGTAAAGAAGTTAAAACCGTCGGCATCCTTTCCGGAGTTCTCGATGGTAGCTTTGCTACTAAAGAACAAATGATGGCTTTGGCTGATCTTCCTAGTAAAGATGAACTTCGTGCGAAATTGGTCGGCACCATTAACGCTCCAGTATCTGGCTTCGTTAATGTTATGGCTGGCAACCTCCGTGGTTTGATCAATGTATTAAACGCGGTCGCACAAAAAAATTAATTAATTTTGAAAGGACTTAACATGGCAGATGAAAATACTCCAGTAGAAGTTCCAGCAAAGTTCGCTGACTTAGTTAGCTCAATTGAAAAACTTTCTGTATTGGAACTTTCTGAATTGGTAAAAGTTTTAGAAGATAAATTCGGTGTTAGCGCAGCAGCTCCTATGATGATGGGTGCACCTGCAGCTGGCGGCGCAGCCGCTGGTGGCGCTGAAGAAAAAGATGAATTCACTGTAGAATTGACTGCAGCTGGTGACAACAAGATCAATGTAATTAAAGTTGTTCGCGAAGTAACCGGTCTTGGTCTAAAAGAAGCTAAGGACATCGTAGACGGTGCACCAAAAGCTATCAAGGAAGGCGTTAACAAAGCTGACGCTGAAGCTTTAAAGAAGCAACTTGAAGAAGCTGGTGGTACTGTAACCCTTAAGTAACTTTACTTTTTTTAAAAAGACTCCCATTTGGGAGTCTTTTTGATTTTAGGCTAGAAACTAACTTTCAATAATTGATTTCCGTTGAGTACGTAAGCGGCTTTGCCTTTTTCATCAACGTAGAAATCTTTTAAGTCGCTAAACTGGTCGCTGGTGAGAGTTTGGGAAACACTTCCTTTTTTATCTACTATAATAATTTTCTTGTTTGCAGGATCAAGCACATACAAATTAGTAAAACCGCTTTCTGTGTAAAGACGGGTTTTGTCGCCCAGACCGCTGAGGCCAGAATTAAAGTCTTGTTTAGCACCAGACGTGTATTTCAAAATTGTACCGTTAGTGGCAACATAAATATTGCTGTCGATGGCTATATCCGAAGCATTGCCCAAGTCATCAGCGTTTTCTATTGAAGCCGTAGGCGAGCTAAAACCAGTATCAGAAACTGAATATTTCATTATTTTATGACCACCTCGGTCGAGAAGGTAAGCTTTGCCGTTGTAAGCGGTTAAACCACGAGCGCTATCTTCGTTAGGAACGCTATCTGAAAAACCACCTATCATAATGCCAACTTTGAAGTCCCACAGCTGTAATTTGCCATCATTGTAAACCAAAACCTGTGAACCCTTATTAAACGAACTCATGGCAATGCCGCCAGTGGTGTGGAGAGCGTCGTCTTTGGTCTGCTTGGTTGAACGATTGTAACTCACAATCGTATGATTACTCTCGGTTGCAAAATACCCAGGCACAACGATCAAATTATCAGAGTTACTCAAAGTGGCAAGAGTATCAACTTTAGCCTGGTTAATTTTATTTAGCTTCTTGTCTAGGTCGTCGGCCTGCGAACGCAAAGAATTGATTTTGTCTTTTTGTGAGTCAGGAATTGTGCCCAAACCATTTAACTGTCCTTGAACATCAGCCAATAAACGTTTGGCTTGATTTTCATCACCGTAAAGCAGGGCCGAATTAGCATCGCTTAAAGTTTTTTCCATGCCAGTAATTTTATCCGCAGCAACTTCCTGTGTCTTAGTGCGGCTGTTAAAATATTTGGCAATGCCAACATTGGCGACAACTGCAACTAGCAGAATCGCGGCAGCGATTAAGAAAATTTTCTTTTGTTTGCTGTAACCTTTAATTACTTCGGGTTGGAAATTCTTGCCGACTTTTTTAAACTGACTTTGCACAACTTGCAGCGCCCCGTCCTGACGTTTAACAATGTCTTTTAAGTTCGGTCGAGTTGTTTTAATTTTTTGCTTAAAACTGTTGCCAGCATTTTTACCAATCGTTGCTGCAGTCGAACCCATTGCTTTCATGCGTTCAATCCAATCCGCACTCTGACTTCGGGAGATAACTTTTGGTGCTGCCATATAAGCACCTAAATCAGTTTGATCTTCCGGTTCTAAACTACCAGCTTCAACTTGTAATGCAAAAATAGCACCACAGGCTCCTTCGGGTCCCATTGCATCTTGCAAGGTGCCAATAATTTCTTGTGCTGCATCAGGCAAGTCATTGCGCTTCAAAATATTTTTAAAGCGATCAATAGAAATATGGTTAAATAACTGCGAAGTCGAAAGCACAATTAAATCTCCCAAGCGAATTTTACCTTCGGAGAAGTTTTCAAAAGTTTTTAATGGATGATGAGGTGTTGAGCCTTCGGCAATTGGTGCAAAACCGCCATCGCGTTGCAGCAGTGCAGTAATTTTTCCAACAGACGTCACAGACAACCGAGTTTTTGTCTTCACGCAAATAACCGAATTCAGCTTTCCCAACCAGTGAGTTTTTCCTAAGTTTTGTAGCTTGCCCAACTCTTCATTGATAACGGTCAGCGCGTTTTCAAAAGTATTAACAGTTGCTGGGCGCCTGTAGGACCTACGTAGCGAAGCGGCAATCGCCTGAGCAATGCGTTCACATTCTTGGGCCGCAGCCGGATTAAACAACGGTAATTCACAAATCATATAAAGCTCAGCCTGGGAGCTTTCTACGGTCTCGGCTAACGTATAAACATAGCTCGTGGCCTGTTTGGCGTCCCCGAGCTGGATTTTTACGACTTGTGTTTCTAATTCCGCCATGATATCAGCATTATAACACTTTTTGGGTGTGATATACTAAGAATATGATGACACACGCCGAGATCTTGGATTCCAAATACGGATCCGAATTATTAGCCTTTTTGTTACTCGCTCCGCCCCGCGCATATTCTGCCAAAGAACTTTCCAAACGATTAAAAATTTCCGACCGCGTTATGTCCGGCCTGCTCAAAGAATTTATGCATGACAGCATGGTCAAGCAGTTCACCCGCGGCAATTCTCGTTTATATATAGTGAACAGTAAGCATAAATTGTTGCCGCAAATTCAGGCCTCGCTTGTACGTAATCAAAAACCGTACGAAGACGAACTGTTTGCCGCAATTTCCAAACTGGGTGATGTAAAAGCTGCATTTTTGTCTGGAGCTTTCACAGGACAACCACAGCTCCCCGTAGATTTGCTAATCGTAGGTAAAGTTAATTTGTCTAAGCTCGACACATTCTTTAAACAATGCAAAACCATGTTGGGCTTTGATCCAAATTACAGTGTTATGTCTGAAGAAGAATTTCGAATTCGCAACAACACTTTTGATCGCTTCATTAAAGATGTGTTTGATTACCCACATTTAGTTGTCGTAGACAAAATAAACAAAACCAAAAAGCCACTTAAAAAATAGGGGACAACCAAAACAAAAGCATGGACAACTTAACGAGTTTGTACAATCAATTCTTAAATTATTTCCCTCCGATATTGCATCCTGTTATTTCGATTATTGTAGCGGCGTTTTTAATTTATTCAATATTCCAGGTTCTTAAAAAGAATTTTATTTGGTTAATTCTTTTGATTGTTCTACTGCCTGCATCGGTACCCATCATTAAGCAGGTAGTTAATGTGCTGGTGTCTATAATCAAACTTTTACTGGGACAATAATTTGTGGATAACTTCTAAAGCCGTACAAAAATGTACGGTTTTTCAATATTTGACAGAGGGTGAACGATTGTATACTATGGGTATATGAGTATTACAGATCGACAAAGAGAACTCCTCAAGTTCATAGTTCGCGAAATCCGCGAAAAGAATATGCCACCGTCGATGTCCGAAATGGCTGAGTATCTAGAAGTGAAGTCTAAGAACGCAGTGGCAAAGTTGGTTAATGCTTTGGAAGATGAAGGCTATATTAAAACCAATGGCAAAGCCCGAGGAATTACAGTTCTAAATAGTTTGACCGACAGCATTCAAAAAGGTTTGATTCGCGTGCCTTTGCTAGGCTCTATTCAAGCCGGTTCACCTCACTTAGCAGAAGAGTTTATCGAAGAATGGGTAAACTTGCCGCAAACTTTGGTAAAGGGCCGCCGCGATGTGTTCCTTTTGAAAGTTAGGGGAGATAGTATGATCAATGCTGGCATTCACGAAGGGGACTTAGTAATTGTTCGTCCAACCCGCGAGGCAAAAAATAATGATATCGTAGTTGCGCTCTTGCACGACGAGGCAACGGTAAAAAGATTTGTACAAATTAAAAATCGTGCATACTTAAAGGCCGAAAACCCTGATTACCAAAACATCTATCCAAAAGAGGAATGGATGGTGCAGGGAAAAGTTGTGGGAGTAATCCGCAACTTGGAATAAAGGAAACAAAACCATGTCTGAATTAGAAATCTCCAAGAAAAATATTGTCAGCCAACTCAAGAGTTTATGTGCGCATTGCCAAACGGGCAGAACTCACTCTTGCCGCATTCAAGCGATCGCCCAACAGATTCGTTCCATTTCCGGTGTTCCGCTCATTGTAAATAATGAGTTCAAAGGAGTCCTTTGGAAACATGCGTTATAGAAAAGAGCTCAGGTACACATGTGCACACCTGAGCTTTTTGTTTGCATGACTGATGTTTGCTTTCGCAATC
Source organism: uncultured Candidatus Saccharibacteria bacterium (assembly GCA_964473815.1). Taxonomy (GTDB): domain Bacteria; phylum Patescibacteriota; class Doudnabacteria; order UBA920; family UBA920; genus UBA920. Next base: position 291,708 of record CAYYQK010000001.1, on the reverse strand, counting down.
ACTCGATCACTCTTTCATGGTCGACTGTAAATGTAGGACCGACGGTACGTCGGCCTTCGATCTTTTAGTTTTTCCAAAGAATCCCATTAGCCCGTTACGAATGCTCTCTCGAAAAATTTCCTCCTTGATCCAGTTGTTGCAAACATAATGGGATTTCGATATGAGTAAGTCCATCTCACCGTTTCGTGCTTCCTCGTGTGCGCCCGGGCTGATGTAAAAGAATTTTGCATCGGAACCAAATGCTGCGTTGATGTCTTGGACTCTTTTGAGGGTCTGGACTTTTTTGAATATCATGACTTCTGGTTGGAGAAGTTCAGGACCATGAACTCCGGGTCGAGGAAACACTCCAAAAGTAATTTGTTGTTCAGTTAGCCATTCCGCCATCTCTTCTAAAGCAATTTCCCGATTGATTTTTGAGGTGCATATCAAACCAATTGCCTTCATTTAACTCCTCCTGTTCCGTTGAATTTTAATCTATCCTAACAAACCTCTATGCTTTCGTAAATAGTCTATAGAAAAGAGCTCAGGTACACATGTGCACACCTGAGCTTTTTGTTAGTTCTTACTCTCGTTCCGATCACTTCATCCCGAGATCGTCGTGGGAGACCTCTATCTTTAGTTTTCCCCGCAATCGGTTCCAGTCTTTCCGAAAGATTATCTCCTTCTTTACCGCGATATCAAGCATAGCTTTCGCCACTTCGTTTCCGAAGATTTGGATATGAGGAACGGCGTTTTTTATCACCGTGTCCGCTAAATTCTTTATTTGCGGAATTTCGACTTCGGTTGGTGCCTCATGCAGCGCTCGGAACTCCGAAAGTTCAAGGTATTTTTGCGGAGTTTTCCTTTCTCGGTTCTTTTGCCGCTGCCGATTGTTGTAGAATCGGTAACGCAAATCTGCATGCGTGTCGATGTACACAGTATGAAGATCTGGAAACTTTTCTTTAAACTGGTGGAATTGGAACTCACTGCTGATTCGGTCAATGATCACAATATCTGATTTTTGACCTTCTTCGTGCCTTAAGATCCAATCGACCCAGTCAGGGATATATCCGAGGAAAATTGACTCCAGGCAGCTTCCTAGAGCCTGATAATCCTCGCGTGGGGGATTTTCCCGATGCAATGTATCGAGTATTTGCCGCAACATTGTGGAAGTACTGAGATGCGTAACCACACAATTATTACCATGCCGATTAGGGATTTGCCGGAATAGATCTTTAACGACCCGGCAAAATACTTCTTTTCCAGATGCCATTTCGCCTGAAAGGCCAATTATTAACTGCTTCATTTTGATCCTCCATGATCCCAAAAAAGTTGGATTTAATATCGAATAATACCAAATACCTAGAGCTGTGTAAAGAGTTGGATTTAATACTCAGAATAATTTCGACTATATTTAAGCCAAATTTCAGCCTTTTTTTATTTCTGGTTGATATATTTCAATATTGGGGTGGAACCCTTGACAAAAACCTATAAATAAGGTATACTTATTGGATTTGTTGAAAGGTCGAAATTTCTAACAAATCGGATTTTATTAATTAAATTATTAATTTTTGACTTTTCATATACGGTTCGCCGGTATGTTAAGGCAAGGAGAACAACACATTATGCAATTTATGCAAATGTTAAAGGCAAGTTTGGTACCACGCCGCAGCATCATTGCGACCGTGGTAATGGTTGGTGTTGTTGCTTCTGTAATGGGTTTGATGCCTACTCATGGCGCGTCCAATACATTAGCTGAGAACTGTGCGAATCCGCCAGTTACCCCGACCTTCAACTACTGGCCTGTCACTTACTCTGACGTGAACACTCCGTTCTGTCATGACTTCCCAGCTATTGATGCTACAAAAGATGGATCAACTCATACTTGGTCTCAATCTGAAGCACAATGGAATTCTGGTTTGACTTTAAACGTAGGTGATAACGGTATCGCTGGGATGTACATCCACAACGGTGCTGCAAACAACTTGGACCCGGCTCAGACTACTGCGAAAAATGTTCACATTATTACGCATACTGATACCACTCCAGGTACAGATCACCAAATTAGCGTAACTTACAAAGCGGACAATGCTGCCAGTTACACTAAGTCATTCACTGTTCACACTCCTGCTAACGCTCAGTTGGTAGTGACTCCAAACAGTGGATTCATGTACGACTATCAAGGTCATTTGGTTTTGGATTCCCAAAACTTAAACCTTGGTAACTCTGACTACGCTTTGGGCGACTTAGACGCTTGTTTCGAATATAGCTTGTTCTTGACTTTCAAGTTCAAGGTAATCGGCAACACTCCAAGCAACACCACTTTGACTTTAACAAAGGGTGTAAAAAATATTACTAATGGCACTGGTTACTCTTCAAATGTAACTGCTGTTCATGGTGATAAAGTTGGCTACCAAGTCGTAGTAAAAAATAATGGTAACACTGTAGCAAAGAATGTAACTGTAACCGATAACGGTACTTCTGGTATCTCTATCGACAGTGGTTCTACTGCAGTGCGTATCTCAGATAATGTAGAAACTTCAAACTTGCAATGGTCAGGTTCTATTCCTGGCACTGTAACTTTGGGTGATTTGCAACCCGGTGAATTCCGTAATATCTTTTACACTGGAACTGTTACTGCGGACAATTGTCCTACCTTAACAAACACTGCCACTGCAACTTCATCTACTGCCAGCACAGTAACCGCGACTGCTAGTGTAACAGTTCAAAATAACTGTAACTCTAGCCAGCCTCATATCGACATCACTAAATCTGTAAAGAATACCTCAACCGGTACTTCTTACAACAATGATTCAGTTGATGCTCGCACCGGTGAACGCGTAATGTTCAAGGTTGTTGTATCTAACAACGGTAGCACTACTTTGAACAACGTAATCGTTACCGACACTATTCCTAGTGGCTTAACTTACGATGATTCCTTCACTGGTAGCGGTTCGAAGACCTTCAGTGGTCGTACTCTAACTGTTGACCTTGGTTCTATTTCTAATGGTTCAAGCAAAACTTTTGAGTTTGCTGCAACTGTTGATGCAACTGGTAATACTACTGTTTGTAACACTGCTCGCGCTACTGCATCTGGTGTAAACCAGGTTCAAGATAATGCTTGTGTAAACGTGTTCACTACCCCTAAGGGTGGTAACCCACACTTGACTTACTCGAAGCGTGCGTTTAACGACACTCAGAATGTTGATGCTACTTCCCGCGATGCAAATCGTGGTGACTACATCACTTACTCATTGGTTGTAACTAACAATGGTGATGCTGATCAAACTAACTTTGTAATTAAGGACGATTTGTCTGAAGTACTTCCGTTAGTTGATATGGTATCTACCAATGGTGGTCAGGTAAGCGGTAACTTTATCACTTATCCTTCAATCACTATTAAAAAGGGTGAAACTGTTGTAAAGACTTTCAAAGTTCGCGTTAAGCAAACTTTGGACAAGACTCTTTCTTACCAATTACGTAACACTTACGGTAACACTGTAGTAATTAACGTTCATGGTACTCGGGTTTACCAAGCTCCTAAGACTGGTGCGGCTGGTACCTCAGCTGCAGTATTCGCAGGATTGGTAACTGCCGGATTCGTACTTGTGCGCAAGCGCAAAGGAATCTTGAGCTTTATCTTCGCTTAATCTCGATTAGGCTGGACCCCAACACGTGGCCCCTAAATTATTCAAAACACCCTCCCTTGTGGAGGGTGTTTTTGATTGGTATCATTAAGAAATGAATGAAATTACAACTAAAACAATTTTAGTGACCGGAGGCGCGGGCTATATTGGCGCCCACACGGTGAGGCAGTTAGTGGCGGCTGGGCATGCAGTTATAGTCATTGATGATCTTTCGACCGGCAAACAGGCAAATTTGGGCCCACAGCCAATTCTAATTGAGGGCGACTTTTCGAATCCACAGGTTTTGGAGACCCTTTTTGAGACTCACAAAATCGATGTGGTGATGCACTTTGCGGCCAGCATTGAAGTGGGCGAGTCAGTCGAAAAGCCTTTGGAATATCTAGAAAATAATACTTTAAAAACAGGCTTGTTGTTGCAAGCGATGTTAAAGCACGGCGTTAAAAAATTTATCTTTTCTTCGACCGGGTCGGTATATAATTCAGAAAATCCAATGCCCTTAGCCGAAACCGCAAGCTTACAACCGATAAACCCTTACAGTTATTCGAAAATGCTTTCAGAGAATTTAGTTAAATTTCATGCACAGTTTTCTGGTTTGCAAGCAGTGATTTTTAGATACTTTAATGTGGGCGGCGCAGATTACGAAAACCCTATTCACTCCGCGCATGAATCGCATTTAATACCGCGTGTCATTCGAGCCGCAAAAGGAGAGTTAGCAGAATTAGAAATTTACGGTGATGATTACTCAACCCCTGATGGTACAGGCGTACGTGATTACGTGCATGTGTTAGATATTGCCGGCGCCCATCTCTCAGCTTTAAATCATCTTCATTCGGTAGAATCCGGATACTGCGAAACTTTTAATATTGGCACTGGCAATGGATATTCCGTCAAAGAAATTATTGATGCGGTGGAAAAGTTTTCGGGTAAAACCGTGCCAGCTAAAATTAGCAGTCGTCGCGAAGGCGATCCATCAATTGTTGTGGCTGACAATGCAAAAATCATCAGCAAGTTTAACTTTAAACCCGAGCACTCAAATTTAGAAACTATTATTAAGACCACTTGGAACTAGATAAGGAAAATATTTATGGATTACACTGAAGTATCGTCGGATGAAATAATCAATAAAACTGTCCAGGCATTGTCAGGACATAATTTTTTGCCGCTGGTTGTTGAGACAAAAGAACAGGCATTAGATCAAATAAAAAGTTTAATACCGCAGGGAGCTTCGGTTATGAATGGTGCTTCTAAAACATTAGAACAAATTGGTTATGTAGAATATTTAAAAGCCGGGCAACACGGTTGGAATAATTTGCATGAATTAATTTTGGCAGAACCGGATCAGGAGAAGCAAGGATTGCTTCGGCGTCAATCAACAGTGTCAGATTTTTATTTGGGAAGTGTACATGCTTTAACACAGACGGGTTCATTTTTAGTTGCATCAAATACAGGAAGTCAATTGCCACACATTGTTTTCAATTCGCCAAATTTAATTTTAGTAGTAGGGGCACAGAAGATTGTACCAACCGTCGAAGAAGGTTTTAAAAGATTAAAGGAACATGTAGTCCCTTTGGAAGATCAGCGTATGAAAGATGCTTATGGATTTGGAACAACATGGTCTAAAACTCTGATTTATAACGAAGAAAAACGAGGTTCGACCCGGAAAATCAACATATTGATAGTCAAAGAACCTCTCGGATTCTAATTAATTTTAGGCAAAATTTAAGCTTGGAATTTAACCCATTTTCCGCTATGATATAGGCCACTACATAAGGAGGTAGTTTTGTTATGTCAGAAATTAAGCGCGCAAAAGCGGGTAGTACTCATCATTGTTGGCAATTTGCCGGGGAGGTAATAAAGCGAATCAGGTGGTTTAAGACACACCCTGATCAATTCAATTTTGTCTGGCAGTCATCCTGCAAATCGTTGTTTTCCGAATACAAGCGCAACACCAAAGAAGACCCGCAGGATTTTGAGATAGTGATGTACAAGTTTGCGACTGACTCCGTCGGTCATCAGCACTGCGTGGTCATTATTTCGAATTTTTGGGCGGAGTTTTTTAACGCTCTCTCTAAGATCATGAAGCTGACTTACAGGCAGTGGTCGGAAATATTTCTTGTTGAATTGCTTCAGATCGGCCCGCCGATTACAAATGGGTGGACGAAGCATTTTCATGTCCACTTTATGAAAACTAACGAAGTGCCAGTGGATTTGCGAGGGTGGACTGAGTGGCGCGATGAACACCATTCAGGACCAATAGACACTTCAAAGTTCAAACATGGCCCATGGCTGTTAGAGCTTGACGAGTTAGGGGATCCTAATCAGGATCAGATCGGTTGGGTTCCCGTGGACCCGCATAAATTGCACGTTCGAAAAGTGTTGGTAAAATAACACCTGCGATACGCGCTTACTGACCTTCATGCCGCTCTCTTTTTTGAGGCGGCTTTTTATTTTCATTGACTTTTTCTCCAAAAAATCTTACAATGTGTTCTGTTATGGAACCTCAATACGACATCATTTTATTTTACAAATACGTTCACATCGACAACCCTGGTAAGTTAATGCTGCAGCAAAAAGAGTTGCAGGATCGCCTCGCTCTGAAAGGACGCACGATTATTGCCAGCGAAGGCATCAATGCGACCCTTGAAGGGACCAAGGAAAACATCGATTTGTATCTAGAAGATTTATTTAGCGATCCGCGCTTTGCTGGTACGCATATTAAACGTGACCCAGGTGATGGAAATTCTTTCCCGCGCACATCGGTGAAAGTGCGCAATGAACTTGTTTCTTTGGGCCTCGATCCATCTTGTGATATCGATCCGAATGTTTTAACCGGAGTGCATCTTAAGCCTGCGGAATTGCATAATTGGATTGCTGAAGGCAAAGAATTTTATATTGTAGACATGCGCAATGCCTACGAACATTTGGTTGGGCATTTTAAAGGTTCAATTCTTCCAGCTATGGACAATTTTCGCGACCTGCCAAAATTTATTAAAAGCATTGAACATCTAAAAGATAAAACTGTTTTAACCGTTTGTACTGGTGGCGTTCGTTGCGAAAAAGCGAGTGGTTATTTGTTGTCCCAAGGTTTTAAAGATGTGTATCAGCTTGATGGCGGAATTGTTTCTTACATGCGCGAATATCCAAACGAAGATTTTCTTGGCAAGCTGTATGTGTTTGATAGCCGCATCGCCGTTGGTTTTTACACTGATGATCCAAAGCACGAAGTAGTGGGGAAGTGTTGGGTGTGTGGCGAAACAAGTGAACGCTATACCAACTGTGTAATAGATGATTGCAATAGAAAAATGATTGCCTGCAAAGAATGCCAAGATCGTCTTGGCGAAAACTTCCTTTGTCCGCCAGAATTAGGTCACAAGGAAAAAACTCGCGTTAGTTAGTCATTGACTAAACTCGAGTTTTTTGTTTCTACTAACTTTACCAAACTTTCAAAATTTCACGACTACCGGTTTTGTACATATCTGTGTAGCCTTCCATCTTTTTCATTGAATCTGCCATTTCAGGAGTAGGATTCATGTATTTTTCCATTGATTTTTCATAATCAGACAAACTTTCAAATTCACTGATCATGATTACTCTGTTATATTGCCCGGTCATGTCGGTGAGGATATACTTTACATTATTATCTTGCATAACCTCTTTGAATAGCTTTGCCAATTTTGAAGCTTTGCCTGGTTTACAGACAAATGTATCTTGAGTTAGAATCATATTTTTTCGCTTAATTATCTGCTTTTATCATACAGCATTAAAACTGAAAATGAAATAAAAACTTCAAAATGTTGTATTATTAAGGGATGATGGAAGAACAATCGGATGAGTCCATTGCTGTGCTGGTGCAAAAGGGTGATGCTCAACAATTTGGCCTTCTCGTAGAGCGCTACGAGCCTAAATTGCAGCGTTATGCCAAGCGGTTCCTCTTCGGCTACGAAGATGCACAAGACATCGTTCAGGACGTATTTCTAAAAACATATACCAATTTACAAAGCTTTGATCCCACGCAGCGTTTTTCGCCGTGGATTTATCGTATCGCTCACAACGAGTTTATAAACGCGATAAAGAAAAAGGGGAGAGAACCACTTTCATATTTTGATCCCGATACTTTGTTTCCCCATCCCATTGCCAAAGAGCAGCCAGAAAAAGAATTGCACGAAATTCAAACGAAAGAAATGTTGGAAAAGTGTTTGGACAAGCTTGATCCGAAATATCGTGAACCGCTCGTTTTGTACTACTATGAAGATATGGATTACCAAAGTATCGCAGAAGTCCTGCGAATTCCGAGTTCAACGGTTGGTGTACGTTTAAGCCGCGGCAAAGCCGCATTGCAAAAAATTTATCAACAATTACCTAAATAGCAGAAAGATGGAAGAGAATAACGAAAAATTAAATAACGAAGAAAAGAGCGAAGCGAAGACTATACAGCAGAATGTTTTGGCCGCTATTAAAGCCGGTCAAGTGCATATGAAACCTCGTTGGTACTTTGTATTGCAAGCCGGGCTGTTTATTGTGGGGTTGATATTGGTATTTATCGCAGCCCTATTTATAGGTAGTTTCTTCCTATTTACACTGCATCAGAATGGCACCTGGTTTACACCAGCCTTTGGTAGTGAAGGTATCAAAGAATTGTTTTCAGCTTTGTCAGTGGGTTTTGTGATTGCGGCAACGCTGTTCATTATGCTCTTACAAATTCTGGTTCGTAAGTACTCGTTTGCTTACGGTAAGCCAGTTTTATTCACAGTATTAGGGGTTGTAGTATTGGTTGTTGGCGGCAGTTTCCTGATTCAAAGCAGTCATGTCCATGAAAGTCTATTATACGAAGCCCGCGAACATAAATTGCCTGTGGCTGGTATTTTGTATCGTCAGTTTGCAGAACCGGATAATCCTCGTGTTACACCAGGAGTTGTAATTGAAATCGATGAAAAAGCTTTTCTAATGCGCGACCCGCATGACAAGACCGTGACCGTAATTCTCACACCAGTCACTAAAGTTGCCCGTGGTACAGATTTGGAAGTGAACGACAAAGTTGTAGTTTTGGGTAATCGACAGGGCGACAATATTATGGCTGAAGGCATTCGCGAATTGTATGATAACGACCGCTATTTTCCGCCATCAGAAGAACAATGAAATAAATAATGTTTGTGGTTGTAGTAATGAGTGCACAAGATCTTGCAATTAAGATAATTAACCACAAACTATGAATCAGAAATTAAAAAATATCATTTTACCAGCAGCAACTTTAGTCGCAGGACTAGGGATTGCAAGTGGAGTAGCAGTGCATGCTGCATCTACTTCTGGTAATGGAACCAACCCGGTTTCAAATTTAGTTCAGGCAATTGCTCAGAAATTTAATTTAAACCAGGCTGATGTGCAGCAGGTCTTTGACCAGCAACACGCACAGATGGAAGCACAGCATCAGCAGCAGTTTGCGGACCGCTTACAGCAGGCAGTAACTGACGGCAAACTGACACAGGATCAGGCTGATAAAATAAAAGCTAAAGCGCAGGAGTTGCAGACTCAGCGTGAAGCTAACAAAACTCAATTTGAATCAATGACGCCTCAGCAGCGCCAGGACGCCTTCAAAACAGAACAGGATAATTTGCAGCAATGGGAAAAAGATAATAATATCCCAGCAGGCTATTTACCCTTTGGTCCAGGCGGACATGGTCGTGGAATGGGGATGATGGGTCGAGGCCATGGTGGGCCAGACTTCGATGGTGACGGCCCAGATGGCCGCAATGACGATGATGGTGGTCAGCCTTCTGCAGCCCAGCAGAGTTCAGCACAGAGCTCAATTAACGCGACAACAAATCAGTAATTTATTGTAGTAATAAATTTAACCATTAGGGTGCCCGCAAGGGCACCTTTAATTTTGCAAAAATAAAAACCGGCCTGAGCCAGATGGTACCGCCACGGGGAATCGAACCCCGGTTGTGTGAATGAGAATCACAAGTCCTAACCACTAGACGATGGCGGCAAAAATTTGTTGTTAAACTTTGTATATTCTATCAAAAACTAAGAAAATATGCCATACTTAAGAAAAGCAATTTTTAACCATGAAAAAAATATTATTTGCCGCCGCAGTGTTAGCTTTGCTTGCTCTCGGTTGCCAAAACGTAAAATTAAATAGGGAAGTGCCATCTTCCCCGAAAGAGTCTTACGGACCACTGCCACAGTAGCAGTGGTTTTTATTTACTCCTGATGCGCTTCGTCGCCGATTTCTTTTTCTTGTGCCGATTCTTGGTCGATCGGGGTTTCCGAGGCAGCTTCGGCTGCGGCTTCGGCGTTCAAGCCGGCTAGTTCAGGCAATTGAATTTTGCTCACGAGTTCGGCAAAGTCAGGTAAGTCGGCAACAGAGGTAATTCCCATTTGTTGCAAGAATTCGGTGGTTACTTGGTAGAGTGAACCGCGGGCATCATTTGGATTTGGAATTTTTTCAATCAAGCCGCGCATTAACAAAGCGCGTAAAGAGTATTGCGAGTTCACACCGCGGATCGATTCGATTTCTGCTTTTGATATTGGTTGGCGATAACCAATAATAGCCAGCACTTCCACGGTGGCTTCAGTTAATGATTCGCGCAAATCCGCATTCAAAAAGTTTTTTACTATTTCAGCGTTAGCACTATTTGTTGCCATCTGATAGCCATCGGGCGCGTTTAAAAGCACTACGCCACCATTGTTTCGAAGTGTGGATAATTGTTCTAGGGCCGCAGAGACATCGGCTTCTGAGCCTTCGGTAAACTTAACTAATTGTTTTAAAGTTAGTGGTTTGTTCGAAACGAACAATAAACTTTCAACTTTGCTGATAAGATCGTCCATTGCTAAATTATATCATTAAATTACTCTTCATCTTCGTCGTCGTCTTGCTCGTCCTCGTCGTCATCTTCTTCCTCGTCTTCAGCCTCTTCAACTTCTGGTTCCTCTGGATCTGCCACTGATGCTTCATACTTTTTTATAGTTATATCTGTAAACAGCATATTTTGCTCAACACTAAACATCCGCTGTTTAATTAACTCAAGTAAGGCCAGAAAAGTGATGATAACTTCTTCTTTATTTTTCGCAGTTGCCAGTAGATCGCTTAGCTTTGTCTCAATCTGACTCGATAATTTCATTTGCAAACTCTCGATTTTTTCCTGAATAGAAATGGCTTCACGGATTTTTGCTTTCGGTAAGTTATCAAGTTCTTTTAGGGAATTTACAACAGCGTCCACAGCTTTGCGTAAACGACTGGCGTCTATGGAAGGATCTGGGAAAAAATGCACTCGTTCGGAAAACACGCTAGTGCGTGTAAAGCTTTGCAAACCGCGGGAATCTAGGTTTTTAAAGTATTTTGCTGCTTCTTTAAACTGTTTGTAGCGTAGCAACTTCGTAGCTAAATCTTCTTCTGCTTCCTCTTCGACAGTTTCAACTTCGAGACTCGGCAAAATCGCCTTTGACTTTATAACCAAAAGCTTTGCAGCAATACTTAAGTAGTCGGCTAACTGCGTAGCATTTTTTTCCTCAAGCTGTTTTACATATTGTAAAAACTGCTCTGTAACTTGCGCCAGAGAAATTTGGGTAATATCCAACTGTTGTTGCTCTATCAGATTAAGTAGTAAATCCAGCGGACCTTCAAATTGTTGTATTTTTATTTGTGTCACTATCTTTGGATTGCAATTATTTTAAACTTTTTCTCACTAATAGAATTATCAGAACTATGAAAGCACCGGCTGCAACCGGAGTGCCCAGTATAAGTAGTAAAAACAATAATAATATATCTTTATTTCCAAAAGTTAAAAGCAAAGGCCAGAGCAAGAAATATACGCCGATGATCACAGATAAAATTATTATTTCGATCGTGTAATTTTTAGGCTGCGGCTGATTATCAACGCTTGGGGTTCGGTTTTGATTTTCGTTTTCAATCATCGGTTTTTATTAATTTTTTGGAGTAATATCCAATTTAATATGCAAATCTTTAAGTTGTTTTGGATCAACTTCTGATGGTGCATTCATGAGCAAGTCGATGGCAGAGCCGTTTTTTGGAAAGGCCATTACTTCGCGAATGTTTGGCTCATCTTCCAGAATCATAAATAGGCGATCAAGACCAAAAGCACAACCACCGTGCGGCGGTGCTCCGAACTTGAATGCGCGAATCATCGCGCCAAACTTTTCGTCTACTTCAGCCGAGCTAATACCAACCAAACCAAACGCTTTGTACATCACATCTGGGTTAAAGTTACGAATTGCACCTGAGCAAATTTCGTAACCGTTTGCTACCATGTCGTATTGGTCGGCTTTAATGTCGAGAGGCTCAGAATTTTCAAAAGCGCTCAAGCCACCAACTGGCATAGAGAAAGGGTTATGTGAGAAATCAATTTTCTTTTCCTTTTCATCATATTCATAAAGAGGGAAGTCAATAATCCACACGAGCGCAACCTTAGAAGGATCTTTCAAGTTGAACCAATCGCCCAGAGTCGAACGTAAGTTACCCAAAACTTTGTTTACAATCGCACGCTCATCGGCACCAAAGAAAATAATGTCGCCTTGCTTAGCACCAGTTTTAGATGTAATGGCAAGCAACTCACCAGCTTCCAAGAATTTTAAGATAGGGGACTTTGAGCCTTCTGCGGTCATTTGGATGTAAGCCAAGCCGCCAGCGCCGTCGCGCTTGGCCATTTCAGTAAGTTCGTCAATTTGGCTTCGAGACAAGTGCGCACCTGGTCCCGCAATTGCTTTCACAACGCCGCCCTTTTGAATCGCGCTAGAGAATACACTAAACCCAGTGTTTTCTAAATCTTTGGTGAGATCTACCATTTCCATACCAAAGCGTAAATCAGGCTTATCCGAGCCGTATTTATCCATAGCAACACTATAAGGGATGCGTGGCACAGCAGTTGAAACCAATTCTTTGCCAGCAAAATCTTTTACCAGAGAAACAATTAGAGGTTCAATTGTAGAGCGAACATCTTCACCATTTTCTACAAAAGACATTTCCACATCGAGTTGGTAAAACTCACCCGGGTGGCGATCTGCGCGTGGATCTTCATCACGGAAGCATGGCGCGATTTGGAAATAACGAGGCAGCCCACCAACCATTAACAATTGTTTAAACTGTTGTGGAGCTTGTGGAAGTGCGTAAAATTGTCCTGGATGCAAACGAGACGGTACTAAATAGTCGCGCGCACCTTCTGGACTAGACGAAGTTAAAATTGGTGTGGTGACTTCGGTAAAATCATGCGTGTGCATGTAGTCTCGGATCGCAATATTGAATTTGTCGCGGCGTACTAAGCGATCCTGCATTTTTTGGCGGCGTAAGTCTAAAAAGCGATACTTCAACCGAAGCTCTTCATTTACTTCTTCAGTGCCGTGCGAAACCGGGAAAGGCAAGACATCAGATTTATTCAAAACCACCAGGTCAGAAACAATGACTTCGATTTCACCAGATGGAATATTTTTGTTTACTAACCCTGGTTCGCGAGGGATAACGGTTCCTTTGGCTTGCAACACAAATTCATCGCGCACAGTCTCGGCAACTTTAAAAGCTTCAACCTGTTCAGGATGTATCGTTAGTTGTACTAAACCAGTGTGGTCGCGAAGATCAATAAAGATCAAACCACCATGATCGCGGGAATTGTTAACCCAGCCTTTTAGTAGGATTTCTTTGTTTTTTAGTTGCGGCGTATCTTTCGCCAGTGTTCTTTCCATATATTTGTACTTAAAAACCCTTACAAAATACCCAAGATGAGTAGTTTGTAAGGGCGCTTAAGGGGGGCGCGGTGCCACCTTACTTTGCTGCGAGTTGCAGCCTCGTTCTATTTAGTTAAGCTCAGCCGTGTTATAAGCTTCAACGCTAAAATAATTATATCAGAAGCCGGGTAAAAGCGCAAAAAGAAAAGACCCGCTACAGAAAGTGTCTTTTCGAAGTATGTCTCGAGAAAGTACATTGTCTTTCGCATGCGGGCCATTGCGATCGCTTAATAGCGATCATTTATGATGTACATCCTCCTGGATGTGATTGTATGATTGCGGGGACCGATTTTGGGGTCGGTCCACGTTGCCAGAACTCTGCTCAGATTCTTTGATCAAGAATCTCCCGATGAGCATGGGAGAAAACCTTTAGCTAAGACATATTACAATAAATCCTAACTCTTGTCAATAGCATAATCCACAGGAGCTGAAAATTATAAAATCTCTTATATTTAAGCCACAAAGTGTTGTCCACAATTCACAAAAATCCGGGACTGGTTTATAATTAAGAAAAGACTAAAACCTGGAGAAACAAAAACAAAAATCATGCTCAAAAAGATTGTTTTAGATTTGGAAACACAAAAATCATTCGAAGAAGTCGGCGGTCGAGGCAAAAACCATTTGCTTAAGATCTCGGTTTGCGGAATTTATGATTACAGCACGGACCAATATTCTATTTATGAAGAGCATGAATTACCCCGATTAGCCCCAATTTTGCAATCAGCTGACCAAATCATTGGCTTTAATATTAAAAATTTTGATTTTGCCGTTTTGCAGCCATACCTGAATTTCAACATTGATTCATTGCCGTACTACGATTTGTTGGAAGAAATCGAAAAAGCGATAGGGCATAGATTAAAGTTGGAATCCGTAGCACAAGGGACTTTAGGGAGTGGAAAGTCCGGAAATGGTTTGGAAGCATTGTTGTATTACCGAAACGGACGCATGGATTTACTAAAAAAATATTGTCTAGACGATGTTCGCGTAACCAAACAGGTTTACGATTATGCATTAAAGAATCAAAAGTTGTTATATCGGGATTACTTTAATGTTCGCGAATTGCCATTGGCCTGCACTGAACCAGTGGGTCGCATGGGAGTGTTTCGCCAAGAAGTTTTATTTTAATTTTTAGATAAAACATGGATGAGAAGCCCAACAATTGGCTAAAGATTGTATTAACCGCCCTCGCCATTGGCGGAGTCGGTTTTTTTGTCTTGTTTATATTTTTAGAACCAATTTTTAGCGGGTCTCTGATTTTGCCTCGCAATATAAATTTATTTGGGTTACACATTCAATATTATGGTTTGATTTTAGGCGCAGCAGCACTATTAGGATATTGGTTGAGTGTTCGGCGCGCGCCAGTGTACGAAATAAAAAGCGAGGATTTAGACACTATTATTTTTATTGTTCTTGTCTGCGGGTTTATTGGCGCGCGCCTGTATCATGTTGTTTCATCATTCGGTTACTATTTGCAGCACCCAGCGCAAATCATTGCTGTGTGGAATGGTGGTCTGGGAATTTTTGGCGCAGGTATTGGCGGCATTATCGGTTTGCTCGCTTACATAAAATTTTCTAAAAAATATAGTTTAATACAATTGCTTGATTGGTTAACGCCGGCCGTCGTATTAGGTCAAGCAATCGGCCGCTTCGGCAACTTCTTTAATTACGAGCTCTATGGGTATCCGACAAATTTACCCTGGAAAATGTTCGTGCCAGAGCAATTTAGATTGCCGGGATATGAACAAGTTTCTTTTTATCATCCATTATTTTTGTATGAAGCGATGGGGTCATTGGTGATTTTCATTATTTTGATCCGTATAAATCCGCGTACTGGGCACCTTTTCTTGCTATGGTTATTCCTGTATAATGGACTGAGGTTTTTCCTAGAGTTTATACGCTTGGACAGTGTTTTTCATGCGGGAATTCGCATGAATGCAGTTGTCGCGTTTGGCTTGGCAATCCTCGCAATTATTCTATATGTCAAACAGAATTCACATAATCGTTAGCGCTGTTGTTGCCATTTGTTTTTTGGTGATAACTCAATTATTTGCAGCACCTATGCCAGTGTTTCGTTTTTTGATTCCTGCATTCGCTATTTATGTTGGCAGTGTAGCTGGTTATAACTATTGGTACATGCGCAGCAAAGATCAGTTTAATAAGTGGTTGTGGTTGCGTTTGCCTTTTTTCTTGTTGGCATGGTTTGGATTATATTTCTTAGTGCCATCAGGAATTGGCCGCGGACTGTTTCTGCTAATTAGTTTGCCAATAATTTTTTTCTTTGAAAGCTTGGTAGGAAATAATGGCCAACAATTGGGCTGGAATGAGTTTTTGTTAACCTCAGCTGCGTTGTTATTAACACTTTTTGGCTTTAGTTATTACTTCATTTTGCCAGGTGTTATCTATTTGGGAATTGTATTTTTGTCAGTAGCTGTTTTAGTTCGAACCACTTTTGAATTCGTTCCACATGCACCGTTAGTAAAGTGGATGGCAGCTTTATCTTTAGCACTTTTTACAACTGAATTTTTTTGGGGAGTAAGTTTTTTACCATTACACTACACAGCCTTAGCAGTCTTTACCTTTAATGTGCTGTACGTGTTGTGGATTATTTACTATCATTATCTATATAGAACACTGACACGCAAGCAAATTCAGTTTCATTTATTTTTTGCAGTTGTCTTGGTTGTGATAATGTTGATTTCCACACCGTGGAGCATCCAATCTTAAATTTATTTTTTGTTTATGCGTAAATGGCAATTATTAATTAGCATATTCGTTTCCGTGGTGTTAGCCTTGGCGATTTTAATAGTGTTCGGAAATTATTTGTCAGCTCGGTTAGGTACGTTGCCGGTATTGAGAAATTGGAATTTGTTTAACCCACGCGCGCCTATCGTGGTGACTAACCGCGAAACTGTTCGGGTTAGTGATGCAAACGATGCCATTGAAACAACCAATGCAATCAAATCTAAACTTTCTTTAGTTGTATATTACGATGGCTCCGGCGCTAATTCCCATGTGGTTTTGGCAGGTGGTGCTGTAAACTGGACCGCTGATGGTTACTTCATTACTTCTCAATCTGCTTTAGCAGTTCCTAATAAAACTTATGCTGTCATCTTAAGTAATGGCGATATTTTCCCTGTAAAAAGTTCGTACGAGGATACTGCAAGTAACCTTGTTATGCTCGCTACTGATGCGCGCAATAGCTCTACCGTAGAACCTGTTCAGTTGAGCGATCTTCGCCCTGGCCAAAAGATGTTAATGGTTTTGAATTCCATGGCTGCAAATAAGACTACTTTCTTAGAAAGTTATTTGCGAACATATCCAACCGACTATTTCGGTGCTGAATTTAACAGCGACCGCGATCAACGCGTTTTGAATATACAAACTGTTGGAACTTTAGCACCTGGTCAGGCTGTCATAAGTTTAGATGGCAAGCTTGCAGGTATGTGGGATGGCAATGCGGTTGCGAGTAGCGTGGCACTCCAACAATTTGCTAACGACTTTTTCAAAAATAATAAACAAGTATTACGACCGGGCTTTGGGTTTAACTTTAAACAGTTGTCATCACCAGAAGCTCGCGCGGTTCAGTTAGTGGCAGGTTCGCAAGTGACTTCTGTTGTTAAAGGTGGTCCTGCAGCCAGTGCTGGTTTACAAGTAGGCGATATAATTACATCTGTTAACAATAAAAAATTAGAAGATGATACTTCTTTGCAAAGTCTGTTATTAGCCATTACGCCGGGCGATACAGTGACCTTCGAAGTAAGTCGCGGTGGAAATACAGTCCCGGTTGTGGTTACTTCAAGATTGACCCCGCAATAATTTAAAAATCTCTGCGGCCTTCGAGTGCACGCGACAAAGTTATTTCGTCAGCGTATTCCAAGTCGCCGCCCATAGGTAAGCCTCGCGCAATGCGGGTGATGCGAACGGCGTTTTCACCTTGCGTGCCACCAAGTGCTTTAGAAATATGCATAGCAGTAGTTTCCCCTTCGAGGGTGGGGTTTGTGGCAATAATAATTTCTTTTGCACCTAAATCAATAACTCGTTTTTGTAGAGATGCTATGTTGAGTGCTTCTGGTCCAATACCTTCCATTGGGTTTAAAACGCCACCCAAAATATGGAACACGCCTTTAAATTGACCAGTTTTATCGATTGCTAAGGCATCAAGAGGTTCTTCGACAACGCAGATTAAAGTGTGATCACGGTTTTGATCAGCGCAAATACTGCACGGGTCGCTTTCGGCCATGTTGTGGCACTGTGAACAAAAAGTAATATCAGTTTTTAAACCGCGGACAGCGTCGGACAAACCATTAATTTCTATCGAGTCTTTTTTTAGCAAATAAAAAGCTAGGCGCTGGGCAGTCTTTGGCCCAATGCCTGGAAGTTTTCCAAATTCATTTATTACTCGCTCGAGCGAGGAAGGGAGTTTTAGCACAAATTTATTTTAAATTAAATCTCTTCAGTTGCGTCAGGCGCGGTCAAAGTTTGCATCACTGCTTGTGGTGAAGTATCAAATGCAGTAGTTCGATTGCTGAAGGAAGTCTTGCTGCCGTCGAAGTTCAAGTCGATGTCACCAGTCGGACCGTTACGATGTTTCTTAATCAAAATTTTAGCAACACCGGTGTCAGCTTGATCGGGGGCTTTGTACATATCTTCGCGGTAAATAAACATAACGATGTCAGCATCTTGCTCGATTGAACCTGATTCACGCAAGTCCGAAAGTTGTGGCAATTTGTCAGGGCGCTGTTCAACCCCACGCGATAGCTGAGACAAAGCTAAAACCGGCACGTTTAATTCACGAGCTAAAATTTTAAGGGATCGAGAAATTTCGGAAACTTCTTGCACACGGTTGTCAGTGTTGCGGCCTGCCATCAACTGCAAATAGTCGACAATCACTAGGCCTAGGTTGTGTTCTGCTTGCAGGCGACGAGCCTTGGTACGAATTTCCATGATGTTTAGTCCGGCAGCATCATCAATATAAATAGGTGAGTCTGCGAGCAAACCCATGCCTTCTTGTAAACGTTCGAAATCGTCGTCTTCGAGTTGGCCGGTACGGATTTTCCAAAAATCAATGTCAGTTTGTGCAGAAAGTAAACGATCCACCAACTGGTCCTTACTCATTTCCAGTGAAAAGATGCCCACAGGAGTTTTAGTGTGCACTGCAACATAGCGCATAATGTCCAAAGCCAAAGAAGTTTTTCCCATGGAAGGACGTGCTGCCAAGATTATCAGGTCAGATTTTTGTAGACCCCCGAGCTTTTTATCGAGATCGAAAAATCCAGTTGGAAGACCCCGCAAACGGCCTTGATCTTTATCGCGGTGAAGCAAATCAATACGCTCAAAAGTTTCGTGGAGCACGCTGCTAATTGGAATAAAGTTTTGCTTTAAATGTTTTTGGGAAATATTGTAGAGCTTTTGTTCAGCGCTATCTAAAATAGTTTCGATCTCACCCTCTTCGGTGAATGCTAAATTTGTAATTTCGGAAGCCGATTGAATTAAGCGACGAAGCGTTCCTTTTTTGCGCACAATGCTAGCGTAATAAGTTGCGTGCGCAGCCGAAGGCACTGCATTAACCAAACTTGCTAAATATGAAGAACCGCCAACTTTTTCTGTTAAGCCTTTTTCATCGAGCAGATTAGAACAAGTCAAAACGTCGATGGAAACATTCCGTTCGAATAATTCTAAAATTGCTTCGTAAATAAGTCGGTGTCTGTAGTCGTAGAAATCATCCGAAATAATTTGGTCAGCCACTTTAATGATGGCATCCTTGTCGAGCATTAAACAGCCCAAAAGCGCCGTCTCTGCTTCGAGGTTTTGTGGTGGCAAACGATCTATCAAATTGTTGTCAGTGGTGGCCATTTTGCTTGGTTTCTATTGTTTTTCCGCACCTGGTCTATCTATTGTAGCAGAATTTGGTCGAGTGAGGGAGAATTGACTAAAGAGATGAAAATACCTATAATTGGTAAAATTTTAGACAATCTTAAGGAGTAAATTCGTGGCAAAAAATTATCAATTTTACACTATGCCCAAGAGTGTTCTTAGGCGTGAAGATTGGGGCGACCAGTACTTCAACTGGATCTCGCAACAGCGGCGCATAGAAGAAGAGTACGTCGAAGCCAATTTGGCAAACATCGACCGCGAGCGCGTGGAGCGAAACACACACCCTCACGACAAGAAAGGCTTTTCCTAGGATTACACACCTAGCCGCTTAAGATGTGACTGATGTTCTCAAAAGAGACCCTGCTTTTTGGGCCTCTTTTTTATTTACTGATTTTTTGTCCCTCGCTGGTATCTTTGACTTCGAAGCCATGTTTGGCGATTTCATCGCGGAGTTCGTCGGAGCGAGCGAAGTCTTTGTCGTTGCGAGCAGCTTGTCGTTCGTCCAGAAGTTTTTGGACTTCTTCTGAAACTTCGACTTCAACCTTTTCACCTAATCGCAATCCCAGTACTTCATCATACTTTTGCAAATTTTCTTTATCTTCCCAAGCTGCTGCTAAAGCTTTGGGCAAATTTAAATCATTGTTTAGGCTGGATTTAAATTCTTCGCTG
Source organism: uncultured Candidatus Saccharibacteria bacterium (assembly GCA_964473815.1). Taxonomy (GTDB): domain Bacteria; phylum Patescibacteriota; class Doudnabacteria; order UBA920; family UBA920; genus UBA920. Next base: position 271,804 of record CAYYQK010000001.1, on the reverse strand, counting down.
GCTGTGGCGCCGCTGGAATCAAAACTTTTTAGCTTGCTTAGCGCTGAGTGCGCTGCTTCTAAACTTTTCCAAGAAAAATTACTTTGAGTTTTGTAATGACTTTGTAAATATAGATAGCGCAAATCTAAACCAGAAAAACCTTTTTCTTCTATGTCCCGCAAAGTGTAAAAATTTTGTTTTGACTTTGCCATTTTTTCGTCGTTGACTTGCAAATGTTCTGCATGCATCCAATGCTTCACAAATGGTCCCAAAGGTTGTGACTGAGCAATTTCATTTGTGTGATGAGGAAAAATCAAATCAACGCCGCCAGTGTGAATATCAATTACACTATCCCCAAAACCAACTTTATTTATAACTGAACATTCAATGTGCCAACCCGGGCGGCCTTTACCAAGCACTTCGTGATCCCAAAAAATTTGACCATCTTCTTCAGAATGTTTTTTCCATAACGCAAAATCTGAAAGATCATCTTTGTCATATTCATCAACAGCAACCCGAGCGCCAATCTTTTTTCCCTCGAGAAACTTTTCCCCGACCAACGCGCCATAGTCATGAAAATCCGCTTGGTATTTTTTAATGCTAAAGTAGACGCCGTCATCAGTGTGGTAAGCGTAACCTTTTTCAATCAATTGCAAAATAAATTCTTGAATTTGGGGAATGACTTCCGACACTCGAATTAACTTTATGTTAGCCACATCAATATTCACAGCTTTTAAGTCTTCCAAGAATGCATCCAAAAAACGCGAAGTGTATTCGTGTAAATTTTCTACAGAAGCGTTTTCACCAAATTCTTCAATTGTGCCGCGGATAGTTTTATCATCAACATCAGTAATATTCATCACATATTGCACATTGTAACCGTCGAAAATTAAAGTGCGGTATAACAAATCCGCAGCAATGTACGAACGCAAATTGCCAATGTGAACATAATTATAGACAGTCGGCCCACAAGTATAGAGATGAATGGTTTTGCCATCAACAGGCCAAACCTTCTCGATTTTCCGAGTCAAAGTGTTGTAGAGGTTCAATTCATTCATAGACAGATTCTACACTACTTCCAAAGCGCGGCGCAATGCCTTCAGATGCTTTTCGCGAAGCTTGCTCAACCCTCGATTTTCCACACTTTGTTCAACCACATGGGCTAAATGCTGGCTTCCCACAAAGTGAGGGAGTAAGACATATCCAGCACCTTTTTCGTACAGTTGCAAAGCTTCACTTTCGTCACTTGCTGCAACAATGACTTTCGGACGTTTATGTAAGTTATGATGAATGGCTTCGAGCAGTGCCAAAGTATCACTATAGTCGGGGATAGAGCAGATTACCATCCGTGCATCAGACAGGCGCGCAACCTCTTGAATATATGGATCAGAAATATCACCCAGAATTGCTAAAATCCCGTGCTCGCTAAAATGACTCACTACATCAGGATTAAAATCTACAACAACAATTTGTTCTTTTTGCTTTAATAAAGTATGCGCAATGTGTTCACCAAGCCTGTGCGCACCAACAATTACAATGTGACGTTTAAGAATTACGTCACCGAGAGATTTTTCACGGCTACCATTGTTGCGTCCTTCAAAAAACACAGCTAGGTGACTAATCAATTTTTCATACAATTTACTAGAGTAAAGAATTCCATATGATGACATGCTAATTGTGATGATTCCTACTAAAGTTACAACCGTGACATCAGTTTCGCTAACATGGCCAGCCGCCAGTCCTAATGACATCAAAATTAGACTAAACTCAGAAACTTGTGCCACAGTTACGCCGGCCATAAACGAAGTTCGCAATTTATATCCCTGGACTCCTAAAATAATTGTGACAATCAACGGATTACCGATCAAAACAAACCCAGTTAAAATTAATGCTGGCCAAATCGCATCATGAATATGGCTAAAGACCAGTTGTGATCCGAGAACGATGAAAAAGATGATAATAAAAAAGTCTCGCAAAGGCTTAACTCGGCCGCTAATTTGATAGTGTGCGCCGGTGTTGGCAAGGGCCAGTCCAGCAATAAAACCGCCAATCGCGGCGTTGAATCCAATTATTGGTGAGCTGAATAATGCCCCTAGTCCTAACGCCCATGCGAGCGAAAATAATAAAGTTAACTCATCAGACTTCACCAAACTTTTTAATAGTTTAGGGAAAATGGTGCGGCTAATGGCGGCCACTATCATGCCTATTATGAACGCCTTACCCAATGCAACGATGATATTTGCAATTGGCCCGCCGCCAGCAAGATTAGCTTCGCCAGAACTGGTTAAGCTGCTGATCAAAATCAAAATAAAAATTGCAGCAATGTCCTGTACCAAAAAAATTCCGACTGCGAGTTTGCCATACAAACTTTGCATATCCTTTTTTTCGGAAAGCAATTTTACAACAATGATTGTCGAAGAAAAAGTAAGGGCCAAAGAAATATATATTGCCGACATAAAACTAAAGCCGAGCATGGTCACCAAAACAAACCCTGCTAGAGTTGTGAAAATCACCTGGCCAATTCCAGCAAACACCGCGGTTTTCCCGATGCGTTTAAGCTGCGAGACATCTAGGTCCAAACCTATCATGAACAACAACAAAGTAATTCCAACTTCGGACAGACCGTGCAGAATGTCAGTGTGCTGAAAATTGTAAATTGCAAAAGGGCCAATCATCAAACCTGTAATGATATAGGCGATAATGCTGGGCTGCTTTAAAAAGTGCAGAACGTAAGCCAGCACAGCCGCGGCAATTAAAATGCCGGTTAATTCCAGAAACATCTGATTCATTTTTTGTTTTTATCTCTATAGATTATTGAAAATGTATTTCGCTAAGCGGATCATTGGCGAACGCGCGCGTTCAGTCTGGGAGACTGAACGAGACAGAGTGTATCCGCGTGCGAAGACATTTTCAAGATATCTAAATTATAACACAAATTTGCGTAAATGTGCTGAAAATCGTATACTTAAGGCAGATGGAAATACCAAAATTTGATGCAATTTTTATGATCGGACCGCAAGGTTCCGGTAAAGGAACCCAAGGCAAAGTTTTGGCTGAGCGCTTGGGCTATTTTTATTGGGAAATGGGCGCAATTTTGCGCGAAGAAGCTAAAAAAGATACGCCATTCGGCCGTAAAGTGAAAGATTTAATCGATAATGGCCGTTTGCTTGAAGACCAAGAACTTTTTCGGGTTCTGAATACTGAACTTCCTGAGGTCATTAAGCACAAACGTATTTTATTTGACGGTGTGCCGCGCACAGTACCGCAAGGTTTGCATTTGGTGAGCTATCTCCAGCAGAACGGTTACACTCAATTCGCAACTGTTCATATTGATGTGCCAAAAGAAGAATCAGTTAAACGCTTACTCGAACGGGCTCACCACGAATTTCGCGTAGATGACACTCCTGATAAAATTCGTTTCCGTCTTGAACTTTACGACACTGAAACTAAACCAGTATTAAAATTTTTACAGGGAATTGGCGAACTATTTACTATCGATGGAGTTGGTACAATAGAACAGGTTAAAGAGCGCATTGATAATGCAATAGGAGTAGAAGCAGAATAATGCCAAAGCGTGTGCAACCGTTTAACTTAATAATTCTTGGTGATCCAGGTGCAGGCAAAGCTACACAAGCTGCTTATGTCGCTAAGAAATATAAAATGCTCGACTACGATATGGGTCGGGAGTTAACATTGCTGCGTGAAAAAAATAAAAGTTTTGATAAGATTCAAGCTCAAACTGGTGATCGAGGAATTTTAACTCCCACCAAAATTGTTCGACAACTTAACAAGGATACAATTTTAAAAACACCTTTAAATAAAGGGATTTTGTTTGATGGTCATCCAAAAATGTTGGGCGAAGCAAAAATTGTTGCTCGTCTTTTGAAAACTAAAAAGCGCACCGACCCGTTAGTGCTTTATATTAAAATCCCTACAAGCGAAGTAATTAAGCGTATTCAAAAACGCAAAGGTTACTATCGCACTAAATTTAATAAGCGCGCCGATGATAGTACTGCTGGGTTAAAAAACCGCGCTAAGTATTATAGAAAAAATATTACTGAGGTTGTAACTTTTTTTAAATCTGTTTACGCTTATAAAACTATTGACGGCATGGGCTCGCGGGCTGAAGTTCGCAAACACATCCAAAATATTATCAATGATTTTTTAGAAGGCAAGCTTAAATAGTAATTCATAGATGAAGAAGTACACGAAAACCAAAGAAGAGATTGATGCGATAGGCGAGGGTGGTAAAATCTTGCGAGATATTTTGCATCGAACTGCCGAGCTGGCTAAGCCCGGAGTTTCGACATGGGAATTAAACGAGTTTGCTCAGAAAGAAATGCGCAAGGTTGGCGCTAGACCAAGTTTTATTGGTTACGGTGATAAGCACAATCAATTTCCCGCCGGTCTTTGCACTTCCATAAATGATGTCATTGTCCATGGAATTCCTTCTAAGACTGATGTCTTAGAAGAAGGTGATATCATAGGTCTCGACATCGGGATGGAATATAAAAAACTTTATACCGATACTGCGATTACAATTGGCGTTGGAAAAATTTCAACTGTTGCTAATCGTTTGATTAAAGTTACTAAGGAATCTTTGGATCTAGCTTTAAAGCAAGTTAAGCCTGGTAACCACATTGGTGATATTGGTCACGCGATTCAGACCGCAGTTGAAACTGCGGGTTTTAGTGTTGTCCGCGATTTGGTGGGTCATGGCGTCGGCTATGCAGTTCACGAAGACCCGGCCGTACCATGTTACGGCAAACCAGGAAAGGGAATTGAGTTGGTAGAAGATATGGTTCTTGCAATCGAACCGATGGTTTGTCAGTTTAAGGGTCGCGTATTTTTTGATCACGATGGCTGGACGATTCGCACTCATGACGGTGGCCTAGCTGCTCATTTTGAACATACAATTGCAGTTACAAAAAACGGCGTCAGAATTTTAACTTAAGTCATATTCTATGATTGGTAAAAAACCACTTTCCAAAAATGGGCGCATGGTACTAATTGTTTTGGCTTGTATGGTAGTTGTAGCGGCAGCAATACTTCTTTGGTTTTATTTATTATATTTAGCGAATCCATATAGGAATATCCAACCCGGAGAAGGTGATTTATATGATCATTATAAAAATACACCAAATGTTAATCGTGGATTTACGCCTTGTGGGACGTCATCAGCAAATCCTTGCAAGGTCCTGAATTAATTTCCTTATCACAAAAAGCTTAAATTAAGCACTGCTCAAAAGCAGTGCTTTTTCGTTGACAAAACAGGGTTCCTGTGATATAATTTGGCAAATCTGATTACGAGGAGAAATAGAAATGGCTAAAAAAATGCTTTTGGTAGTCGCAGTTTTGTTTTTGTTTTTTGTTTCCACACATGCTCAGAACAACACAGTGATCGTGGCACCTGATCCGAAGCCTTCGCCTGGTAAGTGTCCGGTATCGGCGACAGCTGATGTCGGATTCCATGGGTCATACCTGGACGAAGACCTTGGGGCACGATATTACTCGAAGCCCACCTTCACCACGGGGTTCGATGTAAATTGCACGCGCGGGAAATATACCATTGGTGTTTACCTCTGGACATCAACTCAGGCCAACGGTCGGATAGGTGACGGCTCGGAATTCCAAGTCGACCCCTACTTGGGCGTTCAGTTTGATGAAAAGAACAATCTGACTTTAACCGCCGGCGACTGGCGAGTGCCAAACTTGCACGTTACCAACGAACGTCTGGACTATGGCCACGTATTCACAGATCGTAAAGTTAAGGTTTCCTACATCGGGACAGTCGGTGCGATTCAAACAAATGATCGGTCCGTCCCCGGAGGCTGGTTTACTGTCCACAGTATCGAAGTTGAGAAAGAATTCAAAACTTTCAGTCTCAAGCTGAAACAAGGGATCAGTCTCGACAACAATATTTACGGTTATGGTCCCAAGAATCAAGTCGTAGGTATCAACCACACTGGATTGACCATTCAAAAGAAGTTGAACAATCGGTTTACGATCTTTGTTGGTTTCGACAGCTCAGTTCCTATTTTCGGCAAAACCGAGAGAGGGTTCTATGTTAGCCCAGTATTAGGTCTTAACATCAAGATCAAATAACTCTCCCACTAGCCATTTCAAAAAACCGCAGTCACGTAGTATGTGATTGCGGTTTTGTTTTGCCTATTTAATTTATTTTTTCTTTATTTCTTGTCAGAGATTTCTGTTTGTAGTCGCTGTGCAAATTCGCTTACAGCAATTGCGCCCAGGTCTTCATCATTGCGGCCACGCACAGCTACGGCCTTGGCTTGAATTTCCTTATCACCCACGACTAAAATATAAGGAACTTTTTGTTTCGCAGCTTCGCGAATTCTTTTACCCATTGATTCACTTCGCAAATCGACTTCAATACGCAAGCCAGAAATTTGTTCGCGTAAAGTTTTAACTACTTCTTCTGCATAACTATTTTGCTTTTCTGACACTGGAACCACAATTGCTTGCACTGGCGCTAACCAAACAGGGAATTGTCCTGCGGTATGTTCTATGAATATCGACAAGAAGCGTTCAAGTGAACCCATGATCGCTGCGTGGATCATGACAATCCGTTCCTGTTCGCCACTTTCGTTTATACAGAATAAATCAAATCGTTCTGGTTGATTGAAATCGATTTGAATAGTAGCAACTTGCCATTGTCGACCAATTGAATCGTTAGCCATAAAGTCGAGCTTGGGCCCATAAAAGGCTGCTTCTCCTAAGCCGTCGAAAGTTTCAATTTGACGTTCAGATGCAATTTCTTTGAGCAGGCTTTCGGCTTCATCCCATTTTGCCGGCTCGCCCAAATACTTTTCTGGTTCTTTTGGATCACGTAAAGACAAACGTACTTTCAAATCGAAACCAAAAGTTTTATAGAACTGTTCAACAATATCAAAGATTTTATTGAATTCATCTTTGACTTGGGACATGCGTGCGAACACATGCGCATCATCTTGCGCAAAAGCACGAACACGTGACAAACCAGATAGTTCACCAGATTGTTCATCGCGGTAACACATAGTTGTGTTTGCATAACGCTGTGGAAGATCGCGGTAGCTCCAGCGTTTGCGATAGTAAATTTGCGTGTGATGCGGACAGTTCATTGGTTTCATTGCAAACTCATGACCTTCGCGAGTCGTAATCCTGAACAACTCATCTTTGAATTTGTCCCAATGACCACTGCGTTCGTACAAATCTTTTTTTGTAATGTGCGGAATCTCTACTTTTTCGTAATCGTGAGCTTTGCGCAGTGACCAAACAAAATCGTCGAGCAAGTTACGAACTAAAGTTCCTTTTGGAGTCCATAGTGGTAAACCTGAGCCAACTAAATCGGAAAAGACAAACAAATCTAATTCTGGTCCAAGCTTTTTGTGATCGCGAGCCTCGGCTTCTTCACGCATTTTCAAAAAACTTTGTAATTCATCAGCAGTATTGAATGCTAAACCGTAAATGCGAGTCATCATTGGATTCTTTTCATCACCCCGCCAGTACGCACCAGCAATTTTATCAAGTCGGAAAGAATTTGGATCTAAATCCTTAGTGGTTTCGATATGGCCGCCGCGGCACAAATCTACAAACGAACCAGTTGTATATAGACTGACATTTTCTACTTCGCCACTGGCTTCAAGATCGTTAATTAGATCAACTTTAAATGTTTGATTGCGCTCTTCGAAAAATTTGCGTGCATCAGCAAAAGAAAGTTCTTGTCGTTCAAAACCCAAGGCACTTTTAATAAGCTTTTGCATGTTCTTCTGCAATTTTGGTAAATCATCCGGAGTAATTGGCTGTGGAGTGATAAGATCATAGTAAAAACCGTTATCCACAACTGGACCAATACCCAGTTTGGTGTCCGGATACATCTCTAAAACACTTGCAGCTAAGAGGTGGGCAAGGGAGTGACGTTTATTTGCTAAATTGTTTGAATCGTTAGGTGTTGACATATTCTTCATAATTAGTTATTATAATCGCTGTGCCAGAAGGCACTTTTTAATATGTGAGAAAAATGAGGAGAAGGGAACATAAATAAATGGACTTAGCGGTGAGTGTAGGAATGGCTCCGAACCCCCCAGCGGAACCATTGGTTTTAGAGGAGAAAAGCAGAAGCGTGTTTTTTGGCGGGATGGTGCGTTGCCCCCGTTGCAAAGATGGGGATAAGTGCTCCAACTGCAATGGGACGCGAGCAGTGAATCCCGAAACCAGAGGTCCAAGGCCGGCTATCTTATAGTAGGCTGAAAAACAAAGAACCCCGGAGACAAATATCGATAATGACTTAAGGTCTGTTCGATTGCTGTCTCTGGGGTCTTTTATTTAGACGATTCCGTCCCAGTTCGCTCTTGCTTGATGTTGCAAGGGCCTTTTTATTTAGTTCAGTCAAACTCCGCGGTTGGTAGCCGCATCAGCATTTGAGGAGCTGCTTCTATTATACATGAATTTGGTAATAAAAAAAGGGCCGACTTCAGATGAAATCGGCGGGAGAAGAAAAAGGATCGAGCAATGAAAGAGAAAAATATGAAAACGGTGGTGTTGGGCTAGTTAATAGTACTTGGGCCCTAACATAAAATGATCCTTAAATGATTCCTCCTATGGAATCGAAGTCATCGCAAGATGAGTGAGAGAAGAGTTTCTGAGGAAAAAAATTACATCCAGAAACTCAGGAGACTAAATAAATTGCGATGAAATGTGGGGAGAGCAAGTCTCTAAGAGGTTTAGCTTTGTAAAGCATGTACCTCACTTTTAATATACACCTCTGAGTGTGTTTGTCAAGGGGTTAACCGAGGGTGTCGGTAATACTCACAACATCAGGAACACGGCGCAATTGCTGCAATAATTCAGGACTAATATGAACTTGAGATTGGGTTTTTATTGTCTTTCCTGTTCCAGCTTGACCGACATTTAAATACACCTGAGCATTCCCGGGGTTTGCTACTAATAATTCTTTAATCTGATTCAAAGCGTCTTGGTTTTGAATGCTTGGCATATGTATAACCAATTGCTTGTGCTTTTCCATTTCAGAAACAGCCATAGTATAGAGTTCATCGCTTACCACATCAGAAATTTCTTCGGCAATGATTTTTCGTTCGCCGTCTTTGTCAGAGATTCGTCCTTTTACTTGAACGATTCGGTCTAAATCTAAAAATTGTAAAGACTGCAACATTATTTTTGGAAAAACCAACACTTCTAAAGAACCACTTAAATCTTGCAAAGTGAAAAAAGCCATTGGGTCATTTTTCTTAGTAAGAGTACGTTTGTATTTTACAATCAAGCCTGCAATATTTACCGCTTGTCCGTCACCTTGGGTTATGACATTGGCAATTGGCGAAAAATCTTTTAACACATCGCGGTAAGCATCAAGTGGGTGGGCAGAGACAAACATTCCCAAATGTTCTTTTTCCCAACCCAGTTTTTCTTCGTTTGTTGCTTCAGCAACGTCATCTTTTAATCGCAGCTTTCCAATTTGTAAACTTTCACCAAACAAGGAGTTTTGGCCAACATTATCCTGTTTAAAATGTTCACGCAAAAAGTCGAGCACGTGTTCCGTACTTGCTAAAAGTTGTCCGCGTTCCCCAAATTTATCCAATGCTCCCGATTTCACCAAAGCTTCCCAAGATTTCTTATTCAAATTCTTGGTGTAACAATTCATCAAAAAATCTTCTAAATTGTTAAATACAATTTTCTCTTTGTGCGAATCAATAATTTTCCGCACAACATCGGAACCAAGATTTTTAATGGCACGTAAACCGAAACGAATGGTGTGATCATCAATGACTGTAAAGTCGCCATAGCTTTCAGTCACGTCTGGCGGCAACACGGCAATATTCATTTTCTTACATTCTTCAACCGCGGCATAGATTTTTTCTTCATCTCCTGAGTCCGCGGTCATGAGAGCCGCCATAAATTCCACTGGGAAATTCGCCTTCATATAAGCGGTTTGGTATCCCACCAAAGAATAAGAGGCCGAGTGAGATTTATTAAAGCCATAAGCTGCGAATGGTTCAATCCAAGTCCAAATCTGAGTGGCCTTTTGTTCAGTCCATCCGGAAGTCTCCATACAACCTTTAATAAATTTTTCCTTTTGCTTAGCCATTTCTGCTGGAATCTTCTTACCAACCGCTTTTCGGAATTTATCTACTTCCGGCCAAGTATAACCGGCTAAGTCGTGCGCAATTATCAAAAGGTCGTCTTGATATACCAAAATTCCATAAGTACGATTTAAAATTCGTTCCAACTCCGGATCCATGTAAGTAATTAGTTTAGGGTTGTGTTTACGCGCAATGTAATCCGGAATGAACTGCATCGGGCCCGGGCGGTACAACGCGATCATCGCTGAGATGTCAAAAATGGTGCTTGGTCGAAGTTCTTTTAAGTAGCGAGTCATGCCCGAAGATCCAAGTTGAAACACACCGAAAGTTAAACCTTTAGAGAGCATCTCAAAAGTTTTAGGATCAGGGTGGGGGAGATTATTGATATCCAGTTCTACATTGTGTCGAATCTTCACCAGTTTCAAAGCTTTTTCCAAAATCGACAAATTACGAATTCCCAACAAATCGAGTTTAATAGCACCGATAGCACCGCTGTCTGCGTTCGGGTCTAGCGCGTACATGTCGTATTGAGTAATTAACCGTTCACCATCTGGTTCTTTTTGCAAAGGAATGTTGTCTGTTAAAGGAGTTGGCGTGATCACAATCCCCGCAGCGTGAATTGAGGCATGGCGAACACAACCCTCGAGCTTACGAGAAATTTCAATTATCCGATGCGTTTCTTCGTCAGTGTCGTAAGCAGTTTTGAGTTCAATACTCAATCCCAACGCTTTTTCCAAAGTCATTTCAAAACCTTGTTTACCCAAAGGAATCATTTTGGCAATGCGATCACACTTGCCGTACGGAATAGCTAAAGCTCGGCCCACATCGCGCACAACCGCGCGGGCTTTCATAGTCCCGAAAGTAATAATTTGCGCCACGTTTTCATGCCCGTATTCCTGGGTCATCCAGGCAATCACTTCGTCACGTCGATCATCAGCAATATCGAGGTCTATATCAGGAGGAGTAGGACGATCTTTAGTTAGGAAACGTTCGAACGGCAATTGATAATATAGAGGATCGATATTAGTAATCTCCAAAATGCGTCCAACAATCGAACCAGCAGCGCTGCCACGAGTATTAGTGATCGCACCCAGAGCGTGCGCACCCTTAACAACATTTGCCACCATCAAAAAGTAAGGGGCAAAACCTTTGTTGTTGATAATATCTAATTCATAGTCAATGCGCTCCTGAATGTCGGGTGGAACAATGCCGGTAACTTTGTCTCCGTAAGAAGTTTTCGCAAGTTCATTTACAGTGTGAGTTAAGTGTTGTTCCGAAGTGGTGTTGGCAGGCAGCTTAACTTTTGGAAACAAACGTTGTCCGATTGGGATTGTCACATTACAGCGTCCCGCAATAACTTGGGTGTTACTAATTGCATCAGGTACATCTGCAAAAACTTCTGTCATCTCTGCGGTAGAGCGCAAACTTAAATCATGACTGCGCATGTCGAGGCGTTTTGGATCATCAACATTTTTACCCGTGCCAATGCAGACCATTATGTCCTGTGCTTCTGCGTCATCTTTGTGGATGTAGTGGCAATCTTGCGTAGCGACAACCGGCACACCAAACTTTTTACCCAAGGCAATTAGTTCATCGTTTGGTTGTAATTCTTTGCCGTCATTTGCATTGCGCTGTAATTCCAAGAAAAAATTATCTTTCCCAAAAATTTCTAATATTGCTTGCAAAACCGTTTCAGCAGGTTTGGTTTGTCCACGATTTTCCAAAATCGCACGTGCGACATGACCGCGCGGGCAACCAGATAAAGCAATTATTCCTTTCGCATATTCTTTTAAGGTCGCCAGATCAATACGGGGTTTGTAGTAAAAACCTTCCTGGTGAGCAATGGTGGTCAGCTTCATCAGATTTAAGTAACCATCGTAATTTTCAGCCAACAAAGTCATATGGAAATAGTCCGCATCGCTTTTACCTTCTTTGTCTGCCATGGAACGGGGCGCGATGTAAGCTTCCATACCAATAATTGGTTTTATCCCTGCGGTATTACACTCGTTAAAGAATTCGACCGCACCGTACATAACGCCATGATCGGTAATTGCAAGGGAAGTTTGCCCATCGGCGACTGCGGCCGCAATTAAATCCGGCACTTTTGAAAGTCCGTCGAGTAGGGAATAATGCGAATGGCAATGGAGATGAGTGAACATTTTTGATATAATATAGTTATCATAACATAACCAAATGGCTGACATAAAAGACACTGTTCAGGTCAATGTTCAAGAAGCAGTCTTGGGCGTACAAGAAAAAAGTTTTTCATTTTTAAATGAATTTGGTAACTTACCGGTTTGGAAGCAACGGGTGATTTTAGCTATAGCTATCCTAATAATTCCAGTTTATTTAATCGCGCGTTTAGGCACTGAACAATATTTGTCTTCGAAGTACGGTCGAATGGCTCTCTCAGAGCATTCTGCTTTCACTGCCGAGCTTCCGCCAAGTATTGGGAAGATGACAGTAATCCATAACCCAAACAATTCCTACAGCGCAGTAGTAACAGTAACCAATCCTAACATTGAACTTTCTGCCAATGACATTACATACACCGCGAATTTTACCAATTCTTCCGGCGCTACCGTTAATACTTCCAAGGGCACTTTGTACTTACTGCCAAACGAAAAGAAGTACGTAGTGTTTCCAAATATTAACGTGGGTAGTGGGAATGTCTCTGCGGGTACGATTAAACTCGATAATATAAACTGGCAAAAGAAATTATCCATTGCCGATGTAAAGCTTCGCGCGGCTGAACCGATTTTGAGTGATCAATCGAACCCGTTAACTTTTGTTGCCCAAGTCTCTATAATTAATGACAGTCCGTATCAAATTGCTAGCGCCAGAATTGTATTTTTGTTGTACGATGATAACGGACAAATAATTGGCGTTAGTCAACGCGACGAAAATAAATTAGTACCTTTCGGACGCCGGAGTTTCAATCAACTATGGCCGGGACTTTACAAAGACCAGGTAAAGAAAGTGCAAATCATTCCAACGACTAATTCACTCGATCCGCAAAATATCACAATAGATACAACACAAGCGTCTCCAAGTAATACTAACAATGCCGACAATTTTTAACCGATTAAAATATTACGATATGCCGCTGCTCGTTGTCAGCGGCTTATTGTTATTGCTCGGATTGGCTGTGCAATACGCTGTTTCGCTTTCCGGCGATAATATCGGCATATTTTACCGCCAATTAATCTTTTCCTGTGCTGGTGTAGTGTTGTTTTTGCTCTTTGCTTCTTACAATTATCATCGATTGGCAAAGATTAATCGCATTGCTTATCTGGTTTTAATTCTCGCTTTAATTTACCTAGTGCTTTTCGGTGATCCAATTCGTGGTAGTGCCCGCTGGATCGACTTTGGCTTTTTTCAATTACAACCTGCGGAACTCGCTAAAATTATTATTGGTCTTGGTTTGTCGCGATGGTTGTATTTAAAACGTGGTCAAATTAATTCCTGGTCCAGTATCTTGATTACTTTTTTGTATGCAGCGGTGCCAGCAGGTTTAATTTTCATTGAACCTGATCTCGGCTCTGCAATTGTCGTAATGACTGTTTGGTTTGGAATTATGTTGATCAGCCCGCTGCGGCGTTACTATATAATTATTTTCTTAATTGTTGCTGTGGCTCTAGGTGGTGTAGCCTGGAAATTCGTATTGCATGATTATCAAAAGCAGCGCGTGGAAGTATTTTTGAATCCTGATAAATATGCACAAAAGCAGGGATACAATGTTCGTCAGGCGATCATTGCGGTAGGAAGTGGGGAAATGCTCGGTCGCGGACTTGGGAAGGGCTTGCAAAGCCAGCTAAAATTTTTACCTGAACGACAAACCGACTTTATCTTTGCGTCAGCTGCCGAAGAAATTGGTTTCACTGGCTCCGTTGCTTTGCTGTTCTTATACTTTCTGCTTTTCCGCCGTTTCATAAAAATAATGAAGAACTCCCCAGATGATTTAGCGCTTTATATTACTGGCGGGATTTTGTTTTTGTTCATGGCGCAGGTGTTAATCAATATTGGTATGAATATCGGCTTGCTACCTGTGACAGGGATTCCATTACCATTCTTAACTTACGGTGGAAGCTCTTTGTTAGTAACCTGCATTGCCCTCGGAATTGTGCAAAATGTTGCCAAACAATCCAAAGCTTTGCGTTTCTAGTACACATCCAGAGCGCAATAATTTACCTTTCATTTCACAAAGTGTATAATAGGGATGTACATTAAAAACGAGAAAATGAAGAAATTTAATTTGAAAAAAGTGTTGGCTTGGCTAGGATTCATGCTGCACTGCCCGGTTTGTAACGCAAAGTACGATTTCTCAAATATTAAAATTATGGACAGTGAAACAGATGCCCTGACTTCGGAAGCTCATCTGTTAATTCATTCAGATTGCCAAAGATGTAAAAGTAGCGTGATGTTTAATATTGATATCAACGGCGCTGACATTTTTACAGTTATTGCCAAAACTGACCTCACCAGCAAAGATAGCGACAAATTTAGCGCTTATCCATCCCTTAATATTGACGATGTGATCTCGGTTCACAACGGAATCCGTAAGTTTAATGGGGATTTTATTAAGGCTTTCAAGACTAAGAAATAATTTCTCAGCCTCGGGACTTGCCAAAAATATAAGAATTTGATAGAATACTTCAGTATTTAATCTTTTGATATTGTATTGATATGGAAAAAATTCAGTTAAAAACAGAAGCTCGCGAGGTAAATACCCGCACAGCTAAGCCACTTTATCGCGCTGGTCTAATTCCAGCCGAATTGTATGGCCATAAAATTCAAAATCTCCATTTAAGTTTGAATCAAATTGAGTTTGAAAAAGTACTCCGTAAAGCGGGTGAAAGTACTATTATTGAGCTGCAATTACCAGACGGCGGTATGCGTAATGTCTTAATTAAGGATGTTGAACGCCACTATCTATCTTCTCAGCCAATTCACGTTGACTTCTACGAAGTTAAGATGTCTGAAAAGCTTACTGCTACTGTGCCTTTGGAATTCGAAGGTGAATCTCATGCAGTGAAAGCTTTGGGCGGTACTTTGGTAACAGTTTTGTCAGAAGTTGAAGTTGAATGTTTACCAGCAGACCTGCCTCACCAAATTAATGTTGATATTTCAGTTTTGGATTCATTCGACAAACAAATTTTGGTTTCAGACCTTAAAGTTTCTGATAAAGTTGAGATTAAAGCGGAAGCTGACGAAATGGTTGCAACCGTTCAACCTCCTCGTGATATGGCGGCTGAAGAAGCTGCTAACGCACAAATGGACGAAGCTGCTGCTGTGGCTGCTGCTGTTGGTCCAGAACCTGGTGCGGAAGGTGAAGCTGCTGCTAGCGATGGCGGCGATGCCAAAAAAGAAGAATCTGGCGAGTAATATCGTTAATAGATAAAATAAGAGCCGATCGCTTATGAGCGACCGGCTTTTTTTTGTGTGGAATTTCTAGTGTCAGTTGTGTGCTTCCGTTTTAAGAGCACCGAAATATTCGATTAACTGCCAAACAGCACCAACGAAAATCATCAGCCCACCTAAAGCTTCCCCGACAGGAGCTCGTTCCGTATAGGTCTTCTCTAGGTTGTAATATACGACCAGAGTACCCGCGGCAATTAGCACAGTTGTTTGCTCCCGAATTGACCAGCCGCAATAAACTTTTAGCATCCCTGATGCGATTGTGAATATCGCAGCGCAGCCGATTAGGGTTTCGGTTTTTGGATCAGAAAACAGAAAGGCAATAACCACGCCGATCAAGCCGAACCAAATAAGTTTGTATGTAAGAACGAAGTTCCAGAACTTTTCCAGTTTAGGATTAACTACGACTTTTTCCTCTTCCATAACACCTCCCAATTTATTTACTCAGTATTATATGTCCAAAAATGGAAGTTCGGCAAGTTATTTTATCGCACCTTTTAAGAGCGCAAATCTATTTAAGTTATGCAGGTCCTTTACAATTCGCCAAGGATGATCTTGTTTTTGCCTAAAGAATTTGGGATCAACTTCCAAAATTATTGTTCCACCCGGTTGTAAATGTGTTGGAGCTTGTTTTAAAAACTTTTTGATGAGGCGAAAGTCATCATGGCCATCTGTTAATGCTCTTTTAGGCTCAAATTTTAAGTTACTGTATAGCTTTTTGTAATCCGAAATGGGCACGTAAGGCAGGTTGGCTATAATTAAGTCGTATTTGGCTTCGGTATTTGCTAACAAATCACTTTGTATAAAATGTATCTTTGCTTTCAAAGTTTTAGCATTTGCTTTAGCCAATCTTAAAGCTTCGAACGACTGATCAATAGCATCTATTTCCACGTACTTGCTTTTGATATTTTTCGCGATGCTAATGGCAATGCATCCGCTCCCAGTCCCTAAATCCAATACCCGCAGTTTTTTTATGTGCGGACGTTTCAGTTTAGCGGAAATGATCCGCAAACTTTTTTCCACCAACCACTCCGTCTCAGGGCGGGGGATTAATACATCGCGACTAACTTTAAACTTCAAACCGTAAAAGTATTTATAACCAACAATATAGGCAATCGGAACACCATGACGCCTGTAATTCGCGGCCAAAATAAATTTCTTTCGTTGTGTTTCGGTAAGCTTTTTTTCTGAATTCAAATACAAAAACTCCTTGGACTTCTTTAAAACGTGGCCAAGGAGTAAATCAGCTTCAATATCTTTATATTTTTTTAAAGCTTCAGAAATTGTCATTCAGGTCAACAAAATTACTTCTGAATAGCTTCTTTGCGCAGTTCCATATCTGCTTTTTCTAGCGCAGAAATAATTGGTTCAAACTGACCTTCCATAATCAAGTTAATCTGGTTGAAGTTTTGATTAATGCGGTGATCAGTTACGCGATCTTGCGGGAAGTTGTAAGTACGGATTTTTTCACTGCGGTCGCCAGTACCAATTTGGCTGCGTCGCGCATCAGTAATTTTCTTTTCTTCTATTTCCCGGTAGTAAGCAGAAACGCGCGCGCGAATAACAGCCAAAGCTTTTTCTTTGTTTTGAGCTTGCGAGCGTTCATCCTGACATTGCGCCACAATCCCAGTAGGAATGTGTACCACACGAATTGCGCTATAAGTAGTGTTCACACTTTGCCCGCCCGCGCCTTGCGAGGTAGTAGCTTCGATCTTCAAATCTTTCGCGTCAATTACATAATCTTTTTCTTCCAGTTGCGGCATTACGGCAATTGTAATGGTTGAAGTATGTACGCGGCCTTGTTTTTCAGTCTCTGGTACGCGCTGTACTCGGTGCACGCCGGACTCATATTTAAATTTGCTATAAGGGCCAAGTTCAGAGCGCCCACGACCATTCACTTCAAATATTACCTCCTTAAATCCACCAGCATCACTGCGAGATGAAGAGTCTATATGCACAGTCCATCCTTGTGCTTCCGCATACTTGCCATAAGCGCGAAACATTTCTGCAGCAAATAAGGTCGATTCATCACCACCGGCTCCGGCGCGCATTTCGATCATAATATTTTTGTCATCGTTTTCGTCTTTGGGAATTAAATCAGTTTCAATTGCATCAGTGAGTTCTAACACTTTCGTCTCAAGCATTTCGATTTCTTCCAAGGCCAAATTACGCATCTCTTCATCGTCTCCATCTAGAAGCTGCTTGTTTTCTTCAATCTGCTTTTCGCAATTCTGCAAGTCGCGAATTTTTTCAACAGTTGGCAAAAGCTGCGCCTGACGCTTACCAATTTTGGCAATATCAAAATCACCGCCAGAACTCATTTGTTCTGTCAGTGAATTATATTCATCCAAAATTTTGATAAAACCTGGTTTCATAACTGTCTAATTATACTGGTTTTAAAGGGTTTATGCAATCATGTGCAAGTGTGCTATCATGTCCAAAGAACGGAGGAAATTTTATGATAAAAAATGGAAATGAAGCAATCGCCGCAAACAATTTTGACGAAGCTCTATCAGAACTGATCCCTTTACATAAACTGTGGAAAGGGGTTCAGGTCGACTTGGATGGCATTGAACGCTGGAGTCAGTACTCTGATGACCCGGAGACGAACGGCGTTCGGCGCCAGAGCTCATTGCAACACCTTGTTTCAATGCTACTACTAGCTGACCTGATCAGGTACACCCTTCCGCCCATTCTCGTGGACTGGGACTTCATCAATTCAGCGATCAAAGTCAAGCTGGAAGGAGAAGCTGAGTTAGGTGTGAACATCCTGTTGAAGGATCAATCCGACAAAACCGACCGGTCCGAGTATATGGCTTTTGTTGAACGATATTCGGGTCTGCCGAAACCGGCCTTTAAGAAATTCCAACGAGCCTATCTGGTTCAGCACGCTCTGAAAGAAACTTCTTTGTTGCCGGAAGATGCTCAGGCTACGATGAAAGATCTCAGGGAAAACAATTCTACAGAATGTCATCTGTTCATCGCGATCGAGGCTTTGGATTCGATTTTCTACGCCCAGGAACAATTCTGGGACAAAGATAACGACAAGATCTTAACGCAAGTTTTAATTAACCAAACTGAGATCTTGGACAGAGCGGTCAGGAACGAAGGCTTGTTTATCGGTGGGTTGTGGACGCCGGAAGTTCGGGAGTACTATGCGAATTTTATTCGCACTGACAACCGAGTAGAGAGATACAGGGAGCCTAAGAAGAGCAGAACCGTCGGAAAGATAGCTGCCCCTATCGCATTTGCGAGTTGATGCCAATTCTTTTCTTTTTAAAAAGACCACCGTTGTGAAGCGGTGGTCGATTTTTTATAAACTATTCAGCTTTAGCTGTGCCACGAGTCTTACGTGGCTTTTTTTCTTTCTTTTCTGCTGCAACTTTTGCGGCCAATTCTTGGCGCTTCTTGAAGCGTTCAACATTACCGCGAGTATCAAGTAGTTTTTGCTTACCAGTGTAAAACGGGTGACAGTTACTACAGATTTCAGTTTCGATCTTTTCTGCAGTGGACCCTGTGGTAAAATTGTTGCCACAAGAGCAGGTTACAGCCACATTGCTGTTGTAATTTGGATGAATTCCAGATTTCATAAGGACCTTTCTCGACATGCTCGGGCGGTGGCAAACTTGCCAAAAACCGCTTATACATGACAGGTTTATTGATAACTTTACTAATTATACGAGTATTTGCATTTTTCGTCAAGAGGTGTTATACTTTGCGAGTAATTAATTAAACATATTTCGCGTGTTTCCCTGTCTGTAGGGGCCTCTGGCACTACTCAAGACCTAGCGAAATAGAAGAGAAAGGGTAAACAACAATGAAAGATATCTCTCTTTTAGAGTTGCTCCAAAGCGGCGCTCATTTTGGGCACAAGACTTCCCGCTGGAATCCAAAAATGAAGTCCTACATTTTTACGGTTCGTAACGATATCCATATTTTGGATCTTGAAAAGACCCGTAAAGCTCTTGGTAAAGCTGCAGACTTTGTTGCTAGTATTGCGCAAAGCGGTGGCACCATTTTGTTCATTGGTACTAAGCGCCAAGCTCGTGCAGTTGTTGAAGCGCAAGCAAAAGTAGCTGGCCAACCATTTATTAATGTTCGTTGGTTGGGTGGAACATTCACTAACTTCAAAACTATTCAACGTACGGTACGCAAGCTTGAAAAGTTGCAAGAAATGAAAGCTAATGGTCAACTAGAAAGCCGTTACACTAAAAAGGAACGCTTAATGGTAGAGCGTGAAATTGAAAAGTTGGAAAAACTTTTCTCTGGTATGAAAGATATGAAGCGTATTCCTCAAGCTGTGTTCATCGCTGATATCAATTACGACGACATCGCACTTGCTGAAGCTCGTAAAATGAAGGTGCCGGTAATTGCAATTGTAGATACCAATTCAAATCCAGATGGAATTGACTATCCAATTCCTTGTAATGACGATGCAACAGCAGCAATTGACTTAGTTACCACTGTAATTGCTAATGCATATAAAGAAAACAAATCTGCAGCTCCTGTAGCAGCTGCACCAGCCACAGTATCGGCTGAATAACATCATTAAAAATATAAACACATGGCAGATAGCTCTTTAATTAAAGATCTGCGCGAATTAACTGGCGCAGGTATTGTAGATGTAAAAGAAGCCCTAACCGAAGCTGGCGATGATCGCGAAAAAGCTTTGGAAATCCTTCGTAAAAAAGGCATGGCTAAGCTTGCAAAAAAAGCTGACCGCGTTGCTAACGAAGGTGTTGTTGAAAGTTATATTCACGCTGGCGGCCGCGTTGGCGCTTTGGTAGAATTAAATTGTGAAACAGATTTTGTTGCCCGCACAGATGACTTCAAAGCCTTGGCAAAAGAATTAGCTTTGCATATTGCAGCAAGTAATCCGTTGTATGTTTCTCGAGAAGACGTTCCTGCGGAAGTAATTGCTAAGGAACAAGAAATTTACAAAGAACAAGCACAAGCAACAGGTAAACCAGCAGATGTAATTGAAAAAATTATCACTGGTAACCTAGAAAAGTATTACGAGGAATCTTGTTTGCTAGAACAACCATTTGTGAAAGATCCAAGTAAAAAAATCTCCGCCCTGATTGCCGAAAGTACCGCCAAGATGGGAGAAAATGTTCAAGTCCGCCGTTTTGCTCGCTTTATGCTCGGTAACTAATCGGAAACTAAGCCGTCTAAATTAAAATGCCTTACAACCTCGTCGCCAACTTAATCTTGATTGTATCGATCCTGGGGGTGATTGTTATGGTTGTGCGCAGATTGCCGCAGGCCGTAGGGGAGAATGAGAAAGATAAGTTGGCAGATGACACTGGTGTTGCTGCTGAAGTGCTCGCTCAGGAAAAAGGATTGCCAACTAAAACAGCATCACGCTTTAAAAGTTGGCTACAAATTGTCTGGCATAAAACTTGGCACTTCATGCTGGAAGCGAAGGGGCTAAGGCAAGCGCCGAAAATCAGTTACAGTTTTAAAAAGATATTACGCAAAGATAACGAAGCGGAAACTAAGCCGCCGATTGCGCGCGGTGAAGATTACTATATTAAGTTAATCAAACGACATCCAAAGGAATTGGTTTATTACGATCAACTCGGTCAATTCTATTTGGAAGCAAAAAAATACACTGATGCTGCCAATGTTTATGACTATTTAACTGAACACGCAGCAACTAACAGTAATTATTTTGCTAAGTTAGGACTTGCGCATTTGCATGATCAGGAATTTGAAAAGTCTGAGAAAGCGTACAGTGAATCGGTAAAGTTGGATCCGAGTCATCCGAACAGATATTACAATTTGGCTTTAGCATTGCAAGGACAAAAGAATTGGCGGGACGCTGTAAAAGCTTTAGATCACGCTCTCGAACTTGATTCTGGCAATCGAAAATATGCAGACTTGCGATTTGAAATGGAATCGAAAGCAAAGACAGCAGTGCCGATTGAAAAAATTCATAAAAATAAGTAAACTATTTGAGTTGCGTTTTGGTAGCAATATCTGCCGCGCAACTTATATGCCGTTGTAGCTCAGTTGGTAGAGCATCTCCATGGTAAGGAGAAGGTCTGCGGTTCGATCCCGCACAACGGCTCCAGAAAACAGTCTTTCAGAAAGATTTTCGAAGGCTGTTTTTTGATACAAAATTCACTTTGACCTCCCTGCGAATAGATGTTATGTTTAGGCGGGAAATTTATCCCAGAATTGCAAATTTACAGTTAAGCTGGAGGAAAAATGAAAGTTTTAGAGGAAATGCGATTGAAAATTCGCAAGCTATTTAGAAGTACCCGCATACTAACAGTTGTGGGAGCTTATTGGGGAGATGAAGGCAAGGGTAAAATAATCGATGCCATCGCTCCGCTATTCGACATCATCGCTCGGTACAGCGGTGGCGCCAACGCTGGGCATACCGTTTTCACTGAAAACGGGATCAAGGTTGTGAGTCATCTCATTCCCTGTGGGATCGCCCAAAACAAACCCTGTGTCATGGGTCCGGGAGTTTTCTTCGATATCGAAGCCTTTCTCGTGGAATTACAAGACGCGCAAAAAGTGGTCGGAGATAGCCTGCCAAGGATAATCATTGATCCTAATTGCCCAGTACGAACGCCGTACCATAGCTTGTTTGAGGGATGGTTGGAATTTTGCCGTGGCAAGAATGCAATCAATACGACCAACAAAGCGATCGGGCCGTTGGCAGGATTTGATGCACTCCGAAACGGGATTCGGGTCGCAGACTTGTTTTTACCGCCCGAGGTCTTGGCCGACAAGCTTTTCGAATTATTCACAAGCGTAGAGCCAGTCTTCTCGAGAATGCACGCTTCTCGTCCACTGCTCGAAATTCCGCATCCCGATTTCGTCGTCACTCTTTTGAGCAACCAAGCTCAAAAGATCAATCGATTCATCGCGGATGTGCCAGCCTTTTTACGCCAAGAATTCAAAAATGGCGCTAAGATTCTGGCCGAAGGGGCTCAGTCAGTTGGATTGGATAGAACTTACGGGACATATCCTTATGTGTCGTCAGGGCTCTCTACAAATCTGGGAGCACCTCAGGGCTTGGGTATTGCGCCTAAGTATTTCGACACAACTCTTCTTGTCGCGAAAGCATTGCCCACGCGGGTAGGTGCGGGCGAATTCCCCAGTGAGATCTGGTCTAGATCACCCGCCGAGAAGTTCCCGCACGAACGACAAGATCTGTTTGGGCCAGAGTCAAACGGAAGTAGGTCTGTATTCCTGAAGGGATTGCTCGAAAAGATAAACAATGAAACCGCTCTTAATAGTGAAATCTCCCAGTACTACCAGGTACTTGGTGACGAGCGGGGTGCGACCACTGGCAGAGGTCGGAGCGTCGGTTATGCTGATTGGGAATGGCTGCGATATGCTGCCCAGACTACCGGCGCGGATATGCTTGCACTCACTCGGTTCGATATGCTAAACGGGATCAAGTCTATACCGTATGTATCCGAGTATGACCGCAATGGAGATGCGTACACTTCCTTGGGGGGAAACCCCACACGTGGAAATATTGCCCCGTTTTACGAAAGACTCGACGGATGGGATGAATGTATCGATGGCATAACAGATTGGGATGATTTGCCGTCGACAGCTCAGAACTACGTCAATCGCTTGGAAGTAAATTTGGGAAATGTCCCGATCAATTTTATCGGAACAAGCCCAAGCCGAGCCGGGCTGATAGTCCGCGACCGGTTTTGATAAATAAACCTCCAGCTTTTTGCCTTCTTGATTCTTTTGATGATAGAAGGCTTTTTTATATCTAAAATTTGTAATCAAAAAAACACCCTTGCGGGTGCTTTAATTTTTTCGTGGTGGGCAGGAGAGGATTCGAACCTCTGAAGGCGAAGCCAGCTGATTTACAGTCAGCCCTCGTTGACCACTTGAGTACCTACCCATATTTTTACTTCGTAATTTTAGCCTATTTTTAGGTTTTAGTAAAGGATGTAATTCAGCCAAAAATCAGAGCAGTTTATTAGAATCAATGTATATTAACGAAAGGATTTTATGCCACGAGGTGATAAATCAAAATACACAGACAAGCAAGATCGCCAAGCACAACATATCGAGGAAGGATATGAAAAACGCGGGGTATCTAAAAAGGAAGCCGAATCCCGAGCTTGGGCAACGGTAAATAAGATGTCTGGCGGGGGAAAGAAAAGTGGAAGTGGCCGCAAGTCGACAAAAAAGAAAAAATAAAAAGGCCCCGGTCAACGATCGCGGGGCTAATGGCTCGTATGACCTGTGAAGGGCATACGGGATGTGACAAAACTTCCTACAAGAGTTACTCATGTACACTTTCATGTTACACCTCACTTTTGTGATCAGTTTCGTCGTCTTTTGTCAGTGCTATTGCTCGGCAAAGCCTTCACACCGACAAAACTTTTTATGGACCCGCTGTCCCTGTGATTGTGGTAAAGCGGGGTTCCAAATTGTCCTCCTTGGACAATTAAGATGAGCAAATCTCAATGTGTTTTAAATTTGGCTTAGATATTTAGGGTTTAAATTCTGTTAAGATATCGAAGGTAGGCAAATAATAGCATACCCACTGGACTTTTGCAAGGGAATATGATAGAATTTTTGAGTTGCCAAAAGGTCATATATTGGCCGGCTTAGCTCATCCGGTAGAGCAACGGTTTTGTAAACCGTAGGTGGTCGGTTCGAGTCCGACAGCCGGCTCCAGAATTATCAATTTATAATTTATAAAAGAATGTCACAGGATAACCGCATCGATTTGGAATGCACTGTTTGCCATAACTTGAACTACGCTACAACGAAGAACAAGAAGAACACTCAGGCGCGTTTGGAAATCAAGAAATATTGTAAGCACTGCCGCAAGCAGACTGCTCATAAAGAAACTAAGTAGTAAGTCCCGCCCTGAGCGGGATTTGCTATAATTAGTAGGCACTAAAGCTCCGGGGGCTTGGTGAAGTGGTATCACAAAGGTCTCCAAAACCTTTGTCGTAGGTTCGATTCCTACAGCCCCTGCCACAAAAAACATTAGTTAACTCTAGTGTTTTTTGTTTGGTGATAGAGGAGAATTGAACTGGTGTATACTTTTAGCATGGAAAATGTATTTCAAAAAAAAATAGCTGATATTGAAAAAGTGATAAATGCTTCCGTTTTGATGAACGCGCCGCAAAATAATCCTGAGATAAAAGATTATTATATTAAGAACAGGCTTGCTTATAGATTATTTCATAATTCTTCAGGCTATTTGCATATGGGCATTTCCGAAAGGGCTGAATACGATGAAAGAGATTTGGAAGTGGCGGTGGAAGAAATAAGTCAAACGATTAAGAAAAATAATTATTCGACAATATTAGAGTTGGGGAGCGGAAGAGGGGCGAATTCATTTTATATCGCTAAAAGGAACCCTGACGTAAAGATAACCGCAGTTGATTTGTCGATTAATCCTTTAATAAAGTATAAAAATCTAAGCAATGTTAAATTTATAAAGGGAGACTTCCACGATTTAGGCTTTATCTCTGATCAATCCCTAGACTTAGTTTTTGGCATTGAAACCTTTTGTCACAGTAATGATAAGAAAAAATTATTCTCAGAGATACATCGCATCCTTAAACCTGGCGGGAGGTTGTACGTTTTGGATGGATACAGAACAGAACCTATTTATAAGAACAATATTATCGAAAAGTCCGCAGTTTTGGTAGAATATGGCATGGCAGTGAGTAAGTTTGAAACATTAGATAATTTTGAAACAGAAGTTTTAAATTCCGGCTTTAGTATGGAAGTGAAAGTAAATCTGTCACAAAATGTTTTGCCTACAATGAAGGGATTCGAGAGCAAGGCAAAAAGATTTTTTAAGCATCCACTGTTGGCAAAAATAACATCAAATTTATTCCCGGAGAAGTTCATTAGAAACAGTGTTGCGGGTTATTTAATGGTTCCTCTTGTTGAACAAGGTATGTTGTTTATTTTAAGCATATTTTTGTTAAGCATTAATTATTATTTAATAATTGACTTGAATTCCAAAAAAACTTGATTCTCTTTGTTGATTTGAATGTGGTCGGTGAATTGGTCGATCTTTCCCAGGGGATATTTCATGCGACGCAATTTCGGACTCTTAATTTTCTTACCAACTGCATCAAGATAAATGTCCAAATCAAAAACTTTATAGCCACGCTTGTAACGATCGGTTAATCTTACTGGTAATTTCTTGGTAATTTTTAACTGATTGTGTCGTCGTGCCAAAATAGCTTGCGCTTCGTTTAGTAAGTTTTGTCGCTTGCGCCAATCTTTTTCGTCTTTAATTTTCATAAAAACTGGAATCAATTTTTTACCCACTGTTAATTCTTTGAAAGCAGTGACCACCCATTTGCTGTACGGTGCATACTTCCTTCCAATTAGGAAACCTAAAGTGATCATTTCAGTAATTAAACGAAATGTATTGATCATCGAACCTAATTCATCACCCATACTGGCATCACGAGAGGGGAAAGATCGCAATAAACCTAAACGGCCCCATTGAACGCCCATACAGTAATACCAAATGTCATCTGGAAAGTAGCTTAGTTCTTTTCTAATGGCAGTCAATTCGCCCGTATCATCATGAAAAACCTTACCCGAAGTAACCTCCAGTAAAGCCTGTTCAGGAAAAGTGAGCCAGTCAGCCATTTTGATTTTGTCGTCTCTATCAAAACCAAGCTTGTCCTTAAGAAAAGATTGAATAGTTCGAAAATGAATAAAATGATTCACTGGCCCTTTATTTATTTTTTTCATCTGCACTTTCAAATAACTATCCGGATCCGGCTCAGTAAAATTTGTTGGGAAGCCCATGAATTCTAAAGGTAGATTCTTTTGAAGCATGCGATCAATTTTTTTTGCATATTTTTTATGATCAGTTTTGCGTAAAAACATTTCCAAATGAGGACCCCAGTTATGATCCATAGATGTTTCGTTGTCATATCCTAAAACATCAGAGCCATGACCAATTAAACCAACGGCATAGGGGAGTTTAGGAAAATGTTCTTTCATTAGCGGCTTCACAATTTCCTTGTAGTAACGCTCATTTAGTTTTAGTCCGGGAATGAATTTTGGCATATAAAAAATAAATATTTTATGACTTTAACACTATTAATTGTACTTTGCTAAATGAACATAAAATGATTTGCTTGCTTTAAATATGAGAGTATAATTGAATTATGAAAACTATCGCAATAATAGTTTTGCTCTTGTTGGCTGTGTATTGGTTATTTGACCATCACGCACCTTTGCCTTTAAACCATGATTCTCTTGGATTGTATAATCACACGATTCACCGAATCATTGGCATCGTATGTTTGGTTGCCGCAGTGTTAGTAGGCTGGCTATGGAAACCAAAGAGTCAAAACTAAGTTAAAAAATCGCCGCATAGGCGGTTTTTTGTTATTATTTATGTATGAAATACAAACTATTTTTTGTAGTGCTCGGATTTCTTTATTGCTTGTTTTACATTGAAACAAAAATGGATTGGCATTTTATTGATAATGTTGATTTAATTTTCCACGAAGCCGGTCACGTAGTGTTTTCTTTCTTTGGATACGCAATTACTATAGCCGGTGGCAGTATCATGCAAGTTTTGGTGCCGCTAGTGTTAGCAGGATATTTTTTATTCAGACAAGCTTATTTTTCTACCACCGCAATGCTTTATTGGACGGGCATCAGTACTGTAAACGTTTCGGTTTACGCAGGCGATGCAGTGAAAAGACAATTGCCCTTGCTCACCGGCGACACAGATGATCATGATTGGAATCAATTATTAAACTATTTTGGATTGATTCATCACACCAATGCAGTTGCGACGACAATATTAGTACTAGGAATTACTTTTATGTTACTAGGCCTGTTTGTGGCATGGTATGGCTGGAAACATAAAGATGATGTAAACTTTACAGAATGATGAACTACAGCAAATTTGAACCAGAAGCCGAACTGATTCGTTCGGTTTTAGAATCAGACGAAATAATCGAAATCGAACTTGTCGAAGAAACTGACACCGAGCTGACAATAAATTTAATTGTTACTCCAGATGAATACATCCAAGCGTATGTACGTCCATTAGGTAGAAT
The DNA here is from genome assembly GCA_964473815.1 of uncultured Candidatus Saccharibacteria bacterium. Lineage (GTDB taxonomy): Bacteria > Patescibacteriota > Doudnabacteria > UBA920 > UBA920 > UBA920. Next base: position 244,254 of record CAYYQK010000001.1, on the reverse strand, counting down.
CAATTACAAATTCTACCCGAACGATTCGACTATAATAAAACTCTTCTTCCAAAAAGGGGAGACTTTTAAATACAATCTATTTTTAACTCAGGCAAATTGATTTTATGTCTGATTCGAAATTTTTTAATTTTGCCATTGAGCATCAACAGCAACACGGCTGTGGCGCCAAGCCATATTTAAATGGTAAGGAATTAGAAGAAGCAATCAAAGATTACAAACCCAAAAAGATTTTAGAAATAGGCACTGGGGTCGGATATACAGCAGCAGTAATGGCCACAGCTGCACCTCAAGCTGAAATCGAATCTTTAGAAAAAGATGTTGAACACGCTTCCATCGCAAAAGATTTCTTACAGCAAAACAATATTACGAATGTCGAAATAAAAACTATAGCTGCAGAAGATTTTTTCGAATCAGCAATCAACCAGTACGATTTTATTTTTTTCGATGGATTCCAAATCCATTATCAGTTTTTACCAGAATACGAACGCCTCCTGAAGCAAAGCGGCATTTTATTTCTGGCCAACAACCATCTTCAAAGTAAAACCAGTCAGCAATTTTTTGAAGAACTTCAAAATAACGGCCATTGGAAAATCCTGCATAAGTTTGCCGATACTACACTTGCCAAAAAAATAAAATAGTCGTTTCATGATCTTTTCATAACCCTTTCTTATGATTTAACCGTAATCATTAATTAAGGGATTATGGCAACAACATATGTAACGACATCATCGACCAATACGCGCACGTCACCATATGTGACTAGACCATTGTTTCGAGTGACTCAGTTAGTCTGGTATATGGTTGGTATTCTAGAGGCTTTGCTCGCATTTAGATTTGTGCTAAAACTTTTGGCTGCAAATCCGCAAGCAGGGTTTACCAATTTCATTTACTCGATTTCTCAGCCATTCGTAGCACCGTTCTTGAATGTGTTCCGAATTCCAACTGCCCCTGCATATACTACAGTGGGCAGTACATTGGAGTGGACTACATTGTTGGCTATGTTGGTTTACTTTCTCATTGCGTTAGCAATCGTAAAGCTTGTGGCAATGAGTAGACCAGTATCGCAGACCGAGGCAGAAGCCCGGCTGCGCCAACAAGATTAAATAAAAGAAAGGATAAATATGGCAACAGTAATCAATAATCCGCCAACTGCAGAAGTTGGTGAAGCTCGCGGCACCGGCATGGGAACTTTAATAGGTGCAATTGTATTAGTAGTCGTTCTGGTCTTGTTCTTTGTCTACGGTTTACCTGCAATCCGTCACACTGGCTCAAGTTCGAGCAGTACAAGCTCAAGTTCTAAGTCTTACGATGTGAATGTAAAAACTCCATCTGGATCAGGTTCTGGTAGCGCGACTACAACTCAATAATTATTAATAACTTAAACAATTAATTAAACTTTAAATTTATGGGAATTATACTTTGGATTATCTTTGGCGCATTAGCCGGTTGGATCGCTTCAATGATTATGCGTACTGATGCTCAGCAAGGTGCAATTATGAACATTGTTGTGGGTATCATCGGCGCAATCGTTGGTGGCTTCATTATGAATGCTCTCGGAGCTGGGGGAGTATCAGGATTCAACTTGTACAGTTTGCTAGTAGCAATTGTCGGAGCAGTAGTATTGATAGCAATTGTAAAGGCGATCCGCGGTGCTGGCACACGAACAACCTAAACGCCGGAAATACAAAACCGCCTAAATGGCGGTTTTTTACTTGACAAAAGTACGGAAATATAGTAGAATAGAAAGTCAGTTAAATATAAGTTAATTTACCAGCTATGAAGCAATTCATCTCTAAAACTATATATTTGTTAATAACCCTTATGTTTATGGGTGTTTTTGCCATGCCAGGGCAAGTGAAGGCTGATTGGACGGACATTTTTGGTGGTTCTACTAATGGTTCGTACGGTAGTTATGGCACCTATGGCGGTTATCCTATTGGTGGTATTTTGGGTAGTCGGGGCTCATCTTACGGATCTTATGGGTCGTACGGGTATTCTGATCCATATTCTTCAACCTCTGGTTATAACGACGGTAATATTAAAATCAATAAGAAAGTGCGCCGCATTGGCCAAGATGATAATTATCACGAAAGTGCACTTGTACGTTCTGGCGCAATCGTGGAAGTTTTAATTGAAGTAAAAAATAATTCAAAAAATCCAGCTCCTGTAGTTGTGACCGATGAAATGGGATACAGCTCAGTTTATAAAACTGGTACCTATAGATTGACCGGTGCAACTTCGGCATCTGGCGATTTAACTTCGGGCGGATTGTACATTACAATCCCAGCCAAGGGCACTGCAACAATTATTTACCAAGTCTATGTATGTGGTGGTTCGTATAGTTCTCTACGCGCCTATGCTTATTCTGCAGGAGTTGGTTCCGCTAGTGATGCAGTAATTATTCAAACTCAAGATTCTCAGTTTACCTATTCGTACGCAAACAACACTTCTACGTGTTTGAACCAGGTTCAGGCTGTCTACACAAATAACAACAATAATACTAATTATACATCTTCAAATCCATTCGCTGGCTGGACTGGTGTGAATAATTCTGGAACAACAAACTCAGCCACAACCACTACAGTTACTACCAACAGCAATCCGTTCGGCGACTGGACCGGTGTAAATAATATGGGTTCTACAACTGTTACCCCAGCTCCTGTTAATACTAATAATAATCCATTTGGTGATTGGTCTGGTGTAAACAATATGGGCGTAACCACAGTTACTCCAACCCCACAATCTAATTCTAATAACAATCCATTTGGCGATTGGACCGGTGTGAATAACTTAAGCAATACTTCTGCTAATAATCCGTTCGCTGGTTGGTCCGGAGTAAATAACTCCTCATCTGCCTCAAACCCATTTCAGGACTGGTCTGGGGTAAATAATTCTACAACTACTTCAAATCCATTCTCAGATTGGTCAGGAGTTTCTACTTCCGCATCTAATTATGATGCTAGCGGTTATCAGGCTTCTTATGCTAATTATTCTGCAGAAACAACCAATCCGACTCGTACTGCAGCCACAACTCCAACCTATGTCGCTCCAAAAACTGGTGTAGATAAAACCGCTCCATTGGTTTTTGCAGGGTTTATCACTTTGATATTCCTCGCGATCAAAAAACGCAAGCTGATATTTAATTAAACTTGAGAAAATGCTAGAATACCCGAAAGGGTATTCTTTTTTATGTCTGACGAAAAATTAGAAAGTTTAGTAAGCGATTACGCTGAATTAGCCAAGGATAAGAACATCGACACAGCGGCTTTATTGGAAAATGCGTTAACCCAAGATTATGAAAATCGGGTTTCAACCAAAGCTAAGCGTTGGGCTTACTTAATATCCATTGGCATACCATTATCAGGATTTTTGTTTGGAATATATTACTATGCCAGTGACAAAAGTGATGGCAAGCAAACTGCTTATGTATGTATGGCAATCACGGTAATTTCTTTAATCTTCACGATTATTATGGGCAAAGCCTTGCTTGGTGGAGCTGGTGTAACTCCGCAACAAATTCAACAAATCAAACCTAGCGACATACAACAATTAACTCAATAAATTTATGATCACAAAAGACGATATCATACGCGCATATCGGCGAGAAATTCCAATCACCTTAAAGGTTTTAAAGGCTGTACCGGAAGATAAATTGGATTATCGCCCGCATGAACGTTCAAATTCGATAAAAGATTTGTTGCGCACTTTTATGGCTGAGATGTTTTTGAACTTGGATTTTTTGGCGGGCAAGCAGCCAGAAGATGTTATGAAAAAAGTTCCTGAGTTTGATTTTATCACGGAAGGAATCGCGTCTTTTGATTCTATTGCTGATGATTTTTTGGCACTAGCTGAAAAAACTTCTGAAGAAGATTTTAATTTACCTTTTTCAGCATGGGGAATGGACATGACTCGCGGCGCTTTTGTGTACATGCTTTTGCTCGACATGATTCATCACCGCGGGCAACTTTCTGTCTATGTTCGATTGGCCGGTGGTAAAGTGCCGGCCATTTATGGTCCTTCAGCTGATGATAATGGTGGAATGTAATGGATAAAATTCCTAATCACATTGCAATAATTCCAGATGGAAACCGACGATGGGCGAAAGCCCATCGTTTTGGACCTACTGCTGGCCACGAAGAAGGTGTAAAACGGTTCTGGGAAGTTTCTGCTGAGGCTGCCAAAATGGGCGTTAAATACTTAACTATTTGGGCGGGCTCTTACGACAATTTAACCAAGCGTTCAAAGCTGGAAATTGATTTTTTGATGAAATTGCTTCGGACAGAGATTTTGAATCCGAAGTTGACCGAGCAAATTCATGCCAATAAAACTCGTGTGAGAATAATAGGCGAGTGGCGCAAAATGGTTGATAAAAAAACTTTGCAATTAGCTGAACAGCTAGAAAAAGACACAGCACATTATACAAATAATAATCTTACTTTGTTATTTGGTTATGATGGCCAGAGGGAGATGGTGGCAGCTGTAAATGCTTTAGTAAAAAAAGAAAAAACTGTCACTGAAAAAACTTTGCATCAATCTTTATGGACAGGGGAATTACCAGAAGTTGATTTGGTGATTCGTACTGGCGGTGAACCCCATTGGTCAGCAGGATTTATGATGTGGCACACAGCCAATAGTCAATTCTATTTTACAGATTTACTTTGGCCTGATTTTAAAATTCCTGAATTAAAAAAGGCGATCGTTGAGTACGACCGCCGTGAACGACGATTGGGAAGTTAATCTTAAGATTGATCAGAAGACGAAGAGAGTTCTGTATGCTCAGCGCTAGCTTCATCAGACTGCCCGGTCTCAGATGCCGGGTTATTTTCCGATTGAGCGTTCTCATTTTGATTCGTCGGTTTTCTTCCCCAGATCTTTAATTCGATGCGTTCCATTTTGATGTTTTCATTGTCGAGCTCTGGGTATGTTCGACTAATGAATTCTAAAGACTTATCCAGTTCCTCCTCATTACCCGCAAACTCGTAAATCAGCGATTCGCCCTGAATAGTTATTTTCCATCCCGGTTTTTGTTTTCCCATCTTTATTGTCCTCCAAATTTTTCTTCGAAATAAAACAAAAGTACACGAGCTTTATTCATGTACTTTTGTTTTGTCCTAAGCAAACTCGTAAGCCGAATTTTGTTTCTAAATGATCATCTATCTGGGATTGTTGTTACCAACAACCTCGGTGCCGTCTACCAAATTTGACGTTGCACTTAGGTAAGAATTTAGCCGTTTCACCCGTTTCGTTTCCGAAACGATTCGTCACTGTTCGCATCTCTAAGGTTACCCTCGGCGGGCGTTACCCGCTACCAGTGTTAATAGCTCTATAGAGGCCATCAACTTAAGTGTTCGGACTTTCCTCCCCAGCGGCTTTTGGCTGCCAGGGCGATCATTCGATTTGCTTAGAACTCCACTAATTTACCATATTTAAGGGGTTTTGTCAAGATTTTCAACCTGTTTTCAGACGGGTCGCAAAATGGTATAATAAAAGCCATGAAACGCGCGGAATTACTCTTTAATTTGCTCTCAATCCCAGTAGATATTATCTCTCTAATAGGCGCTGGGATTGTTTCTTTTTATGTCCGCTCACATGTGGAAAAGGTTGAGTATTACGTTGGTCCCGTGGCTTATAAATTGTCTTTGCACGAGTTTTTGTTTGTCATAGTTTGGATGGCACCAGTTTTGGTTGCCTTGTTCGCAATTTTAGGTTTGTACAATTTAAAGGGGACTCGTAGGTTTATGTCTGAACTTGCCCGTATTGCCATGGGAACTTCATTAGGATTACTGGTTGTAATCTTATTGTTTTTCTTTAATCAAACAATTTTTCCGTCCCGATTTATTATTTTAGCGACTTGGTTCTTTGCAACTATTTTCGTTTTGATCGGTCGGTACTTGTTAAAAAAGATTCAGGGATATTCTTTCACTCATGGCTATGGGTTGCACCGCTTGCTAATCATTAACGGTGCCGGGAGTGAATCAGATGCAATCATGCGTATTTTACGTGACCCACAATACGGTTATTTAGTTGTGGATGAGATTGATTACAGCGAAGATATTATTCAACAAATTGAAAAGTCTTATTCAGAATATAATTTTGATGAATTAATGTCTGCCAATCCTTATTTGCCACAAGAAGCTAGCGCGCAATTGGTAGAGTTTGCTCGTAGTAAAGGTTTGCAATTTAGTTTCGTACCTAACTTGTTTGAAGTGCAGCGTAATGTTATCGAACTGGGGAATTATTCTGGTATCCCGGTAATTAGTTTAAAAAATAGTCCGCTCGATGGATGGGGCAAAGTTTTAAAACGCGCTTTCGATATTATGGCTAGTTTAATTTGTTTGCTTCTCGCCTCACCACTGTTTTTAATAATTTACATTGCGGTTAAATTAGACAGTAAGGGTCCGGCCATATACAAACAAGTTCGCGGTGGTTACATGCGCGACTTTGAATTTTACAAGTTTCGTAGCATGTACACGCATTTAAGTGATGGTGATGACTACGGCGGCGAGAGCGCTCTGAAGGTCCGAGAAGAACTTTGGCGGAACAATACTCGCGGTGGTTACGAAAGCCCTTTTCTAAAAATTAAGAATGATCCACGCGTTACTAAAGTCGGACGCATCATCAGAAAAACTAAATTAGACGAAATTCCACAATTTTGGAACGTCTTAATGGGCAGTATGAGCATGGTTGGTCCGCGTGCACACATGATTCAAGAAGTCGAACGATACCGGGACCAGAATCTCCGCATCTTTAGCGTGAAGCCGGGTGTGTTTGGTTTGTCTCAAAACGCGCAAATTCTTTGGCCAGATTTGCCATTCGATGAAGAAATCAAGATCAACACTTTTTATATTGAAAACTGGTCCTTATGGCTGGACATCAAAGTGCTTGCGAAAAGTTTTTACTTGATTTTCTTTGCGGTTAAACCTAATGATGATTACTAATCTAAAAGACGAAGATGTTGTCTTAGCGCACGATTCTTTCACTCAATTCGGTGGAGCAGAGCGTTTTTTTGAAGGTGTGCATAAAATATTCCCAACCAGTCCCGTAGTGACTTTAGTGGTTGATGAAAAATTCCGTCAAAAATTTCCGAACTGGAAATTTATTACCAGTCCGTTGCAAACTCTTTATGCCATCTATCCTAAACTGACACATTATTTCGCGATCATTCCGCTAATTTTAAATTTCTGGAATCCATTCAAAGCTAAACCAAAGTTGATTTTATCAACAAGCTCCTCGTATATAAAAGGTTTGTACAAACCGTCTGGTACTAAGCATATTAATTATTGTCACACGCCAACTCGTTTCCTTTGGGTTGATCCCGAGTTTGCCCTTCGTGAAATTCCGTCCTTGTTGCGCCCAATAGCAAAGATGTTTTTTGCTTGGCAAAGGAAATGGGATTTAGCAGCTGCAAAAAAAGTAGATTTCTTTATTGCTAACTCAAAAGAGATTCAGCGTCGGCTAAAAAAAGTTTACAACCGCGACAGTGAAGTTATTTACCCGTTTGTTGATGTTGATTTTTGGAAACCAACGCAACCCAAGCAAGATTATTTTCTAATAGCAGGGCGATTGCAATATGCAAAAGGATTGGAAACAGTAATCGCGGCTTTCAATGAACTTTGTTGGCCATTACATGTTGCTGGTACCGGTCGATTTGAAAGGGAATTAAAAACAATGGCTAAATCTAACGTAACTTTTTTAGGTTATGTTTCAGACGAAGAATTACGTCAGCAATATAGTGGTGCTCGCGGCTTTATTTACCCTCAACTGGAAGATTTCGGTTTGATGCCGCTAGAGGCAGCTCTCTGTGGGACTGCTACAATAGGTCTTGCGAAGGGCGGCTCACTCGAAACAATCATACCCGGTAAGACTGGCGAGTTATTGGAAACCATTACCGTAGAAACTTTAATCGAAGCATTAAAAAATTGGAAAGACACAAAATACAACCAATCTGAATTAATCGCGCACGCCCAACAATTCAGCAAACCTGCATTCAAAGATAAGATTTCAGCTACTATCAGCAATTATATGCAAAGCCATGAATAACATAGAAGTAAAACATCATACTACGCTTGCACCAAAACAGATTACAGTGGACCTACGAAGTTTGCATACAACTGAGTTTAGTGGTGTTGAAAGTTACACTGTGAATGTTCTTGAGCAATTACTTTCACTCGACAAACTCAATAATTATAAACTTTTTTATAATGCCTATACACCTAAGAAGTTTGAGTACTTTCATTTTGTTAACGCTGAGTATAAACAAACCCGTTTTCCAAACCGTTTGCTCAATATTGCATTGAAGTTTTTGAAGTGGCCAAAACTGGAGAAGCTAGCAGGGGAAAGTGATATCTTTTTTATGCCAAACTGGACCATGCTTTCAGTTGAACCAAAAACCAAAGTTGTATTAACAGCTCACGACCTTTCCCCGTTAGTATTCCCAGAATTTTATAATCTCAAACAGCGCATTTGGCACTGGTTCATTAACATTCCAAAATTGCTAAAACGGGCTCATAAAATTGTTGCTGTATCCGAATTTACAAAATTGTCCCTAATAGAAAAGCTAAACATTCCGGAAAAGAAAATTATTGTCGCACCACTCGGAGTTGACCAGGAAAATTATCATCAAGATTTAAATGTCGACCGGCTACGCAATGTCCGCAACCGTTACAATCTGCCTGGTGATTACGTATTATACCTAGGGACAGTTGAACCGCGGAAAAATATCCAGAATATTTTAGCTGCTTTTGAAAAGCTCAAAGAACCTCTCCATTTAGTAATCGCAGGCAAATTGGGCTGGAAATACGATAATATCCTGCAGCAGATCGACAATAGCCCTAAACGCCGATACATTCACGTTCTAGGCTATGTGCCAGAAGCTGATAAGCCTTATATAATGAAATTGGCCCGGGTTTTTGTCTGGCCAAGTTTATACGAAGGCTTTGGATTGCCAGTATTAGAAGCAATGGCTGTGGGCACTCCAGTTTTGACCTCTAATGTGACTAGCTTACCTGAGGTGGCTGGTAATGCTGCTCTGCTGGTTAATCCTTACAATGTTGATGATATAGCCGACGGTATTCACAAGCTAAATGATGACCAGGCACTACGCGATGATTTTATTAGCAAAGGCATTGAACGCAGTAAACAATTCACTTGGCAGCGATGCGCAGAATTAGTCCAAACAGCTTTAACTTAAGTTATGAAAATAGGTTTTGATTTTCGAATGGGTGGAAGTATCAATTCGGGCATTGGCCGGTACAGCTTCGAGTTGCTTAAAGCGATGTTGCTCGAAAATAAAAATAGTAACACTAATGATGACTTTGTGGTTTTTTATCATGACAAAAACCATAACCCAGAAGATTTAAAAGTTTTACAAGAGCTTGGTGCAGAATTGGTGAAAACTAATATTGGTCATTATTCATTTGCAGAACAAATTCGACTGCCAAGAATTTTGAATCAGTATAATTTGGATTTAATGCACTTTCCAAACTTCAATGTACCGGTTTGGTATCGGAAGCCTTTCGTGGTCACTATTCATGATACGATCCATCATAAAATCAGCGGTCAAAACAAATCTCGTTTGTGGAAATTTTATGCATATAAATATATTATAGAGAAGGCGGCGCAAAACTCAGAAGTGATTCTGACTGTGAGTGAGGTTGCAAAACAAGAAATTATCAAATATTTAAATATAGATGAAGACAAAATTGTCGTAACATACGAAGCACCGACTGAAGTTTTGAAAAACAATGTCGATGTCTCGAAAGTTAAACAGAAATTTTTACTCTCACGACCATACTTTTTATTCGTCGGCACATTAGAACGAAAGAAAAATATTACGACCCTCACAAAGGCGTTTGATATTTTCTTGAACAAACATAAGTTCGATATGGATTTGGTCATTGCCGGTAAAGTCGATCGCCATTATCCGGAAGTCAAAGACCAGGCCATGGATATTTCGCACCACAATCGGTTAGTCTTCACTGGTTTCGTGGAAGAAACCGATCAAGCAGCATTGTACCAAGGGGCGTACGCATTTATTACAGCTTCACTGCACGAAGGATTTGGATTGCCAGGACTGGAGGCAATGCAATATGGTTTGCCAGTTTTAGCCTCAAATACGCCGGTTTTTAATGAAGTCTATGACAATGGCGCAATTTACTTTGACCCATTAAATCCGGAAGATATTGCAGAACACATGGAATTGATCGCCAAGGACACGCAATTTCATGCGCAGATGCAAGAAAAGAGCCTAGCTCGTGCTGAAAAGTTTACCTGGAATGAAACCGCGAAAAAAACTTTAGAAGTTTATCATCTGTTATACAAATACCACATTAAACCGGTATTTGAGCCAGAGGAAGAAAATGCCTAAACAAAAACCAACTACAAAAAAACAATACGTGATCTTTGCAGGAGGGGAAACAGCGGGACCAGTAATCCCGTTATTGAGTTTGGCTAAATATTGGCAATCACTAAATCCTAATATTTGCCCAATATTTTTAGATCGCAAAACTTCTGTGGCCGCGCATATAGTGCCGAAGCAAAATTTTGAATTCAAAAAAATTACTGCTGGTAAATTACGTCGCTATGTATCTATAAAAAATATATTAAGCCCGTTATTAATTTTAATTGGCATATTTCAATCATTATTTTTACTTATGCGATTGCGTCCAATTGTCGTTATTGGCGCTGGTGGATATGTTCAGGTACCGGTAATGATCGCAGCCTGGATTTTACGTATCCCTCGAGTAATTCATCAGTTAGATATTGTGCCAACTTTTTCTAATCGTCTGACGGCCCCAATAGCCGATAGGATTACAGTTACTTTCGAAAAATCTATTCGTGATTTTTCTCAAGGTACCGGCTTTGAAAAAGATTACAGTCATACCAAAATATTTTGGACTGGCAGCCCTTGCGATTTAGACGAAAAAACTGCTTTGAGTTCAAAAACTAAACAAGAGGCCGCTAAGATCTTTAATTTGAATCCGAAGTGGCCAACAATTTTTGTTTTAGGTGGTGGTTCCGGAGCTACAGGATTGAATAAAGTTATATCTGAAAATATTTCTGACTTGCTCGAAGTGGCACAAATTATCCATGGCACCGGCAAAGGCAAGATGGTTGAATTGCCACATGATGAGCCGGAAATTCACGAACGATATCATCAATACGAATTCATAGATCGCCGTGACTTAGCATATGCTGCAGCTGATTTAGTAATTTCTCGAGCCGGCATTGGGACTATTGTGGACTTGGCAACTTTGAGCAAAACCAGTATCATAGTGCCGATGCCACGGAGTCATCAAGAAGAAAATGCCCAGTTTTTGTATGAAAATGATGCAGCAATCGTTTTAGATCAGGAAGATATAGAGCCAGGCTCATTGGGCCGGGTTGTCCAGAAAATTTTCTTGGATGCAAAGCTGCAGAAAAAAATGCAGGATAATATCAGAAAAATTATTCCTGGTGAAGGGTCGGGCAGAATGTTAAAAGTTATTACCGATTTGATAGAAAGTAAATCTTAAAATGAATTCAAATATTAAACCTAAAGTTGGCTTTGCGTTTAGCGGCGCTTCGTCACGCTCTATGTTTTACATAGGGCTTTTGGAAGTACTTGCCGAAAATGGTTACCCAGTCGACTATATTTCTGCGATGTCAGGCGGAGCAATCGTTGCAGCAAGTTTTGCTAGCGGTACATTAGCGGAGTTTAAAAAAGTTGCTTTGCGAATGAACAAAGAATTTTTGTTCAATTTAATTGAACGAAGCAAGGGGCGTGGTGGGTTATATAGTTTGTCCAAAATTGAGTCTGAATTGCGTGTTTATACAAAGAATAAAAAATTTGAAGATGTGCAGCCCAAGCTTGGATTTGTAACTACCGACTTAAATAGCGGTGAAGAGGTTGTTTTGCAAATTGGAGATATCGCTCATGCTATTTGTGCGTCATGTACTTTACCGGGTGTATTTGAACCAATGGAATGGGGTAATCGTCAATTGGTTGACGGGGGGATCGTAAACATTGTACCGGGCAATGTAGCACGTGATGCCAATTGTGATTTGGTAATTGGGATTGATATGCGCGCGACTCGCCACATTTTTAGTCGTTGGCAAATAAGTTTAAAAAAGATTGTTGATATTTTTAAGCAAGTGTTATGGCCAAAACCGATTAACTCGCTCTGGGTAAAACTTTCTAATTTACTTGAATATCCTGATTTAAATACCCACGATCAAAATATAAACCCAAGAATTTATTCTGTTCTTGATCGTTCGATTGACCTGGCAATGAAGGCCCAGAAGCGAGACGAAGAATATAACAATAGCAATTTTAACTGTGATCTAGTTATTGCACCCGATACTTCACATATGACATTTTGGAAAAGATATTTATTTTTGCATTTTACAGATTTTAGTAAAACCCAAATTTATTATCAGAGCGGCCGCGAAACAGCAAAACAATATTTGCCACAACTTTGGCAATTGTTAGCTGATAAAGAAAAAGAACTTGAACACGCGCACTCTAAGGTTGAACATTTATTAACTAAAATTTCAAATGCTTAATTTAGAAGATATTCACTCAATTTATTTTATTGGTATCGGAGGCGTAGGAATGTCAGCGGCAGCTGGAATTGCTGCACAAAGTGGTTTTGAAGTGTCCGGTAGCGACAGTCAGGCAATTTATGATCCTGCTAAATCTGTTTTAGATGAGAACGATATTAAGTATACTGTTGGCTACAGTGCTGAAAATGTTAAGGCTGCTGGCGCAGACTTATACATTGCCTCTGCTGGTGAAGATTTAAAGAATCCCGAAGTTGCCTGGTTGCAAGAACAAAATATTGAAATACATTCTTTAAGCGAGCTGCTCGGTGCCATTGCCAATGACAAGCTTCGCATCGTGGTAGCGGGCACGCATGGAAAATCAACCACTGCGGGATTGCTTGGTGTTAGTTTGCAGCACATCGACGATAGCTCGTTTATGACTGGCGCTGTTTTGCAAAAAGAAAATGCAAATTTTCATGTTGGCGATGGTCATTACTTTGTTTTTGAAGGGGACGAGTACAAAGCCTTATTCGACAATCCCACACCAAAGTTTCATGAATACAAAGCTGATATTTTGCTGTTAAATAACCTGGAATTCGACCACCCGGACATCTTTGCATCTTTAGAAGAAATGCAAACCGAATTCCGTGAACTAATTTCTAATTTACCCGATGACGGTTTAATTGTTTACAACGCTGACAGCATTGCATTAGCTCAGTTAATGCATGAAAATAGTTTTGGACAAGTTTCGTTTGGATTGAAACACAGCGCTGACTTCTTAGCAACTAATATTTCATCAACAGAACAGGGGACCGAGTTTACTGTTGAGTGGCGCAAGAATCGAAATACTAAAGAAGAAACCGAAGCACGAGAAGAGAAATATTCAATTAACCTGTTCGGCGAAATTAATGTTTACAATTCCCTCGGGGTTATAGCCCTTCTTCGCACTTTGGGTTTTTCGCAAGAAGATGTGCAAAATGGTTTGTCTAATTACTTTGGAGTCAAGCGTCGCTTTGAATTTATTGGCGAAAAGAACGGCGTAAAAGTTTTTGATGATTACGCCCATCATCCAACTGCAGTTAAAGAAACTTTACGTGCAGCACGACTTAAATTTCCTAATTCGAAAATTTGGGCAGTCTTTGAACCACATACCTTTAGTCGCACCGAGGCTACATTCCATGAACTTGCTACAGCATTCGAACCTGCTGACGAAGTGTTAATCGCAGAAATTTATCCTGCTCGCGAAACAAAGACAGAACAAAGCATTACCGGCAAACAAGTGGTGGAAGAAATTAGCAAGCATCACAAACATGTTCGGTTGGTTGCCAATAAGCAAGAAGCACATAGTGTATTGCAGATGGAACTTCAACCACAAGATGTGGTAATTGTTATGGCAGTAGGTAGTTTTAATCTACTAGCAAAAGAACTTATCAGCTAATGATATAATTAAACAAAGGAGAAATAAAATGCATATTACAATCAAAGCTACGAATACAACGCTAACCGACGCCATCAAGCAGAACATTGAGGATAAATTAACCCCACTTGAAAGTTTCCTCAGACCAGAAGAAAAAATTCAGGTAGAGGTCGCAGAAGAAACACATCACAATTCGGGATTGTTTAGCCGAGTTGAAATTCACATAACCCCGCACGGACATTACGCAGAAGCCAATGGTAATGATTTTTACGAAGCTTTAGATTTAGTTATTCCGAAAATTAAGCAACAGCTCACCAAAGAAAAAGATAAACGCATTTCAGAGCGCCGCCATTCTGATGAAATGTAGATAGGCAAATTTTGGCAAAAATGCTATAATACAGTGAAATCCTTGCGATTTGCAGGGATTTTCTTACTATTATCGAGGTATTTTTAAGCAAATTTATAGATGTCCATATTTTCAAGATTTTTTTCCAGCGACTCTCTGGGCAAATACAGCTCAGAAATCGCTAAAATTAATAGCTACAAAGAAGAAATCAATGCTTTGTCGGATGATGAAATCCGTGCTGAGATCGCTAAGTTCAAAGAAGATTTAGCTAGCATTAACGACCAAGCAAAAGTTTTTGTTAAGCTGGCAGAAATTCGCCCGCGCGTTTTTGCTCTAACCCGCGAAGCTTCTAAACGCAGTCGCGGCCAGTTCCATTACGATGTACAGCTCGCTGGTGGTATTGCCCTAGCTGAAGGCCGCATTGCGGAAATGAAAACTGGTGAAGGTAAAACACTTACAGCGACTTTGCCGTTGGTGCTTTTTGCGTTGGCCGGACGCGGGGCACATTTAGTCACAGTTAACGATTACTTGGCGCGTTGGCAAGCTAGCGATATGGGTCGCTTGTTCCACTTTTTAGGTTTGTCGGTAGCAAGTATTCAGCACGAAGCATCTTTTTTGTTTGATTCATCCTACCAACCAGAACAAGAGGAAATCGAAGCTATCGAAGGTGAAACTCAAGGACTTGTTTTAGATGTTAAGCACATGCGACCAGTTTCTCGCCCAGAAGCCTACAACGCAGACATTACTTATGGAACAAACAATGAATTTGGTTTCGACTATTTGCGCGACAACATGGTTCAACAAGTGCAGCAACTTCGCCAGCGCGATTTGTTCTTTGCAATTGTAGACGAAGTCGACAGTATCTTAATTGACGAAGCTCGCACCCCTTTAATTATTTCTCAACCTGATACAGATCCAACCGACAAATATGTGCAGTTCTCTAAAATGGTTTCGCAGCTTCAAGATGAAGTTGACTATACAGTAGATGAAAAGCACAAAGCTGCAAGCTTAACTGACGATGGTATCAATAGAATTGAAAAGATTTTAAAAGTCGATAACATTTATGACACTTCAAAAGGTGTTACGACTTTGCATCATATTGAACAAGCATTGCGTGCTAAAACATTATTCTTAAAAGACCGTGATTACGTTATTCGCGACGGTGAAATTGTTATTGTGGATGAATTCACGGGTCGTTTAATGTTTGGTCGTCGTTACAGTGAAGGTTTGCACCAAGCAATCGAAGCAAAAGAAAACGTAAAGATTCAACAGGAAAGCAAAACTTTGGCAACAATCACTTTCCAGAACTTGTTCCGTTTGTATGCCAAGCTTTCTGGGATGACCGGTACTGCCAAAACAGAAGAAGAAGAATTCTTCAAAATTTACAAACTTGAAGTTGTGCAAGTACCGACTAACAAAGAAATGATTCGTGAGGACAAGTCTGACTTAATTTACAAGAATGAAAATGGCAAATTTGCCGCAATTGCAAAAGATGTTAAAGAGCGTCACAAAAACGGCCAACCAGTTCTAATTGGTACGGTTAGTATAGCCAAGAACGAAATTTTGGCAGAACACTTAAAGCGTGAAGGCTTGAGGTTTGAACTATTGAACGCTAAAAACCACGAACGTGAAGCGCAAATCATTGCACAAGCAGGACGTCCAGGGGCCATTACGCTCGCTACAAACATTGCTGGCCGTGGTGTGGACATTTTACTGGGTGGAAATCCAGTCGATAAGGAAGAAGCGGAATTAGTGCGCCAAGCTGGTGGTTTGGCCGTAATTGGTACGGAACGCCATGAGTCTCGCCGTATCGATAATCAGCTGCGCGGACGTAGCGGTCGTCAAGGCGACCCGGGCTCATCACAATTCTATGTTTCCATGGAAGATGACTTGATGCGCTTATTCGGTGGGGAACGCATGCAAAACATGATGACTACTTTGCGCATACCCGATGATCAACCAATCGAAGCGAAGTTAGTATCTCGTTCTATCGAAAGTGCTCAAAAGAAAATTGAAGGATTGAACTTTGACACTCGTAAAAACGTATTGGAATACGATGACGTATTGAATAGCCAGCGTGGTGTAGTTTACAAACGCCGTCGTCAGTATTTATCTGGTCAGCCTGAAGGTTTAGAAAATCTTCACGATATTCGTGCAGAAGTTTTGGAAATGATCCACGATGAGATTGAATATATAGTTGAAAGTAATTTTTCTGGTGAAGGTAGCGAAGCTGAGAAACTGGAACGCATTTACGAAAATGTAAATACAATTTTCCCAATTGCAGATACTGGACGCGCCACCATAGCTGAAGCTATGAACAATGCTGCTGATCGTGAATTTGTGCTAGTAGATGGTTTAAAACAAGCTGCGGAAAAAGCTTTAGAAGAAAAAGAAGCAGAGATCGGCAAAGAAAATTATGAGCAGATCATGCGCTTCTTAATGCTGCAATCTATCGACAACTTGTGGATGGAGCATTTGGATACTATGGACCACTTGCGCGATAGTGTGCGCTTGCGTGGTTATGGTCAACGCGATCCATTAGTTGAATACAAAAAGGAAGGTTACCAACTGTTTCAACGTTTACTTGATGAAATTGACCGTCAGGTAATTTTCTCGGTTCTCAAAGTACACACCCACGAGCAACCCCAGCAGCAAGCAGCACCCACAAATATTGTTTTGTCCGGAAGTGAAGCTGGTGGTGGTGAAACATCTAATACGCAAACATCTACGATTGAAGATGCTGATCCGCGCGCAGCTAATATTGGTCGCAATGATTTATGCTATTGTGGTAGTGGCAAGAAATATAAGAAGTGTGGTTTAATTAACTCAGCTGAACATCAACAAAATTTAGCAAAATAAATGAACCAATCGGGAAACACAAATTTACCAGAAATAGTTGATGAATCGGGATTTGATTTTTCTTGGGATGTGCGCAAAGTTTGGGAGCTAAACGAAAAAGTTGAGCCAATGAATATCTCTGAATTGGAATGGCATTTTGACGTGCCTTTTGTTTGGGAATACGGTATTAATAAACTTACCCCGAATGAAATTATGAAGAATCCTGAACTACACGAAGAAGAGTACAAGCGAACAATGGCAGTGAATCTTGATTATCCGATCGACATTATGGAAAATAAAGGTAAATGGCTAATTCTGGATGGCTTGCACAGACTAATGAAGTCAAAAATCTTAGGGCACCAAACAGTGCAAGTGCGCGTAATACCGCGCAGCCGTATACCAGAAATCAGAAAGTAGATGAAAGAAGTTGTAGTTGCGGTAATTTCACGAATGAACGATGAGGGCATCGACGAATATCTCTTAGTAAATTCTAAAAAGATTTTGGTCAATTCACGGGTTATTATTATCCACCGAGTGGGCACGTGGAGGAATACGAAACTGAAGTCGAGGCATTAAAAAGAGAACTGAAAGAAGAATTGAATATTGAGATTAAACCAATCGAAAAAATATCTGAATCTAGTAACGACATTCAAGATGAACAAGCACATTGGTGGAAGTGCGAAATTGAAGCAGGTGAAATCAAAATAAATAAAGACGAAATTAGAGAAGCTAAATATTTTACTCTGGATCAAATGAGATCCATGAACATTTGGCCGGCTAAAAAAAATTTTTTTAACTTATGACACTTAAACCAGGAATTTACAGACACTATAAAGGAGAAAAGGGCGGGGAATACCTTTTAATTGGTGTTGCTGAAGATGAAAATAACCGCGAGCGTGAATTGGTGGTATACCAAGGCCAATACGATAACTTTCCTTTGTACGTCAGACCCTTAGAGCAATTTGAAGAATTGGTAGATTGGTACGGAGAACAAGTCCCACGCTTCCAATGGATTAGAGAAAAATAAAATGATTCAACCTAATCGCTTACAAGAACTTTTGTCTAATTATTCAGAAGAAGCTAAGCTCTTTTTTTATTCCTACGGCTTAGCTAATTTAGTAATAGACAAGCCCATTGATCATGTGGCTATTAAGGCGCTGAATAGAGAAACTTACGAACAATATTTAGATATTTACAAACCTCTTTCGGAGCGTTTAAGTTCTGCGAGAATAAATGATCGGGATCTTGCCACGGTGGTGTTACAAAAGCCACTTGAAGCTGGAACTTTTGGTTCAGTTAATCTATTAGAAATCATCGAACCAAAGCCGGGAGCTATTGCAACAACCTATGATCTTATCGATCATATAGAAATTTTCACAAATAATTTAGAAGAGGCTGCTTCAATTCTAAAAAACAAAGATGTTCTGTTTAAAGAAAAATCCAACGGAGGCCACAACACCTTAGTAATTGAAATTAACGAGTGGGGACAAGAAGTTAAATTTACTGACACGCCTTTAGGTGAAATTGTGGATCACGAACTGAAAGCAGGATCTGCTAATATTATCAGTTAAAATGTCTAAATCTGAACAGGAATTACAACTTGTTAACAAGCGAATTTTGGAATGCTCGATTTGTAATAAATCAAAGCAAGGTCAATTAGTTGTCGGTGAAGGTAGCGCGACAGCAAAAGTTGTTTTTATTGGAGAGGCTCCTGGCAAAGAAGAAATTAAAACCGGGCGCCCATTTGTCGGTCGCTCAGGAACTTTATTGCGAGAGTGGATCAAAAATACTGATTTAACAGAAAAAGACACATTCATTACCAGCTCCATCAAATATTTACCTAAAAACTATATTACCCCAAAGCCAAAAGATATAGAGCATGGTAGAATACATTTATTGCAACAACTAAAAGTGATTAAACCAAAAGTTGTTGTCTTGCTTGGCAATAGTGCAACAGTTTCTCAACTCAATACAAAGCTATCAATCAGTAAGGCCCATGGAACAGTTGTAGTTATTGACGGGCTAAAATATTTCATCAGCTATCATCCAGCTGCAGCGCTGTATTTACCAAAGCTGCGCCAGATCATTGCCAAAGATTTTAAAAAGTTAAAAAGGATTATAAATGAGTAAAACCAACGTTCGTTTGCCGAAGCATATCACCCCACAAAAATATAAACTCCGAATACAACCCGATATGGAGGCTTTTTCTTTTGCAGGATCAGAAACTATTTTTGTTACATTAACTCAAGCTGACAAAAAAATTATTTTGCACAGCAAGGATTTGGAAATTACTGACGGGTGGTTTCAAATCGGTAAAGATCGAATAGAAATTGCAAAGATTGCCTACCAGGAGAAAAACGAAACTGTAACAATAAATTTCAGAAAAGTTTTACCTAAAGGCAAAGGGCGGTTGTATTTAGAATTCCGCGGAGTGATTGCCGAAAGTTTGCGTGGTTTTTACAAAAGCCAGTATCAACATTTGGGAGAAACAAAACATATAGTCACAACGCAATTTGAATCCACCGATGCGCGTCGAGCTTTCCCTTGTTTTGATGAGCCAGCCCAAAAAGCAATTTTTGAACTTTCACTCATTGTACCAAAGCACTTGCATGCTATTTCCAACACAATTGAAACCGGTACTCCACAAGGAGTGAAGCATGATCCTGGCCTAAAGGTCGTTAATTTCAAGCCAAGCCCAAAGATGTCGACCTATTTATTGGCTTATATAATAGGAGAATTCGATATTGCAGAGACTAAAACGAAAGATGGGGTCAAAATTCGCGCATATGTTCTGAAAGGAAAAAAGAAGCAAACAAAATTTGCTTTGGATGTTGCCAAGCGCAGCCTGGAGTTTATGAACGAATATTTTGGGGTAAAATATCCATTGCCAATTTTGGATTTAATTTCTATTCCAGATTTTTCTGCAGCCGCAATGGAAAACTGGGGAGCAGTAACTTTTCGTGAATCTGCACTATTGGTAGACGAAGATCATACTGCTTTTGCAAACCGTCAACGCATTGCAGAAGTAATTGTTCATGAGCTAGTTCATCAATGGTTTGGAAATCTAGTTACCATGGAGTGGTGGACTTATTTATGGCTTAACGAAAGCTTTGCCACATTTATGGCTAATTTAGTTGTTGCGGAACTTTTCCCAGAATGGAAATACTGGACGCGTTTTGTTTTAACAGCGCACGCTCATGCCCTTGAACTCGATAGCTTAAAAAATACACACCCGATCGAAGTAGAAGTACATCATCCGGATCAAATCTCAGAAATTTTTGATGCAATTAGCTATTCAAAAGGGGCAAGTGTGTTAAGAATGCTACATAACTACTTAGGCGCAGAAGATTTTCGCGATGGTCTGCGTCTGTATCTAAAAAAACACAGCTATAAAAACACTTCATCCATTCATTTGTGGGAAGCCTTTGAAAAAGTTTCAAAGAAACCGGTTCGCAAATTTATGCACACATGGGTTTCTAAAGATGGCTACCCGCTAATTAAAATCGCTGAAACAAAACCAGGACAGCTACAAGTGGAACAAGCGCGATTTACACTTAATAAATCATCTGACAAAACTTCCTGGCCAATTCCACTACAGCTTCAGCTTGGCACGAAAAAACTTAGCAAAATTGATGTGTTTAGTACTTTGAGAAAAAAGTTTACAGTAGATGAACAAACCCACTTCCTAAAGACCAATCCAAACGAAACTGGCTTTTATCGAACACTTTACAGTCCGTCTTTGCTGGCCAAGTTATACGAACCAATCAAAACTAAGGAGTTGGGTACCATTGACCGATTTGGTATCATTCGCGACCTTGGCGCGTTAGTAAAGAGCGGTCATCTCTCTACTTCGGTTTTCTTGGAATTTGTACAAGCTTTTGAGAATGAAGAGAGTTATATTATCTGGGCAGAAATATCAGGAACATTGCAAGAAATTTACAATATCGCTCAAGATTATCCAAAACTGCAAGAACAATTAGCTTCTTACTACCTAAAGCTTTTGAAACCAACTCTAAAATTAGTTGGTTGGACACCGCAGCATAAAGAAAGCAATTCCCGTGGGATGCTGCGATCTTTAATTCTTGCGCAAGCTATCCGCTATGGTGACAAAGCAATTCAGGCCAAAGCCATCTCACTTTTCAAACAACGTAACAGAAAACCTATTGCCCCCGATCTCAGAGGTACAATTTACAGCGCAGTGACAAAACAGGGGAATAATAAAACTTTTGAAGAGCTCAAAACCATGTACACCACTGCGCATATGCAAGAAGAGCAGCGCAGGGTTGGGGGAGCGTTAGTGAATTTTGATGACCCTAAAATTTATCAAAAAGTACTCGACATGTTGCTAAGTAAATCTGTCCGACCGTCTGATGCAACAATTTTGATTTATTGGGCGTTTGCCAATGACAAAAATCGCAAAATCGCTTGGTCATGGTTAAAAACAAATTGGACACGCATCAATGAAATCTACCGCAAAGATCATTTGCTGCTATTCGCAATCGAAGGAGCGGGCCATTTTTCAAGTCATAAAAAAGCCAAAGAAATTTCTGCTTTCTTCAAAAAATTCCCAGCCCCTAGTGGCCAGCGAACCGTAAAGCAAGTCCTGGAAAAAATCACTGCCCAAGCTAACTGGATCGACCGTGATCGGGCCGACATAACCAATTGCCTAAAGCGCCTGAACTCGCTATAATACCGAAGTATTATTAAACAAACGGAATATAACCGCATGAAATCAATATTGATGAAAGTGCTGATGTTAGCCGGAATCGCTCTCATTGCACTGGCCGCAGCGTGGATAGTTTGGCCTCATGGTAGCCGGATCGACCTGAACAAACTCAAAATCCATTATCATAAAGAATTTTCAACTCATCTTGGGTTGGACTTACAAGGTGGATCTCATCTTGTATATCAGGCAGATTTTAAAGACGTAGCTCAGGAAAATCGTGCTGATGCGCTTAATGCAGTGCGTGATACAATTGAACGCCGCGTAAACAGTTTCGGTGTATCTGAACCTCTTGTGCAGGTGCAGGGCAAAGATCAAATCGTAATTGAATTGCCCGGTATTAAAGATGTAAACAAAGCTATTGAACTTATTGGTCAAACACCTTTGCTCGAATTTAAAACTCAAGGTGATCCTAACGACATTAAAACTACAGTTGGCCCTGATGGTAAGGTTGCTATTGACCCAGGATCTCAATGGAAGTCTACTGGCTTAACTGGTAAACAACTTACCAAAGCAACAGCTGATATTCAAACTTCTAGTAAAACTTCTATTTCTAACGATGTGGTCGTTCGTTTGCAGTTTGATTCCGAAGGAACTAAATTATTCAGCGATATGACTACTGCCAATGTCGGTAAGCAAATCGCTATTTTCCTTGATGGCCAAGTGCTGAGCGCTCCAACAGTACAAACTCCAATTACTAACGGTGAAGCGATTATTTCTGGAAACTTTACTGCTCAAACAGCTAAAGAATTAGCAACTCGCTTAAACTCTGGTGCTTTGCCTGTGCCAATTAAGCTAATTTCCCAGCAAAACGTTGGCGCCACTCTTGGACAGGAATCAATTAATAAATCTATCATTGCCGGATTAATCGGTATGTTATTAATTGCGATCTTCATGATCGCCAATTACCGTTTTCCTGGTATTCTCGCAATTGGTGCATTGATCATTTACACATTGATGTCCCTAGCAGTATTCAAAATTGGTGTTTCGCTAACTGCAGTAATACTGGTGGGAGTGTTCTTCCTGATGGGCCTCACCCTTAGCCGATGGTTCGGCTTACTGGCTATTATTAGTTACATTGTGCTAACACTGGCCGGTGGGGTTTCTCCAGTAACTCTAACTTTGGCAGGTATCGCCGGATTCATCCTTTCAATTGGTATGGCTGTAGATGCTAACATTTTGATCTTCGAGCGTTTGAAAGAAGAAATTCGGGCAGGAAAAGACATTAACAAAGCCATCGACGATGGGTTTGCAAGGGCATGGCTGTCTATTCGTGACTCCAATGTATCCAGTTTGATTACCACATTAATTCTGTACATGTTCGGTACTCCATCAATCAAAGGGTTCGCTGTAACTTTGGCAATCGGTATTCTGATCTCAATGTTCACCGCAATTACTATTACCCGCACCTTCATTAAATTATTTGTGACCAGCAATCTGATGTCACACCCATGGTTATTTGGTGTGAGCATGCGCAAAGCAAATAAGGAAGGAGCACAGAACTAACATGCGATTACTAAATTACTACAAATACTTATTTGCACTTTCCGGTATTGTTTTGATTCTGGGAGTGATTTCACTCGGCGTTTTCGGACTAGAATTCGGTATTGACTTCAAAGGCGGTACTGTAACTGAACTGGCATTCAAACAACCTTTTGACCAGGATAAAGTTAAGCAAATTCTCGATAACGATGGTTTGCATAACTATCAACTGCAGGCAACAGGGGAGAATGGCTTGATCATCCGTACCGAAAATATGGAAAAAGATCAGCATGATAAACTAGAAGCTGATCTAAAGATCAATATTGGTGATTTTGACGAAAAAAGCTTTACTAATATTGGTCCAGTAATTGGACAAGAGTTAAAGAAGAAGGCGTTTTACGAATTAATCTTGGTTTCTCTGGGTATTGTGGCTTACATTGCCTACGCGTTTCGTAAGGTTACTCGTCCAATTACACCTTTGCAATTCGGTTTAGCCGCAATTATTGCCTTGCTTCACGACTTGTTGATTGTGTTAGGAATTTTCTCTATTCTTGGACACTTCTTCAAGATTGAGATC
The DNA here is from genome assembly GCA_964473815.1 of uncultured Candidatus Saccharibacteria bacterium. Taxonomy (GTDB): domain Bacteria; phylum Patescibacteriota; class Doudnabacteria; order UBA920; family UBA920; genus UBA920. The sequence continues at coordinate 220,349 of CAYYQK010000001.1, read as the reverse complement.
GATAGCTTGTTCGTAACAGCGATGCTTACTGTGCTGGGTTTCTCGGTTCACGACACGATCATTGTGTTCGACCGTATCCGTGAAAACTTGCGCGTCTATGCTGGTCAACCAATCGACTTTATCGTTAACCACAGTATTTCTCAAACCTTGGTTCGTTCTTTGAACACTAGTTTAACTGTATTGTTCGTGTTGCTAGCTATGTTGCTATTCGGTGGTGTAACAATCCGCTACTTTGTCTTAGCTTTGTTCATTGGTATTGCTTCTGGGACTTACTCTTCCATCTTCGTAGCTTCACCAATTCTCGTACTTTGGCAAAATTGGAAAACTCGCAAGCAACGAAAATAACTTTCCTCAAAAAAGCACCTCTTACAGAGAGGTGTTTTTTATTATCCCACATTATTTGACACGGTCTGAAAAAAGTGGTATAATCGATTTATTATAAGGAATTTGGCTGTTTTACGCCAAAAACCATCTCAGTTATAGCAAGAAAATCATGGGCATTTTAGACACCATTATTGATTCTCATCAAAAGGAATCATTACAACAATTCGAACTAAATCTAATCATCTCCAAAATTTTGGATCCTTTAAAGGACCGCGAAAAGACCATTTTAGCTAAGCGTTATGGCTTAAACGGAGAAGAACAACAAACTTTGAAGACTGTTGGCGAAGAACAGGGTTTAACCCGTGAGCGTGTTCGCCAAATTGAAAAAGATTTACTAAAGAACCTCAAGCGCGGAGTACAACAGCTCGACTCTTTTATTAGTGCGCGCGATCTTTTGCTTACTACCATTTCAGAACATGGCGGTATTATGGCGGAAAAAGCTTTAATGGGTCATTTGGGTGCTGAAAACGAAGAAGAAGCCAATTCTTTGAAGTTTATATTGAGTTTGATGGCTGAATTAGAAAACCACCGCGAAGATGAACACATTAAAGAATCTTGGTCTCGCCTTGGCTTTGATAAAGACTTCTTAAAAGAATTCATCAAAACAACTAAAGGTATTTTGGATAACCATGGCAAACCTTTAAAACCTGATGAATTCATTGAAAAATTTTCTGCTTCAGAATTTTACAAAAAGTACGAAAATCAATTACCTGAACGGGTAATTATCAACTATTTACAAACTGCTTCTGGCATTCACAAAAATCCATTTGGCGAATTTGGTTTGCATCATTGGAATGAAATTCGTCCAAAGGATGTGGGCGATAAAGCTTATTTAGTAATGAAGCATCATGGTAAACCAGAACACTATTCGGTAATTACCGATTTAATTAATCAACACGGTTTAGACAAACGCACAGCCTACAAAGAAACTGTTCACAACAAACTAATTAAAGACAAACGTTTTGTTTTGGTTGGCCGCGGGATTTACGCTCTTTCTGAATGGGGTTATAAGCCAGGCGTTGTATCTGATATCATTGTTAATATTCTAAAAGAATCTGATAAGCCACTGAGCCGTGAAGACATTATTGAAGAAGTGTTAAAACGCCGCATGGTTAAGACCAATACAATTTTAGTTGGTTTGTCCAACAAAAAATTAGTAAAAAAAGTTGGTAAGAATCTTTACACAATCGCTTAACTCTTGAAACCCAAAACAAAAACACAACTACTATGAATACCTCTTTACTACATGTTTTCTGGGTGATCTTTAGTCACGGCGGGTGGCTCGTTTTTGTGCCGCTCTTTTTCTGGTTGGCGTTCAAGATTTACATGAACGAAATTAACACCAACTTCAAAAAGTCGATTCAATGGACATATTTAGAAATTAAGCCGCCAAAAGAAAATATTTCAAGCTTTGCCAATGCTGAACAAATCTTTGTCCAGCTCCACATTCTGTTTGATAATTATAATTTCCAGGAAAAATATATCGATGGTCGGTTAGTTTTTTGGATGTCACTCGAAATAGTTAGCTTGGGTGGAAAAATTTCCTACATGATTCGCATCCCGACCAAACATCGCGAAGTTATTGAAGCCGCCTTTTACGCAAACTATCCGCATATTGAAATGCATGAGGTCAATGACTATCTCGCCAACTTTAATTATGACCCCGATTCTGATAAGTACGATTTATTTGGTGCTGATTTTGTATTGGTAGACAAAGAATCAGTGCCTCTGCGGACTTACCGCGACTTTATCAGCCAAAAAGGTCCTGATGCCAGTGAAAAAGTGGTTGATCCTCTTGCTCCAATGTTGGAAGTCTTCACTAGACTTCATCCGAAAGAATTATATGCGTTCCAAATGGTTATCCAACCAGTTGCGGATGCCTCCTGGAAAGATGAAGCAAATGCGGTTGCTGAAAAACTTGCTGATGGAAAACCAGTTGTGGAATTGGATGATATTACCAAACTACGAATCGCCGCAGTTAAAGCTAAATTAGGGAAAGTTGCCTTTAGAACCAAAATGCGTATTCTACATCTTGGCTCTAAAGATGTATTCAATGCTGACGCTAAGAAATTAGTGTTAAGTCCTTTCAAGGTATTCAATTCAGCAAACTTTAATGGCTTAAAGCCGGCATTCTCCACAAAACTCGATTGGCGCATATCGCAAACTTTAGAAGCTCCTTTTATTAATTATTGGGTGCGACAGCGAAAAATTAATATCTTTAATGGTTTTAAAGATCGGAGTACATGGGTAGGAGAACCGGGTTTTATTTTAAACACCGAAGAACTGGCGACGATTTTTCACTTTCCAATTACTGAACAAGGCACCATTGCTCCAGCTGCAGTGGAAACTGTGGATATCCGCAAAGTTGCTCCTCCTGCAAACCTTCCAATTTAGTTCGCTATATAATCTTCATCATTTAGTGTTATTCTAAACTTACATGTCTGAAAAAGAACAAATCAATTATTTTGCCAAAACCAACTTCCGTAACCGGCAAGTGCCTTTTGGCATTAAAACTGATGACCGCCGCCGCCACATGTACATTATCGGTAAAACCGGTATGGGTAAAACCACCATGATGGAAAACATGGTTATTCAGGACATCCGCAACGGCAATGGAGTTTGTTTTATCGATCCTCATGGTGATTCAATCAGAAAAATTTTGGATTACGTGCCGAATGAACGCATCAATGATGTCGTGTACTTTAACCCCGCTGATCTTGATAATCCGATTGCATTTAATATCCTCGAAGCCGTTGACAGCAAGTACAAGCACTTAGTTGCTTCGGGTTTGATGGGTGTGTTTACTAAAATTTGGGCGAACATGTGGTCTAGTCGTATGGAATATATTTTGAGCAACACTATTTTGGCTTTGCTTGATAGTCCTGGCAACACCATGCTTGGTATTGTGCGCATGTATGTCGACAAAAAGTACCGTAAGAAAATTGTCGACAGTATTAAAGACCCAATGGTGCGCGCTTTTTGGTTGGAAGAATTTGCTAATTACGCAGAAAAGTATCGAACTGAAGCCGTGGCACCGATTCAAAACAAAGTTGGGCAGTTTTTGTCATCGGGTGTTATTAGAAATATTGTTGGCCAGCCAAAAAGTACCATAGACTTGCGAGAAATAATGGATAGCCGTAAAATTTTACTCCTTGACCTCTCTAAAGGAAAAGTGGGAGAAGATAACTCGGCTTTGTTAGGGGCAATGATTATTACCAAATTGCAGTTGGCTGCTTTGTCGCGCGTAGATATCCCCGAAGAAGATCGTAAAGATTTCTATTTGTATGTTGATGAGTTTCAAAACTTTGTAACTGATTCGTTTGCGACTATCTTGTCTGAGGCCCGTAAATACCGCTTGAATTTGACCATGGGCCATCAGTATATCGGACAATTAATGCCAGAAGGAAATACTAAGATGCGAGATGCGGTATTTGGCAACGTTGGCAGTATGATTGTGTTCCGCGTTGGGGCAGCTGACGCCGAATATTTAGAAACAGAATTTGCCCCGTCATTTACTCCTAATGACATTGTAAATATTCCGAAATATAATATTATTCTAAAGTTAATGATTAACGGTGTGGCCAGTGATCCTTTTACTGCGCACGCTCTTCAGGTTGATGAAAATTGGTTCACTGGAAACGGTGATAAGGTAATCAAAGTTTCCCGCGAACGGTACGCTAATCCTGCCGCTGAAGTGGAAGATAAAATTAATCGTTGGATGGGAACTGAATTCCATGAAGCCGCAGCAGACAGCGCCAGCGGTGTGGAGCACACTGAACGGCCGCAAGCAGTAGCTACGGAGCAATCAGTCATACTGGAGCCTATCAAAGAAGAGCTACCACATAACGAATCTGTCGAACCACCACCACAGATCCAACCCACCCAGCAACAAGAAGCTCCGCGTAAACCCGCTGTTAAAATTTCTTCTTCATTCAAGGAGCGCATGCAAAACATGCGTAATAACCCTGCACAAGCTGGTAAAAAACCGCAGAAGCCACAGCAGAATAAAAAACCAAATTCAAAGAGTAATCCAATTTGGGATACAGCAGCCAAAATGCAAACTACCAACGAGACTTTAAAGAAAAAAGACTTAACTGACAGAGTAGAAGCAGCTTTTAATACTAATACCGCTATCCCGGAAAAACCAACCGAAGCCGTGATTCCTGAAACAGCCAGGCAATCAAATTCTGGTGTGCTTCAGCCGGGTGAAACCCAAACTCTTTAAGCAGCAATTTAAAAACTCCCTTGCGGGAGTTTTTTGTAAATCTGGTTTACGCTGCAGCAATCTGTTTTTTAATTTCTTCTTCGATAGTGTTCTTCGGAGCTGCGCCAATAATGTCACCAACGGGTTCACCATTCTTAAAGAACTTCATGGTTGGAATGCTTTGTACGTGATAGCGACCAGTTAAGTCTGGATTTTCATCAACATTCAACTTTGCGACTTTGAACTTACCATCATAAGTTTCGGCTAACTCTGACAAAATCGGACCAATGATCTTACAAGGACCACACCATTCAGCCCAAAAATCAACTAATACAGGGAGCTCAGAATTAAGGACTTCGTCCTGAAAATTGTTATTATCTACTTTGATTTCTTTCATAAATGTTTATTAATGCTTGAATATCATAGCTTGTAGCCGGATAGCTTGTCAATGAATTATGCTTTATAATGGGAAAAGTGAAGGAAATAATAAAATCTAAACATTCGCAAAGATTATTTGGTCTAATTGTCGTGCTAGTGGTACTGGCTGGCGCGGTTTTTATTTTCAGCAATCCGTTATTGGCTCCTGAATCTGGCGTAGATATGGGCAAAAAAAGCCAGCAGAATGACAATGCTAATTTAGGAACTTTTAACCAGCCTGTGGACAACGCGCAGTTTGGTGCCAATGTGAAAGCCGGCAGTTTTTTGGTGTTTGATGAAGTCAGTGGTAAAACCATTGCCAGCCGGAATCCGCAGTCTAGTGTGGCTATTGCCAGCCTGACAAAATTGATGACCGCGTACGTTGTAACAAAGTATGGTCACCGAGACGATGTATGGGGAATTACAAGCGCAAGTACAGAAAATATTAATCCAGTGTTAGGTTTGAAAGTAGGCGATAGAGTTAAAATTTCAGATTTATTAAACTCGATGTTAATCGGTTCTGCAAATGATGCCGCCAAAGCTCTCGGTCAATACATTGGTACTCAAAAAAACGTGAGTGCGATAGAACTCATGAACAGTGAAGCAAAAAAATTAGGAATGAATTCAACGCACTATGAGAATCCAATTGGGTTTGATAGCGAACAAAATTATTCAACAGCAGAAGATTTACAAAAACTAGTATTAGCCTTGCAGCCCATTGAATTTTTTAAAGACATAGATAAAAGCACTGGTTATTCTTTTACGAGTGAGAATGGCAATAGTTATTACGTCAAAGCAACCAACACTCTAATTAAATCGGATCCGGAAATCTTTGCTATAAAAACAGGTTTTACAGACGAGGCGAAGGGTGCGATGATTACAGCCATTCATCACAAAGATCGAAAATTTGTCATTATCGTACTAGATAGCCAGGACAGAGAAGGCGACACCAAACTACTCAAAGCGCAATTAACCCCGAACTAGGGGTTTTTGCTTAATATGTGGTATAATATATTTATGAATACGGACGATTTGATCAAAATTTTTAGTTTAAGTTCGATTGGTTTCCTATTTGCAATTGTCCTAACTCCACTTCTCACAGATTTACTTTACCGCTTTAAATTAGGCAAAAATATTCGCTCTGATGGCAGCACGCCTGTATATTCCAGCTTGCACGAAAAGAAGCGCGGCACACCTACGATGGGTGGAATTTTAGTTTGGGGAACAGCTTTGTCTTTAGCCGCCGGCTTTTGGTTCCTAGACCGCCTATTACAGATTAGAGACTTTCATATTTTCAATTTTCTCACTCGCAAAGAAACTCTATTACCGCTCGTAGCGATGTTTGGAGCTGCAGTTGTTGGCGCTTTAGATGATTTCTTGGATATTCGTGGCCGCGGACATAAAGGCCGCGGGATTCGATTCCGAGTCAAACTAATGCTATACGCATTGGTTGCCGCCTTGGGTGCGTGGTGGTTTTATTTTAAACTTGGCCATGATGCAGTACACATTCCTTTCTATGGTGATTATGTTTTAGGGTTATGGTTCATTCCTTTCTTTATTTTGGTTGTAGTCGGTACAAGTTTCGCTGTTAACCAGACTGATGGTTTGGATGGTTTAGCGGGCGGCACATTAGCCACTTCGTTTTTCTGTTTCGGTGTGATTGCTTACTTTCAGGGAAGCCCTAATTTAGCGACTTTACTTGGTGTGATATGCGGAGCCTTACTAGCATTTTTGTGGTTCAATGTTCATCCAGCCAGATTTTTTATGGGTGATACGGGCTCAATGGCACTGGGAACCTTAATAACGATAGTGGCGTTTTTAACCAATCACGTGATGCTCCTGCCTATCATTGGAATTATTTTTGTTATTGAAGCAGCCACCTTGCTCTTGCAATATGTATGGCGCCATGCTTTTAAGAAAAAACTTTTTTTAAGCGCGCCAATACATCATCATTTAGAAGCATTGGGGTGGCCGGAATCCAAAGTCACAATGCGCTTTTGGATTTTATCAGTCGTGGCTGGAATAATTGGCGTGATAATTTTCTTTTTGGATAAATAAATGTATTCCTTACTTATTAAAAACGCCACGGTAATTGATGGGATGGGCAAAGAGCCTGTTACTGCTGATGTTGCAGTAGAAGGCGATCGGATAGTTAATATTGCCTCGGAGATTAAATCGTCTGCGCAGGAAGTTGTTCATGCAGAGGGTAAGGTTTTAGCTCCTGGATTCATTGATCTGCAAGATCATAGCGACAGTCATTGGCGATTGTTCGACGGACCGTTATTGCACAGCATGATCACTCAAGGCTACACAACTGTCATGGTAGGAAACTCTGGTGCAAGTTTAGCGCCGTTAATTTCCGAGAATGCTTTGTTGTCATTGCAAAAGTGGCACACCCTTGATGGCGTGAATGTAAACTGGCGCGGTTTTGATGAGTTTGTAGAAACGATGTCGCAGCAGAAATTTGGGCCCAATGTAGCAAGTCTGGTTGGGTATTCAACTTTGCGGCGCGGCCTTATTGGAGATCGTCAAACTCCAATTTCCGCAGATGAATTAGAAACTTTAAAACGCCTAGCCAATGATTCGCTGGATCAAGGAGCATTTGGGATTTCTACGGGTTTTGCTTACGCTCACGAGGCTAATATTTCCGACATCGAATTATACGAGATTGCTCAAATGGTTGCTGCCAATAATGCTTACTTAGCGGTTCACTTACGAGATGAAAGCGAAGACGTGGTAGCAAGTGTGCGCGAAGTAATTGCCGCAGCTGAACACGCAAAAGCGAATCTAAAAATTTCGCACATCAAAATTCGTTACAAAGAAAACTGGGGACTTCTGCCAGATGTGCTAGCAGAAATAGAAAACGCCTGGCACCGAGGCACCAATGTTCACTTTGATGTTTATCCATACACATCAACATGGCAAGCTCTGTATACTTATTTACCAACTTGGGCCACTGCTGGTGGTCGTTTACAATTGATAGAAATCTTACGCGATAAAACTCAACGGACAAAAGTTTTGCAGGCACTTAACACTTCTCACAGCGATATTCCAAATTTAATAGTTGCTTCGACTGCTGCAAAATTAATGGTTACCGGAAAAACTATTTCTTCTATCGCTGCGGATTTTGGAACTACCAGCGAAGAGGCTCTGTTGCACTTAATTGAGAATGGCGGAACTGAAATTTTAGTTTTTGATAAAAGCTTAAGCGATAAAGTTGTAGATGCCTTTTGTAATCATTCATTAAGTTTTATTGCGACTAATGGCAGCGGTTACGATGTAAACGATACATCTAAATTAGTGCATCCGCGCTGTTTTGGAACTGCGCCTAAATTCTTGCATAACGTTATAAAATCTAAATCTATTAACCTGTCTGAAGCGATTCGAAAACTGACTTTTGGCCCTGCGCAAAAAGCAGGGATAAAAAATCGAGGGAGCATTACCATTGGCAACAAGGCGGATTTAGTCCTCTTAGATATGCTGAAAATTGACTCTCAGTCCAGTTTAGAGAATCCTTTCCGTTACCCAGAGGGGGTAATTGGCGTATGGGTTAATGGGCAACGTGCGGTTACAAATAATATTCCTACTGGTACCCAAGCTGGAGTTTTTCTTAAAAAAGAACGATAAAAATCCCAATGCAGTTATCTGATTTACAAAACAAGTCGATTGCTATTTTAGGGTTTGGCCAAGAAGGCCAAGCTGTTTTATCATATCTTAATTCACATGGCTTGCAGGCTACTGTTTTAGATAAAGCAAAAGATGGTGATGACTATCTGGCTACACTAAAAAATTTCGAAATTATATTTCGTAGTCCGGGTATTTGGCGACAGACTCCAGAAATTTTAGAAGCCGAGAAAGCGGGTAGCGTAATAACCAGTCAAGCAAAATGGTTTTTTGAATCTTGCCCTGCAAAAATTATTGGTGTCACAGGAACAAAAGGAAAGGGAACAACCTGTGCATTGATTCATGAAATTTTACAAAAATCATTCCCCGAAAAACAAATTTATTTAACAGGCAATATTGGCAAGACCCAACCTCTTGAGTTTTTAGACAAACTAACCTCTGAAGATCTGATCGTTTATGAAATGTCTAGCTTCCAGTTGCAAGATTTAAACCAAAGTCCACAAATTGGTGTCTGCTTAATGGTGACTTCTGATCATTTAAATCATCACGCTAATTTAGATGAATATCATAACGCGAAAGCAGCGATAGTTGCTTTTCAAAATAGCCATGACATTGCTATCTATAACGAAGACTTTGAAGCAAGTAGAGTTATTGGGCAGCAAGGAAGCGGTGTTAAACAAACTATTTCTTCTAAACATCAACCTGATTCTGGAGTGTTCATAGATGGAGCTAATAATAGAATTGAAATTAGCTTAGACGGTGAAAAAATTACCATTAACTGCGCGGATCGTAAACTGCGTGGGGTGCACAATTTACAAAATATTGCTGCCGCGAGTTTGGTGGCCTTAAATTTGAAAGTTTCAAAGGAAATAATTGAGCAGGTGATTCAGGAATTTGCCGGGCTAGAACATCGCTTGCAACTGGTTGGTGACTTCGGTGGTGTAAAATATTACAATGATTCAATTTCTACTGTTCCAGAAACCACTATTGCTGCATTAAATTCCTTTACAGAACCAGTGCATTTATTTTTAGGTGGCGATAATAAAAATATCGATTATTCAGGACTTGTTGCCGATCTAAAGGCCCGAACAAATTTAGTTAGTATAATTTTACTCGGACAAGTAGGGGCAATTCTAAAACCAGAACTAGAAAAAAGTAATTTATCTTCCAAAGTGTATGGTCCATTCACAGATTTTAAGGAAGCAGTGAACGAGGCAAAACAACAGGCTAAAGCAGGGGATGTGGTGCTACTTAGCCCAGGCGCTTCCTCTTTTGATATGTTTGAAAATTACGCACAGCGTGGTCATCAATTTGCAGAATTAGTATCTCGACAATCTTAAAAAACAAATGGCAAAAAATACCAAATCAGTTGATTATATTTTTTTAGGATTACTAATTGGCTTATTAGTGATTGGTTTAATAATGCTGTGGTCTGCATCAACAGTAATATCGCAACAGACCTTTGGGAATCCCAGTACTTACTTTTCTCATCAATTGTTATACGGAGTTGGTATCGGGCTTGTAGGAATGTTTATTATTTCCAGAATTGATTATCATTTTTGGAAAAAAATAATTCCTTTTGCATTAATTGCGACATTGGGGGCATTAATGTTAGTAAAGATCCCAGGGATTGGTTTTTCTGCTAATGGAGCGACGCGTTGGGTACATTTGGGACCAATTTTTTTCCAACCTTCAGAAGCAGCGAAATTAGCATTAGTGATTTATTTGGCCGGCTGGATGAGCGAGCGCGACCACTACAAAGGATTCATGCACTCAGTTTTCCCACCTGTCATGATCATTGGTTTGTATTGTGCTTTGATTTTGTGGCAACCTGACCTCGGCACAATGATTTCATTAATAATGAGTGGGGCGATTGTAATGTTCGTTGGCGGAATTCAGCTAAGATATTTTGGATGGCTTGCAGGTGCAGGAACAGCTGCAATGTTGTTGCTCATTAAACTCGAACCATACCGCGCGCATAGATTAACTGCTTTCCTTAACAGATCTACTGGTACGCAAAGTATTAGTTATCAAATCAACCAAGCCTTAATTGCTATTGGTAGCGGCGGTTGGTTTGGATATGGTTACGGGCACTCCCGACAAAAATATTCCTATTTACCCGAAGCAGCTAGTGATTCAATTTTTGCAGTTATGGCAGAGGAATTAGGCTTTATACGTATCCTTGTTATATTACTTCTCTTTGTGGCCTTTATTTATCGAGGGATGCAAATTGCTTTGCGCGCTCCTGATCTTTTCGGGAAAATGTTATCTGTTGGCATAATGGGTATTATTGCATCGAGCGTCGTAGTAAATATTGGTGCAATAACTGGTTTACTTCCACTAACCGGAATTCCGCTACCATTCTTCAGTTATGGGAGCACAGCCATGATTACAACCTTAGCCGGCTGTGGGATTGTGTTAAATGTGTCCCGACAAAGTAAATTATCAGCAAAGGCTTAATGAAAACTATGAAGAAAAAAATTAAACTCTATCTTCATCATAAGCACTTTGAACCGGTCACTTACGAAAAGCGCACCAGCTTTTTTAGTATAGTTATAAATTGGATTTTGGGTTTGTGCTATGTTGTTGGTTTAGCGGTTTTAGAGGTTTTCAAGCTGCCGTGGACAGCTTTAAAATTTATTTTTAAACTACCATCGAAAATTCAAAGTATAATCAAGAAGTGGAAAGTTCGTCAGTTTCGAATTGCGATTGCTGCGTTTACACTTTGCGTTGTGATTATCAGTATGGGAGTGCACGGCTTATCTTTAATTGCTGCGGGACAAAATTTAAAAGCTCAAGTTTTAGGAACTAGTAACACCGGCATCGGCTATTTAGAAGATGCTAAAAATTCTTTGCAAGCACAGAACACTGCTGCGGCGCAGGCAAATTTTAATCTTGCTTTAGAGCAATTCAAAAATAGTCAGCAAAAGTTAAATTCGGCGAGTGCGGATTTGCAAGGTTTGCTTTCTGTTGTACCGCAAAAACACGATGCTGATTCCTTGCTACTAGCTGCTCAAAAAATTACCCAAGCGGCACTTAAAGGAACTGAACTACTTCAGCTTACTAATACAATGAAGCTTAGCGCTGTTGGTTTGAGTGCGGGTGATCAAAATAAAGCACAACTTCAACACGCTCAACAGTTACTTAACGAGAGTGTTGCGCTTGCGAACGAAGCAGCGCAACTAATCAACTCAGTATCTATTAGCAGCATTCCGGAAAGTTATCAGCCGACATTTGTGCAGGCTAAAGATACGGCTACTTTTTTCCAACAAAACGTTGGTTCTGTTAAAGAAGTATTGGGATTAGTGTTTAATATTCTTCTCGGCCAAAAAAATACATTGATTGTGTTTGAAAATAATAACGAACTTCGCGCTGGCGGGGGATTCATGGGTACTGTTGGTAATGCCAAACTTTCTGACGGAGCCCTGACTTCGCTCGACATTCGCTCTGTCTATGACTGGGACGGTCAATTGAAACAAAAAATTCTACCACCACAACCAATGATTGCGGTGAATAACCAATGGTTTATGCGGGATAGTAATTGGTTCGCCAGTTTCCCAGAATCAGCTGACCGCATTAGTGCCTTCTACGAAAAAGAAGGAGGTGAAACTCCAGACCTGATTATTGCTATGACGCCAGATGTAATTTTAGACATGCTTGATCACACCGGCCCAATTACATTACCGCAACATAATGTTACTTTGAATCGAGACAACTTTATTGAACAGGTGCAAGCAGAAACATCTGTGAACTACGACAAAAAACAAAATCAACCAAAACAATTTTTGGCTGACTTTTTTCCGTTGTTAATGGAAAAAATGGGTTCAGATCAAGGTGGGATCATGAATTTCTTAGAAGTATTTCAAAAGAATTTGTATCAGAAACAAATAGTTCTATTCTCAAGAAATAGTGATTTAGAAAAATCTATTTTGGATTTCAACTGGGGCGGTCAATTACGGGATACAGATCGCGACTATTTGAGTATTGTGAATTCAAACTTGGGTGGAACAAAGACGGATCGCGCCCTGCTCCGCAAAGCAGATATTAAATCTGTTATTAACTCCGACGGGAGTATTACCAACACAATTCAATACACGGTAAAAAATCCACTCCCAAGCAATCCAGGTTTAAGCAATAAAAGTTTTGTCCGATTTTACGTTCCAAAAAATAGCAAGCTTGTAAGCGCAGATGGATTTAATCGAGATATTCAACTACCAAACATTTCTACAGACAACTACACTCTCGACGACAAAGTCCAAAACTGGCAAAAAGGCGTACAACAAGACACCGCCAGTGGTACTTATTACGGCGAAGAAGCAGGGAAAACTTGGTTTGGTAATTGGCTAGTAGTAGACGGGGAACAAACAAAAACGGTTACTATTTCATACACCTTACCGTTTAAGATAGGGAGGATTGACCGTTGTAGTATCCTAATCCAAAAACAACCAGGTTCTATGGAAGATGAAATAAATTATGAACTGAATCTAAACGGACGCAAGAGCCTGTGGAATTCTAACAATGCTACAATTAATGGGCAGACTTTGACTTATCATCAGAATATTATTGCAGACACTTTCTTCGGACTGGTTTTACAAAAATAGTTTTACACTTTTATTGAATGTTCTCACGCTTAAAAAAACTTGAATCAACTTTTCACATGGGTCAGGCCACGCTGATTATCGCTAGCTTTACTTTGCTGTCGCGATTAACCGGTTTTGCTCGCGACGTGTTACTGGCTTCGCATTTGGGAGCAGGCGCAGATTCTGATATTTATTTCACAGCATTCCGCTTGCCTGACTTAGTTTACAATTTGTTGATTTTCGGAACTTTAAGCGTGGCTTTCATTCCGGTATTTAGTGAATATTATTTTAAAGATAAGTCCCGTGCTTTTGATATTGCCAGCACCGTGGCTAATTTCGCGTCTTTGGGGATGGCGGCATTGTGTTTGCTCGCATTTATTTTTGCAGTGCCCCTAACTCATTTACTAGCTCCAGGTTTTCCGCATGACGAACTCATTCGCACTGCTGCTGTCACACGCATCATGTTGCTTTCACCAATTATCTTTACATTCTCGATTGTCTGGTCAAGCGTACTAATTTCGTTGAAAAAGTTTTTGGTAGTGAACATTGCGCCATTACTTTATAACTTAGGGATTATCATTGGAATTTTAGTGCTATACCCAAGATATGGCGTTGCAGGACTTGCATATGGCGTAATTTTTGGAGCGCTTATGCACATTGGAATTCAAATTCCTGAAGCGTGGCGCTATGGTTTTTCTTGGAAACCAAGATTTAATTATTCAGACCCAGCAGTAAAAAAGATAGGCAAATTGTTTTTACCACGAATTGTTGGCCTCGATAACAGCTATGTTAATTTAATTATAGTTTCAATTATTGGCTCAACTTTAGCAAGTGGTTCAATTGCGGCATTTAATTACGCCAACAACATTCAGGCCGTGGCTTTAGGAATTTTCGCATTGTCTAGTGCAGTAGCAATTTTTCCGGTACTGACTGAATACTTTGCAAAAGGGAGTATTGTAGATTTTATTAAAACTTTGCAACAGACGATGATTCGAGTATTGTATTTTGTTGTACCTATCACAATTTTATTATTGCTATTACGTGCTCATGTTGTGCGTTTACTACTTGGTTATGGAAGATGCGACTGGAATTGTACCATCATCACTTTCAATGCATTGGGAATTCTAGCATTAGGACTTGTAGCGCAAAGTTTAATACCGTTACTAGCCCGCGCCTTCTATGCCAGACATAATACTAAAACTCCGGTATTGATTAGCTTAGTAGGAATGGCAATTAATATTCTTTTATCTTTCCTGTTTGCGAAAGCTCTTGGTGTTGTAGGAATCGCTCTCGGGTTTGTAGTCGCTAGCACAGTGCAATGTATTTTACTGTTCGTATATCTACATCGCGCTTTCGCAATTGACGATAAAGTGAAGGAAACCGAGTTGCAAGTATTCAGCGGTGGCCTAGTTTTGCATAGCTCAAAAATTGTTTTCGCTAGCGTGTTAATGGGTACAACCACTTACATCTTTTTGTATGTTGTTGCGATTTTTGTCGACACTCATACTGTTGTCGGAATTTTCTTACAAGCCTCAATTGCAACTACTGCCGGAGGAGCAATATACATTGCAATAACACACTTTCTGGGAATTCGTGAATCGCAAGCGATTGCCAAATCCGGAATAAAATTCATCAAAGCCATTACCGGCTCAAAGGCTTGAAAAATCGATAGTTTTTCGGTATAATTAGGTTCATGCAGAACCGAATTCGTAATTTTTGTATCATCGCGCATATTGACCACGGTAAGTCGACTTTGTCTGACCGGATGCTGGAATTGACTGGCACTGTTGAAAAACGGGAAATGAAGGAACAGCTGCTCGACCAAATGGACATTGAGCGGGAACGCGGCATCACCATTAAACTTCAGCCCGTCCGCATGGAGTACGAAGCGCCCGTCGCTGGTAGCGACACCAAGGAGCGCTTTATTTTGAATTTAATTGATACACCTGGCCACGTTGACTTCAGTTATGAAGTATCACGTTCGCTCGCAGCTTGCGAGGGAGCGATTTTAGTCGTGGATAGCACGCAGGGGATTGAAGCCCAGACTTTGGCAAATGCTTACTTGGCAGTTGAACATAATCTGACAATCATTCCCGTTATTAACAAAATCGATTTACCGAATGCAGATCGTGAAAAAACTGCTGCAGAGTTAAAGTCGGTCTTTGGTTTTAAGGATGAAGAAATTTTGTATGCTTCCGGAAAAACCGGTGAAGGTGTTATTGAAATTTTGGAAGCAATAGTTGAGCGTGTCCCTGCACCCGAAGGTAAAAATGATGCGCCTATGCGCGCATTAATTTTTGACTCAACCTATGACATTCACCGCGGGGTGATTACCTTTGTCCGGGTTATGGATGGTAATCTTCCTGCTCGCGAGAAAATTTACATGATTGGCAGTGGGGCCAATGCTGAGAGTTTAGAAGTCGGGTTCTTTAAACCGCAAATGACAAAGGGGAACAGTATTCAAACTGGCGAAGTAGGTTACATAGTTACTGGCCTGCGCGAAGTTAGTAAAGCACGCGTTGGAGACACAATTACTTTACTTTCCCAAAAAGCTGAAGTCGAAGCATTGCCTGGTTACAAACATGTAACCCCGATGGTTTATGCTTCTATTTTCCCTGTGAGCGGGGACGATTACCCATTGCTGCGTGATGCGATGGATAAACTAAAACTAAACGACGCAGCTTTAGAATTTGAACCAGAAAATATTCCGAGTATCGGTTTTGGTTTTCGCACCGGATTCTTGGGGTTGCTGCACATGGATATTGTGCAGGAACGCTTATCTCGCGAATACGACCTTGACCTAGTGCTAACGGCGCCAAGTGTTGCCTACGAAATTGAACTAACAAATGGCGACGTAAAAACTGTATATAATCCTGCGCAATTTCCTGATCCTTCATCAATAAAAGAAATTCGAGAACCATGGATGAAAGTAACTATTTTAACCCCATCAACATACATTGGCTCGATTATGGAAATAGTGACTCAGCGCCGGGGAATTAGTGAAGATATTAAGTACGTTGGTTCAGAACGCGTGGAAATGAGCTTCCAAATGCCGTTGGCTAATATCATCATTGATTTTTATGATAAACTAAAAAGTGTTAGCAGTGGTTACGCGTCATTGAACTACGAATTTATGGAATTGCGACCAGGTGACTTAGTTAAAGTCGATATTCTGGTGGCCACTGAAAAAGTAGAAGCATTGGCTGCAATAATGCACAAACAATTTGCGGAAACTGAAGGTCGGGAACTGGTAGCGAAATTAAAAACTTTAATTCCTCGTCAGCAATTCGAAATTGCCATTCAGGCGGCCATTGGCTCGAAAGTTATAGCGCGCGAAACAATTTCTGCTTTTCGAAAAGATGTAACCACTGGTTTGTATGGTGGTGACGTAACCCGTAAGATGAAGGTGTTGAATAAACAGAAAAAAGGGAAGAAACGCATGAAGAAAATTGGTAAAGTTGATATCCCTCAAGAAGCCTTTCTGGCAGTTCTTAAGAAATAAAATTATCAAAATGAGAAACAGAAAAAATTTAGAACGTATAGTAACTATAGTTACGGCAGTTGTAGTGCTTGCCATGATTGGCAGCATGATTGCTTACGCTGTGGGGCAATAGTCCAACAATAAAACTATTATGAAAATCTCCCTAAAAGACAATGAGCGCATTCGTCAAATCTACCGGCAAACTCCGGTGATTTTGATACATTCTGCAGGAGTTGCTTTAGTTGGCATTATTTTAGTGGGCTATTTAATTATTCGTTTTTCAGCTCGGGGAATTTTACTAGGCGTATTAGCAGCAATAATAGTTTTCTTGCTTGGTTACGCATTGAAAAAATTTATGATCTGGCGACTGAATCAATACGTCGTAACGAATCAACGATTATTGTACTACGCTCACACGGGTCTTTTTAGTCAGTCAGTAACCGAAACACCCCACGAACGCATCCTTAATGTTAGTTACAAACACGAAGGAATTTTTTCTGCGCTGTTTGGATACGGCGATGTCATTGTGCAGATCGTTGGTTTAATGGATCCGATTGTTATTAAAAACATTTCCGAACCAATGGAAATCAAAGATTACTTGTGGGAAATGCACAAACGCATTGCCAAAGACCAGGGAGGAGTGGTTTACGCCAGCACTGATGCCACACACTTACAGGAACAGGTGGGATATACCAAGCAAAATCACTCTGAATAGTTTTAAAATGAAGTTACCTATCCCAAAAATCTTTCAATCTAAGCTTTTTCTGATCGCCACCCTGATTGTACTTCTGGGGGTTTTTGGGTTAGAATTACAACAATGGCAACAACGCCATAAAATTAATTCGGAAATAAACCAACTAAAACAAGAGCAAGCCGACTTAGAGTCGCGCAATCAGGCCTTGCAACAGTCATTGCAATATTTTTCTTCAGATAACTACAAAGAAAAATTAGCGCGCGAACAGCTGGGCTTAAAGAAGGAAGGGGAGATAGTTGTAAACTTTCCAACTGATGGGGTCACAAAGGACAATGCACCAGCTCCGGAACAACCCAAAAATAATTTTCAAAAATGGTGGCAGTATATTTTTAATAATAAATCGTAACTATGGAACACGAACACAAACACGACGAAAAAGAGGTGGCGAGCGAGCACGAGGAAACTCATCATCACAAAAAGAAGCGCCGACAAAGTAATAAATCTATAATTGCAATCGTCATTGCATTGATAGTAATAATCTTGGCTGTAAGCTTAACTTGGCTTTACACTGGCAAACTGAGTCAGGCCAAAGAAAAAGTTTTCAAAAAAATTCCTTTGCCAGCAGCCATCGTTGATATGCAATTTATATCGGCTAAAAAAGTTTTGTCACGCATTGAGCTAGCCAAGCAATTGTCGTCTCAACAAGAGGGCGCAAAGAGTGTTGATCCAAGCCAAACTTTTTCGCAATTAGTTGATGCGCAAAAAATTGATGCAATTGCCAGCCAGCATCACATCTCGGTCACTAAAGAACAAATAGATGAAGAGTATCAGAATATCATTAAGCAATATGCTAATGGCGATGAAAATGCCTTCAAAGACGAGCTGAATAAAACTTACCACATGAGCACTGATCAATTTAAAGATCAGGTTATCAAAGAAGAAGTTTTGCAGGGGAATATCCAGTTGTGGTATAACGGACAAACCGACTTAGATAAAGATGCCCTTAATAAAGCCAAAGAGTTGCAAGATAAGATCAATGGCGGTCAAAACTTTGATGATGTGGCCAAAGCTTACACTCAAGATGAAGCCACTAAAGATTTTGCAGGGGACAGTGGTATGATCGCTTTCTCTGACTTGCTGCCTGAATTCCGCGATGGATTGAAAGATGCAAAAGTCGGCGATTCCAAAACAGTTGTGAGTCGTTATGGAATTCACATCTTTAAAGTGTTGGAACGAAATAGCGATGGCGCAAATGGTTCTGAACAAATTCACTTGCAACAAATTTTTGTGAAGCCAAATGGATTTAGCGACTGGATGAGCAAGCAAACAGATAATGTAAGAGTTATAAAATTATTAAAGTTTAATTAAAACTTTAAAAAGCCCTCGCCTTGCGCGGGGGCTTTATCCTTTAGCGGGCGTAGTACAGTGGCAGTATGCGACCTTCCCAAGGTTGAGACACGGGTTCGATTCCCGTCGCCCGCTCCAAAAAAATATATACATGCCGGCTTAGCTCATCTGGTAGAGCAACGGTATCGTAAACCGTAGGTGGCCGGTTCAAGTCCGGCAGCCGGCTCCAGTAATATTTTGTTTTATGAAAATTCCTAAAAATGCAAAACGCGTTTTCCATGGCACGGTCTTCGATATCTACCAATGGAAACAAAAAATGTTCGATGGTAAATTCAAAACTTTTGAAATAGCAAAAAGAATTGATACTATCAGCGTCATTGCCACAGTTGGTGATAAGATCGCTATTCTATACCAGCAACAACCAGGAACAGGTTGGTATTACACTTTGCCCGGTGGTTATGCTGATGAACCAGGAGAAACTGCTCGTAATGCAGCCTTGCGTGAACTTGAAGAAGAAACTGGTTTAGTTCCAAAAAAACTCAAACTTTGGCGCATTAACGATGGACATAGCCGCATGACTGCCAAACATTATATGTTTATTGCTCAGGATTGCAAAAAAACCGGGATGAAAAAACTAGATGGCGGCGAAAGAATTAAAGTCATGATGAAAAACTTTGATCAATTTCTGAAATTTTCAGACATTCGAACCTTTCATAATGACGGCCTACTCATTGAGATGCTTCGAGCGAGAATAAATTCTAAAGACAAAGCTGCCCTCAGAAAATTAATATTCGACTAATTCTCAAAAAGTCAACCCTACCAAAAAAAGCCACCCTTGCCGATTCCGGCTTTTTTTGATAGAATTTTTGCGTCAATTGAAAACCATGCCTGAAAACAATTCTGGAAACCAGCCAAAATCAGACCAAGATAAAAAACAGATGACAAACAAGAAAATTTTGGCGTTTTCCTTGGAATTTGGCTTTATGATTGCCTTACCTTTGCTCTTATTCACTTTTTTGGGCAAGTATCTGGCAGCAAAACATTATAATCAAGGATTTCTATATGGAGGTATAGTTTTAGCTTTACTTACCAGTTTTGCCTGGTTCTGGAAACGAATTTCTGATATTTACAACGACTACTTAAATTAATATGACGGCCTTACCACCACTCGCAGCTGAACCCATCTTTTATATTGCTAATTTTCCGGTAACAAACACGGTTATTAACTCCACCCTGACCATGGTGGGTTTTGTGGTTTTTGCATTTCTAATTAATAGAGCAGTGAAGCGTTATGGAATTAGTAAAGCGCCACGCGGGGTTTTAAATTTCTTTGAAAGTATCTTAGAGCTCCTATATGGCTATTTTGATACAGTTACTCGCGACCGCAAAAAGACTATTCAATTTTTACCGTTAGTCGGAACTTTATTTTTGTTTATTTTAGTTTCTAACTGGATTGCTTTGCTGCCAGGAATTGGTAGTATTGGTCGCTACTTAGTTCACGAAGGGCATGTGGAGTTAATTCCAGTGTTCCGTCCAGCGAACACTGACTTAAATCTAACTGTGGCGATGGCAGTAATTGTTGTCATAGTCTCACACTTGCTTGGTATCGCAGTAATTGGATTCTTTAAGTATGCCAACAAGTTTATTAAGTTAGGGGATTTGTATCACGCGGTTAAATCCATGAAGCCGATGAACATTATGACCGCAGTGATTGAATTCTTTGTGGGGATTTTGGAAATTATTTCTGAAGTAGCAAAATTGCTTTCATTGTCACTACGTTTGTTTGGGAATATTTTTGCAGGAGAAGTTTTGCTAACAGTACTGGCTGGAATATTGCCATTTGTTTTGCCTTTGCCATTCATGGCTCTGGAATTAATTGTTGGCGTGGTGCAGGCTACGGTTTTCTCCATGTTAACTTTGGTGTATCTGACAATTGCCACTACGCCGATTGCGAGCCATCATGATGATCATCCGGAAGATTTAGAACCTACGCCGACTGTTTAGTTTAAGTGGTCTGCATCAGGTTTTATCAAAAGATGAACCCTGATATTAATCACTTAACGCAATACGACTTTAAATATTTTCCCAGTCGAGATTGCAAAGGAAAAAATATGGACGCAGAAACTATGAAATTGCTTGCGAAAGCAATCACAATCGCTGTGGGTGGGATTGGTCCAGCTTTAGGTATCGGTAAAATCGGTGCTAAGGCTATGGAATCCATTGGCCGCAACCCAGAAAGCGTAGACAAATTGTTCGTACCGATGTTGCTTGGTATGGCCTTTGCCGAAGCTATCGCGATTTACGCTTTGGTTATTACCTTTATCTTGTAAACCTGTGGGGTGCTTCAATTACTCAGTGCACCCCGCTCAATTCTAACTACTATCTATAAATGAAAATTTCTATGAAACGAACTTCAATCTTTACTCTTGTCATGTCAGCTGTGATGGTATTTGGAATTGGGATAAATTTTGTAAGTGCAGCCACAGCAACAAAACCTACTGCAACTACGAACACTTCGAGTACAAAAACAACCCCTATAAACTCAAATGGTTCGCAAAGTCTGCAACCTGCAACTGGGAACGCTGAATATCGCACCATGGATGGAAATGCAAATACTGCTGGAGCAGAAGTTACTCAAGCGGCGAGTGAATCCGGCGCACCCACTGCAGAAGAAAACACCGGAATTGTTGGTATGTTTGGTTTGAATTGGAAATTGTTCGTTGCCCAATTGATTAACTTTGCAATAATCTTGTTTGTGTTGTGGAAGTGGGTGTGGTCGCCTGTAACAAAAGGTTTGGCGCAGCGTACAGAAAAGATTGAAAATTCTTTGGAGGACGCACAAAAAATTTCTCAAGAACGCGAAACTTTTGATTCTTGGAAGCAAGGGGAAATTAGCCAAGTGCGTGCCGAGGCAGCTAGCATTATTTCGCAGGCAAAAAGTGATGCTGAAAAAGTTAAATCTGATCTATTAGATAAAACCAAAGAAGAACAGGCAAAATTAATTGCTGCAGCGCAAGTTAAGCTCGAACAAGAAAAACAGATGATGGTGGAAAGCGCAAAGACTGAATTAGCTGGTTTGGTAGTTGGAGCAACAGAAAAAATCTTGAAGCAAAAGCTTGATGCTAAAAAGGACGCAGCACTAATAGAAGACGCGCTCAAGGAGGCCAAGCATGAGGTATAGTAAACAACAATACGCTCAGGCTTTGTACGAAGCACTCAGCGAAACAACCCCTCGTGGTCACGACACCGTAATCGATAACTTTGTTCGCACTCTCAAAGACAACGGTGATCTCGGAAGTTACGAAGCGATAATCGAAGAATATGAAGTTTATGACAAACAACAACGCGGAGTAATAGATGTGGAAGTAACAACTGCGACAGCGAAAATCAATAAAGGTGTAATAGATGATTTAAATAAAATTGTTGGAAAGAATGCAGAAATCATTCACAAGCAAGACGAAAGTATAATTGGCGGGGTTGTCATCCGCATCGACGATACACTAATAGATGGCAGCATCAAAAATAGTTTAGAAAATTTGGAAAGTAATTTGAAGGGAAGCAACAATGGCTAACGCACAACATATTATAGATAAGTTAAAGGAACAGATCGCTGGTTTCGAACCCACAGTTTCTGTAGAAAAAGTCGGCACAGTATTGGAAGTCGGAGATGGTATTGCGCGCATTTCTGGTCTAAGCGAAGTAAAGAGCATGGAAATGCTTGATTTTGGCAATGGAGTTAATGGTGTTGCGTTGAACCTGGAAGAACACAGCGTAGGTGCGATTATTCTTGGCGAGTTCTCGCATATTAAACAAGGCGATACTGTTCGCTCAACAGGAAAAATTTTGTCTGTCCCTGTTGGTGAAAGCTTAATCGGTCGTGTTTTGTCTGGCTTAGGTGCTCCAAAAGATGGCAAGGGTGAAGTTGTTGCAAAAGATTTTTATCCGGTAGAAAAAATTGCGCCTGGTGTTATTACTCGTCAGAGTGTACACCAACCGGTTCAAACTGGTATTAAAGCTATTGATGCTCTAATTCCTATTGGCCGTGGTCAACGTGAGTTAATTATTGGCGACCGCCAAACCGGTAAAACTGCTGTGGCAATTGACACAATCATCAACCAAAAAGGTCAGAACATGATTTGTGTTTACGTTGCTGTTGGCCAGAAAGAAAGTAAGATTGCCAAGATTGTAGCAGAGCTTGAAGAACGCGGGGCAATGGATTACACAATTGTTGTGTCTGCTGGTGCTTCTGAACCAGCTGCTCTTTCTTACATAGCGCCGTACAGTGCGACTTCTATGGCTGAATACTTTATGGATCAAGGTAAAGATGTATTGATTGTTTACGATGATCTTTCCAAGCAAGCGGTGGCTTACCGCGAAATTTCTTTGCTACTTCGTCGCCCACCCGGTCGTGAAGCTTATCCTGGAGATGTGTTCTACTTGCACTCTCGATTACTCGAACGCGCTGCAAAAATGAATGCCGACAATGGTGGTGGTTCTATAACCGCGTTGCCGATTATTGAAACCCAGGCTGGTGACATTTCTGCTTACATCCCAACAAATGTAATTTCTATTACTGATGGTCAGATTTTCTTAGAAAGCGATTTGTTCTACAAAGGTATTCGTCCAGCAGTGAACGTTGGAACCTCTGTGTCTCGTGTGGGTTCATCTGCGCAGACCAAGGCAATTAAAAAAGTTGCTGGCAAGTTGAAGCTTTCCCTTGCTCAGTTCCGTGAACTTGAAGCCTTCGCACAATTCGGCAGTGACCTTGATGAAGCAACTCGTGAACAATTAGAACTCGGTCGCCGTTTAACAGAGCTATTGAAGCAACCACAATATTCACCAGTAGCTATGGAAAAACAAGTTGTGATTTTGTATGCAGTGAACAATGGTTTGCTAAATGATATTGCCGTAGAAAAGTTGCAACAGTTTGAAAAAGATTTCTACGACTTTATGGACAGTGATTCAAAAGGCAAAGAAGTACTCGCAGCAATCCGCGACTCAAAGAATTTGGAAGAAGATACTGAGGCAAAATTAAAAGCTTCGATTGAGGCTTTCAAGCAAGGTTGGAATAAATAATAAATGCCATCAACACAAGAATTAACCAGACGTATAAAATCCATTAAAAGCACGCGAAAGATTACGCGCGCTATGCAAATGGTGTCTGCGGCTAAAATGCGTAAAGCGCAAAACGCTACGCTTGCCAGCCGCAACTACGCTCAACTCGCAGCAGAGTTGATTGCTGGTATTGGTAATGTTGAAAAATACGAAAATCCATTGTTGGCGCAATACCCAAGTGCCAAAAAAGTGGGCATCCTCTTGATTACAACAAACAGAGGTTTGGTTGGTGGTTTTAACACTAATTTGATGGCCAAAGTCCGCGAGCTGCGAATGGGCGAACCTGAAGTTATTACAGAACTAATTACTGTTGGGAAAAAGGGGACAGAAAATGTTGGCCGAACCAATTGGGAAATGCTGGCGAAGTTTCCAAAACACGACAGCACTGAACAAGTCAAAGATATCTATCCGATTGTCCAAATGATTACTGATAGTTTCAAAACTGGGCAGTATCAAAAAATATTAGTTGTGTATAATCACTTTGTTTCAACTTTGGAGCAAAGGCCAACCGCTAAAGTGTTATTGCCGTTTGCCTGGGAATCAGAAAAATCTGAACAGGCAACAACAAACACCTGGACGCAAACTTTTGAACCGAATCGCAAACAAGTACTGGAACATTTACTGCCGCGAGTTCTAGAAAGCCAAATCTATCAGGCAATTCTGGAGAGCGATGCCTCGGAACACTCAGCCCGCATGGTAATGATGAAAAACGCCACGGAAGCCGCGGGCGAACTAATAGACGACCTCACATTAACGTATAACCAACTTAGACAAAATAAGATTACGACCGAGCTATCGGAAATCACCGCTGGCAGGATCGCTTTAGAAAGTTAAAGAAAGTAATATCAACAAATTTATGGCAAAGACTACAACAAAATCGAATACAGCCGGCGACGCAAGTATGGCGACACAAATCGGCGGCACCGTTGCTCAGGTTATTGGACCGGTTGTTGACGTTGCTTTCTCTAGCAACACTCCAGCAATTTACAATGCACTTGAAGTAATGGTTGAAGGTAAGAAACTTACATTAGAAGTACAGCAGCAACTTAGTGGTGGCATTGTGCGCACCATTGCAATGTCATCTACCGACGGTTTGCAGCGCGGCATGACTGTAACTGATACGGGCAAACCTATTTCTGTTCCTGTTGGCGCGGCAACACTCGGACGCATGTTTAACGTTTTAGGCGAACCAATTGATGGCAAAGAAGCCCCTGCAAAAGATGAAGTTTATCCAATTCACCGCTCAGCTCCTCCACTGACAGAACAATCAACAAAAAACGAAATTTTAGAAACTGGGATTAAAGTCGTTGACCTTATTTGTCCGATCCTTAAAGGTGGTAAAGTAGGTTTGTTCGGCGGTGCTGGTGTAGGAAAAACAGTATTGATTCAGGAATTAATTAACAACATTGCCAAAGCGCATGGTGGTTTGTCTGTGTTCGCTGGTGTAGGGGAACGTACTCGTGAAGGAAACGACCTTTACCACGAAATGAATGACTCTGGTGTTATTGAAAAAATGAGTATGGTGTTCGGTCAGATGAATGAACCGCCTGGCGCTCGCGCTCGCGTGGCTTTGTCTGGTTTGGCTATGGCAGAATACTTCCGCGATCGCAACAAAGCAGATATTCTGCTTTTCGTAGACAACATTTTCCGCTTCACTCAAGCTGGCTCAGAAGTTTCTGCGTTGCTTGGTCGTATTCCATCAGCTGTAGGATACCAACCAACACTTGCAACAGAAATGGGTGAACTGCAAGAACGCATCACTTCTACCAAAGAAGGTTCAATTACCTCTGTGCAAGCAGTTTATGTCCCAGCGGACGACCTTACTGATCCAGCTCCAGCAACAACTTTCGCTCACTTGGACTCTACTGTGGTGCTATCACGCGCGATTTCTGACCTTGGTATTTATCCAGCTGTTGATCCTTTAGACTCAACTTCTACAATTCTTGATCCAAACATTGTTGGCCAAGAACACTACGACGTGGCTCGCGGCGTACAGCAAACTTTGCAGCGCTACCGCGACTTGCAAGATATTATTGCCATTTTGGGTATGGAAGAACTCCCAGAAGAAGATAAAGTTATTGTGGCTCGCGCGCGTAAAATCCAACGTTTCCTTTCACAGCCTTTCTTCGTAGCCGAAGTCTTTACTGGCTCTCCTGGCCAATATGTATCAATTGCTGATACTGTTCGTGGTTTTAAAGAAATTTTAGACGGTAAGCACGATGATAGGCCTGAACAAGCCTTCTATATGAAGGGTGGAATCGACCAGGTAACTGCATAAACATGGCTAAACTCAATGTCCAACTCGTAACCCCTGAACGAACCGTTCTTACCGAAGAATTGGCTAGTTTGTCGTGTCCAACTACAGAAGGGCAAATCACGATCCTGCCTGGCCATGCACCGATTATTGCAACGCTCAAGAGTGGGGAGTTAGTCACTAAAAACGGTGGTGAAGAAAACAACATTCACGTTGCCGGTGGCTTTGTGCAAGTGCAAGAAGGTGGTAACGAAGTTATAATTTTAGCTGATGCCGCAGAGCACTATTACGAAATTGATTTAGCCCGCGCAGAAGAAGCAAAACTAGAAGCAGAAAAAATCTTACGCGAACAAAATTTATCAGACGAAGAATACAGTATGGCTGCAGTGTGGTTGCAACGTAACTTAAGCAGAATAAACATTGCACGCAAACATGCGCATCGCAAAACAAGAATAACTAGTGAAGGTGTTCTTCATGAATAAAATTTTTGCCAAGCAAAAATTTGCATCACATGTTTTTAATATAATTGCGTCACAATATCCACAAACATATTTTGTCGGTGGTGCTGTGCGCAATTTTTTATTAGGCCACAAAATTTCTGATATAGACATTGCCACAATCGCAACACCTGAACAAGTTACTTTGTTGCTAAAAAAGGACGGTGTTTCTACTACAGGTACTCACAAGAAATTCGGGGTAATTGTGGCATCCAAAGGCACGCAAAAAGTCGAGATTACAACCTTCCGCAAAGACAGTTATCTAGATAGCCGTTACCCTAAAATCAGCTTAACTAAAAGCGTTAAAACAGATAGCACCCGCCGAGACTTTACTATAAACGCTCTCTACTACTCACCTTTAACAAAGGAATTATTAGACTTTCATAATGGGCTCGCAGATATTAAAAATAAAAGATTAAAATTTATTGGCAATGCCGATAAAAGAATTAAAGAAGATCCTTTACGAATTATCCGCGCTTACCGATTTGCATTACAATACAATTTGCAGTTTGAAAACAAAACCAAACTCGCTTTGCAAAAAAATAAAGTTTTGATTAAAAAAATATCACAACAGCGTTTGCAAAAAGAAATTAACACACTTCTGTCACAAAAATTGCGCGCAAAACTAAAAAAAGTTATACACAATGACTCTTGACTGTGCAATAGACAAAATCTTATAATTATATTAGTCAATTAAGACTTGTGAAACAGAAATCTGAACGCAAATAAAAATTTGCTTACAGAAACAGAAACGCAAAATTATTTGTACTACTAACCTTCGCGCTTTGCGAAGAAGTAGAAATTAAAATGAGATAAAACAAAATAATTTATCTCAGGAGACTAGCCACAATGGCCGCAAAAAAGAGAAAAGCTGCAAAGCGCCCAGCTGCTAAGAAAGCTGCAAAGCGCCGCCCAGCAAAGCGTAAGGCTGCAAAGCGCCCAGCTAAGAAAGCTGCAAAGCGCCCAGCTAAGCGTAAAGCTGCTAAGAAGCGCCGTCGTTAATTCGCGAGCTTCGAAGCGATGCGAAACCACCCGAACGGGTGGTTTTGTTTTTATCTTGAATATTCATTTGTCGATCATAAACCCTTGTAATTATTAAATAGATGTGTTAAAGTACTTGCTTGGGGGATGAACCCTAAGTGCCAAAATTACTCACAACGATAGGAGGGGAGATGTTAGGAGTACGAGAAGACCCAGGAACAAACCCGATCGGCCAAAACTTTAGTTTTGTTGTTACCAATCGGGAGGATCTGAAACGCTTCAAAGAGAGTCCAATGGGAGACTACCTGCGAAGGTTGATTACCCCAAGGAGTTCTTCAAAGGGCGACCCGGAGAAACAACACGCAACCTTTACAATCCTTCGAAAGGGAGATGTTACTCAATTTGACGACGAGACAGTTATCGTTTTCCCACGAGGCTGGACAGCTATCGGCTATTTCAACAAAGCAGAGTGTACCATCCCACTTGAACAGGAAACACCGGTTCTGATATTCATTCAGGGGGAAAGAACCCAGCATGGATTCGGAAATGTTCAAAGCATGATTCCCAAAATTGTGGGCATTGATGCAGTGTACGTGCAGCCGGGCCCCAACCCTGTAGTCAATATTACCACTCTGTTCAAAAGCGCCACATGCATATTAAATCGGAAACCCGAGGAAATTTTGCTAGGCGCTGAAGTGGTGCGAAGTTCCCGACCGAGGCAAACAGTGAAGTTCGGGGTAGTCGCGGATGAAAATGGTCGAAACGTTTTCAAATACGACAATACGCATTTCGATTGCCTAGTCGCATCAAAAGAACTCAGATCGGGGGTATTGACCATTTACCGAAACGGATGTGTTTTTGACAAAACCATGCGGATCGGTCAAATGCGAAAGAATTCGGATTCTGAAGACAAAGTGGAAGAAGCTTTTTGCGGGCTGATGAAAGTGATCCCTGGTGAACAACGGTCCACCGGTCACGACCTTCCGATAATCCCAGCGGAATACCTAATGGTCGGCGACGAGCTTGTTCTGCATGTCTTCAAAGACGTGATCTTTGATTTCGGTCAACACCTGCTGAACGTCTGCGATCTCCAAAGTGAGCAGTCCGAAGTCGGTGAGGAAATCCAAGATTTCGCATTTCTCGAAATGACGGCCTAAGAATCAGGTCGGTAAAGATACTAGACGGTGAGCAATGTGTCACCGTCTTTTTTTATCTTCATATTCCATATAAAAACCTTGCCAAATTCGCGGATTAGTGATATAATCCTCAGGTATCTGGTCAAAACACTAGATTATACATGACGCGGGGTAGAGCAATTGGCAGCTCGCAAGGCTCATAACCTTGAGGTTCCGGGTTCGAATCCCGGCCCCGCAACCAAAGAAAATCGCCGCGCTCACTGCGTCGCGTAAATACTAAGCCGGCGTAGCTCAGTTGGTAGAGCGAAGGACTCATAAGCCTTAGGTCACAGGTTCAATCCCTGTCGCCGGTACCAACAAAATATTTGGCGTTGGCCAAGTGATATGTAAAATCTGGACTGGTAGCTCAGTTGGTTAGAGCGTCCGCCTGTCACGCGGAAGGTCGCGGGTTCGAGTCCCGTTCAGTCCGCCACGTAATTTTGAAAACAGCCCTTCTAGAGGGGGCTGTTTTTAAATTTCTAAAAAATATTATTATGCTGATTTATCCACTTTTTTGGAAGGCAAAATCTTGAAAAACTGTTAAAATTATAGTAAAGAAAACTTAAAATTAAGAAACCAAAATAAATGGCCAAAACTAAATCATCAACTTCTTTGAAGTTGAGCAAGCCAGCTGGCATGAGTAGTGCTGAATGGCATGACCATAAAGTCAAAGGGTTAGTCGCTTTAGTACTAATCATTTTGGCAGCATTCGTATTTTTCAGAACCGATTTTGCAAAAGAACACTTAGGTTCGAGTATGCCTAAATTGAATCCGATCGATGTGGATGATACTGTTGTTCCAGTGAACCCGGCAGCTAAGCCAGTATCAACTTTTAGAGTGATCTCTCCAGCTGCGGGGCAAAAACTTACAGTCAATTCTAAAGTCTTGATCAAATGGGCTGGTGGAAATGGAAAAGCAGCTACAGTTGCTTTGGAAGACCCAAGCTGTGCAGGGCAAAAAACTTGTATTGATTATGTGATCACCAAGAGTGGGTCAGAAGCAACTGGCGTCAACTGGACAGTGCCAAGTTCTTTGAAAGCAAACTTCATAAATAAGGCTGTAAACATCAAGATTTCTGAATCTGATGGGAAGGTTGCAAGACAGTCTGTAACCATTGCTTCGGCTACTAAATAATATCCACAGGCATGCCCTTGCGCGGGCAATTCCGACTGATATAATGCAAATAGCTCTTATAGCTAAATAACTTATTGAGTTCCAACTACACGCTTTCTAGAGGGGCGTGTTTTTGGTATTATATGGATGTTATCAAAAGATTGTTGCGAAGGGGGTATAGTGATGGCAAAGAAAGAAGAGAAAGTTTTTTCAATCGGGACAGCCACTTTCTACATGTCGTACAAAGATTCCCCAGACGGGGATCCAATACGGAAAATTGGCTATGTCCGGATAATCGAAACAGATTATGACGAGGAAACTGACACTGAGGAATTTGTCTATTATTTAAGCGATGCGCCGAGGTCAAAGCCCGTTGTTGTTTGCTATTCGACTGAACTAGAAATGGTCCCTGGGGTTCTGAATGAGCAGAATGCCAATGCTAGGCAAGACTTTCGAGCTTACCGTTCGCTTTTTGACAAGAATTTCAAGGCTCGCAATTTTCGCCAACAAAACTGATTCGTCGAGGTCTTCGGACCTCCTTTTTTTGTGCTTTTTTATAATACTATTGACAAAAGTCCTTTTTTTAGGTATCATAACAAGCTTAATGGAGGACAAAATAACTAAGATGAACAATGAAGTGATACTAGGAAATGTCACCGGACCTGCGATTGGTCTAATTTTCAAAGAGATGGTTCGGCGGGCGCAAGTTGCCATTCAGAACCAAAGGATTGCTTTCCACGCGGAAGGCAAAATGGGTTATTCGGGGAATATGGACGACGTGAAGAGTTCTGCTGACGAAGCGGCGCAAAGAATTTACGTCAAACTTGTAACCGAATGTTTTCCTGGCATGGGAATCATCGCCGAAGAAGACGATCTTCGCATTGACTGCACGCTCCCAGGCGGACACATTTATGTGACCATAGATCCGCTCGACGGCACAAAAGCGTTCGTTCGGAAACAATCACATGGCGTCGGCACCATGATTGCTTTGGTTAACGGCAGGGAAGTGGTCGGATCATTCATTGGTGATGTAAATACTGGTGAGATTTACTACTATCGACCAGGGTCAGACACAGTGCATCGCCTCATCGATGATGTGCAGCGAGAAACTTTAGTTCCCCCAACATATAACAGTCTCACTGAGGTGTACGGCATGCTTCGAGACCCAGCCGTAAATTTGCCGACGGCGATCCGCGCTTTGATAGACGAACCTCGGTTTGGCGGTTTAACGAAGAATCATACTCTCAGCGACGGAAGCATCGGTATCTCGATGGCCAGACTATGGAAGCAAGAAGTGGGTCTTGTGGTTCTGGAACCAGGCAAATGCACTCCATGGGACTGGACCCCGATCTACGGAATCTGCAAAAAGCTTGGCTACAAGTTTCTTCGTCCGGTTTGGGAAACCGGGGTAATCCTACACAAACTTCAGCTTTTCGATCCCAAGCCACTGAAAGAAATTACGGAGTACAACCACCACATCGTCGTCGTTCACGAGAAGTTTATTGACGAAGTGATGGACCATCTCTCTCAGTAAGCTTCAGGCATTTGCACTTCTATTGATCACAATTTAGGCTCTCTCTGGAATTATAGAGGGAGCCTGTTTTTATACCTAAAGTTTGATATAATACATCTATATGAACGCAGTTTTATACATAATTATCGCAGTTTTAGTTGCCGGATTCGGCTTGCTTTTGTATCTGTTAATGCAAATGAAAAAAGCGTCTGAACAACCACAGGATAGTGAATCTTTGAAAGTAATGATGGAGTGGATGCGCGACATTAAAGCTGGTACTGAGCAAACCCGTGAGCAGATGGATAAATCCATTTCTGCAACTAATAAAGATATTAATGAGCGCTTAGACAACGCCGCCAAAGTTATTGGCGCCTTACAGGGCCGACTAGGGGAGATGTCACAGATTGGCCCAGACATTCGTCGGTTAAGTGAAGTGTTAGCATCGCCCAAAGCACGTGGTAACTTTGGCGAAGAAATGCTTGAGAACATGTTGTCTCAGGTTTTGAATAAGTCTGCGTACCGATCGCAGTATAAATTCAAGAATGGAGAAGTGGTAGATATGGCTGTGTTCGTGGGCGAAAAAATTCTACCTGTAGACAGTAAGTTCTCCATGGAAAATTTTCGTTTGTACAAGGAAGCTAAAGAAGATGACGCAGCAGAAAACTTAAAGAAGCAATTTTTACGCGACATCCGCAAACGCATTGATGAAATCCACAAAAAGTATATTCTCCCTCAAGAGAACACTTTTGACTTTGCATTAATGTACATTCCAAGCGAAGGTGTTTTTCACGAGGCATTAGAAGATACAGCCACGGTTGAATACGCACGTGGTAAAAAAGTATACATGGTGAGTCCAAACACTCTTTACCACCACCTCCAAATTATTTTGATAGCTTTACGTGGCCAGCAAGTTAACGAAGTGGCGGAGCGACTCTTGCACATGGTAGCTGGCATTCAACAGGAAAGCGACAAGTTTGGCCGCAACTTGGGCGTGCTTTCCAATCACATCAAAAACGCGGGCAACACCATGGGCACCGTAGGCAATGACTTCGCTAAGCTGCAGGCTAATATCAAAAACGCGGCCACACTTCAGTTAGAACAAACTGAAGTAACAGAGCTCGCGGCCGAAGAAGCCCAAAATTTAATTGAATAAGATGAAAGAAGGTTTAGAACCTTTTTTGAAAGGTGATATATTAAAACATGAGGGAGGATATAGTCAAATAACAGAAATTCAAAATAATCCTGATTACTTGGCAAAGGAAATAGTATTATACGCCCCTGGTGAGGAAAGGGAATTTGAAAAGAAAAGACAAAAATTTGAACAAAACCTTTTGCAAATTAAGCAATACTTTGCTGATTTTATTCCTGAATTTCATCTAGCCTATGGTCATTCTGATGTTTTAGATGAAAAAGCGCCTTACGTATTTATGAAAAAAGTTATGTCCATTCACGAACTGAGTGAAGAAAATATCAGAAAGTTTTTGAATGAAAAAGATGAATTCTTATCGAAGTCAGTACAAATGTACAATGATACCTACAATAACGGTACTGGTGATTTTTTAGATTTGGGTAATAGAAACAACTTTATATATGGAGCCACTGAAAATAGCAATAATCCGCCCCATTTATATTTTGTAGATTTATATCCAATGCTTAGAGGTCACGCCGGACGCTTCTTCTATGATATAAATGCAAATAGGGATAGAAATTTATTTTTTATCAATGATAAGGAATATAAATATAAAGATTTTCCTAAAATTGAATATGGTTTCCCGAAAACTGAGGAGGCACTAAAAACATTCATTAATAAACATTAACATGTCAATAAGAAACCCGGACCAACGCGTAGGAATATTCGTTGATGTCCAAAATTTATATTACAGTGCACGCAACATTTACTCGGCCAGAGTGAACTTTAACGAAGTGCTAAAAGAAGCGCTTGGCAATCGCAAATTAATCCGCGCCATCGCTTACGTTGTTAAGGCGGATATGCCGGAAGAACATAGCTTTTTCGAAGCACTCGAAAAGGCTGGCTTTGAAGTTAAAGCCAAAGATCTGCAAACATTTGCCGGTGGCAGCCAAAAAGGGGATTGGGATGTGGGTATTGCCATGGATATCATCAAACAGATGAATAAACTCGACGTGGTAGTTTTGGCTAGTGGCGATGGCGACTTCGCCCCTCTTTTAGAATACTTGCAAATGACCGGCCAGCTAACCGAAACGGTGGCTTTTGGAAAGTCTACATCAAGTAAAATTAAGGAGTTAACCGACCATTTTATTGACCTTGATGAAGACCCGCGCCGTTTCCTAATGGCGATTAAGGGTGGTCGCGCTGGTGGTCGAACCCCAGGACGCGCACCGCGCAAAACAACCAAACGTTAAAGAATAAATTTAGAAATTCAGTTATGAAAATTGTTTTAGACACGAATGTTTTGATTGATGGAATCAAAGACGACTACTCTTACGAAAAGCAGATTATCGATGCGGTCAGGGCAGGGGAGATTGAGGCTTTTGCGAATCACCAAACTATTCGCGAGAACCGATTAATAATGCGTCGCCTTGTGGAAGATCCGTCTTACGAACGTGAAATCAACGATTTGATGTCGCGCATAAATCAGGTTGTAAATCGTCGACAGATTCACGTAGTGCGCGACCAAGAAGATAATAAAATTTTAGAAAGCGCAGTCGAAGCTAAAGCTGACTATCTTATCACGCGAGATAATGACTTGTTGACCCTTGAAGAATACGATGGCGTGCAAATTGTAAATCCTTCACAGTTTTGGGTAAGATACAAAGACGATGGTAATGACCTCTGGAAACAGTGGGCAGGCTTTTTTTCCGGAAAAAATTAGACAAAAAGAAAAGGCGGACCAAAACCGCCTTAAAAATCATATTGGTTAAATCACCATTATGGTAACCTGAAGTATTGTATCGGCAATACTGCCTGGCCATCGCCCGATTCGGACAGCTGGCCCAGCTCGTAATACCCGGCGCCTGCCGGTGCCAGTTCATCGGCCATGTGGTCGATAAAACTGCTCGATTTTAGCTGTTCGTCACTGTCCCGAATTTCTACTGGACCACCCACTGTCTCAAAAGCCGAAACAGGTGCTGCGCAAGATCCAGCGAAAACAAAAACTTCAGGGTCATCCTCCGACCGAATTAAATTAATCATATCCATACCTCCGATCAGGTAAATTATCAAAAATAGCCGGCTATGTCAAACCTCCTCGAAAACCTAAATGAACAACAACTCAAAGCCGTCACTCACACTGACGGTCCGTTGTTAATTGTGGCTGGTGCCGGGACAGGGAAGACCACGGTGATCACTCGCCGCATTGCCTACCTCATAGAACAAAAATTGGCTAGACCTGAGCAAATTTTGGCTTTGACGTTCACAGACAAAGCCGCTGGTGAAATGGAAGATCGTGTAGATCAACTAGTCCCTTTGGGTGTCCACGATTTTTGGATTTCGACTTTCCACAGTTTTTGTGAGCGCATCATTAAGCAGCATGGCATCGACATTGGTTTGTCGAATGACTTCCAACTTCTTGACCAAACCAAGCAGTGGATTTTTATTTATAAAAATTTTGATAAATTCCAACTGGATTACTATCGGCCCTTGGGCAGTCCGAACCGGTTCATAGATTCTTTGCTCGATCATTTTTCAAAATGCAAAGATGAATTAATTACACCTGAAGATTATTTGAATTACGCCGAGTCACTTAAACTTAGCAGCGGAGATGCGCAGCTTCCAATCGGTACAGATGACGACACCATTGCCGAAATCAAGCGTATTGAAGAGTTAGCGAACGCATATCACACTTACCAAAAACTTATGCTCGACAATGAGTACATGGTTTTTGGCGATCTGATTCACTACTGTATTCAACTATTTCAAAAACGGCCCAACCTACTGCGTTACTATCAACAATTTTTTAAATTTGTAATGGTAGATGAATTTCAAGACACTAACGTAGCGCAATACGAACTCATCAAACTTCTGACAACGCACAAAGATCCGAACATTGTGGTACCAAATTTAGTTGTAGTTGGAGACGACGACCAATCCATTTACAAATTCCGCGGTGCATCAGTTTCGAACATATTAAAGATCAAAGAAGACTTTCCAACTATTTCCAGCCTTACACTTGTAGACAACTACCGAAGCTCGCAGAAAATTTTGGATTTGGCATATGAATTCATTCAGCACAATAACCCAAACCGCTTAGAAGAAAAGCTCAAAATCGACAAGCGACTCAAAGGTCACAATAAAGATGCCAGTGAAATCAAAGTATTAGAAGGCAAAGATTTAAGCGAGGAACTGAACTTAGTTGTTACAAAAGCCTTCGAACTAAAAGCAAAGTTTCCAGATTCAACCTGGAACGATTTTTGCATTTTAACCCGCAGCAACTCAGCGGCCAGCGAAATTATTCCTGTGCTCGAAGCTAAAAATATTCCATACAGTTTTGTGGCCAACCGCGGTCTTTACAAAAAGCCGCTCATCGCGGATATCATCAATTATTTAAAACTTCTCGACAATTACCATGAGACTGCCGCGCTGTATCGTGTGCTTAATTTTCCGAAATTTCAACTCAACGCAGTCGACATTGCGCACTTAACGCAATTCATAAATCGCAAAACCATTTCACTGTACGAAGCGATGCAATCACAAGAAGCTTTGTCACAATTAAGTGAGGAATCAAAAACAAAAATTAATCTGCTTTTCGGATTGTTAAAAAAGCACAGTGCGGAAACTTCTGAGAAATCTGCAATCGAATTATTTGTCGAACTGGTGGCAGATCTGGGGATAGACCAAATGCTCGAAGAAGACACTTTGGAAAATGCTCAGAATCGTGAGCTATTAGAGCAATTCTACAAAAAGGTGGAAAACTATGCCCAGGAGGCAGAAGACCGCACCATGCGCGGATTTTTAGCTGAATTAAGCCTGGAATTTAAAGCAGGCGAACAAGGGGCGATAAAATTCGATCCAAACAGTGGCCCTGAAAGCCTTAAAGTAATGACCATCCACAGCGCGAAAGGTCTGGAATTTAAATTCGCTTTTATTGTGAATATGGTTGATCAGCGTTTTCCAACGCGCGCACAACGAGACGCAATAGAAATTCCTACAGCACTTGTTAAAGACATTCTTCCCGAAGGCGACTTTCACTTACAAGAAGAGCGTAGACTTTTTTATGTTGCTCTGACCCGAGCTAAAACTCATTTGTACTTAAGTTGGGGACTTGATTACGGGGGTGCGAAATTTAAAAAGCCATCAATCTTTCTCCAAGAAACAAATCTTGTACCAAGTGAAAACATTACTAAAGCCACGGGCAAAGTCGTGTTTAACAAACCTGTAACCAAAGCGCGCAAAGTAATTTACAAACAATTACCAGAAACTTTTTCTTTCACTGGCATCACAACATTTTTGAACTGCCCGCAAGAATATAAATATCGTTTTTACTTGCGTCTTCCGTTACCCGGGAATCATCATTTAAGTTTTGGTTCGACTATACATACGGTGCTTCAGAAATATATGGAAGATTACCAGCGCCGCCTTAGCGCACCGCAGCAAGACTTATTCACCAAAGAAATCGCTGTTGAACTTCCACCGGAAAAACTCCTTGAAGAACTCTACACTAAAGAGTGGATCGATGACTGGTACGAAAATAAAAAACAAAAAGAACAATATCGACAAAGAGGGGAACAAATTCTCAAAACCTTTTTTGAATCAACAACAAAACACAAAGACGATATCAAACCCAAATACATCGAAGAATCATTTAGCATGAAACTGGGTGATAAAAGTCAGTACACCTTCAATGGAAAAATCGACCGCGCCGACGCCGGTGACAAGGGACTAAGAATTATCGATTATAAAACTTCAGAAAAAGTTCCAAGCAAATCTTCGAGCAGCGATGTGGATCAGCTCAGAATTTACCAATGGGCAGCGGAAGAATTCTTCAAAGAGCCAGTCGAAAACCTACAATATTGGTATCTATATCCTAATGAAATAGTTACTGACCCTCTTGCCAAGCAGGAGGATCTGAAAGAATTGAAAGAAAAACTTGTAGTAACAATCGAGCAAATTCGCGACGCAGTAAAATACGACAAATTTGCCGAGCTTCACAAAAAATCCAAACGCCACACTTGCAACTACGAAGATATGCTCTAGAACTGTTATAATGTATTGTATTAACTTAATTAAATGGATTTAATCTCATTAGTCAAAGCAGCCGGATATTTAGGACTTTTCGCAATTCTTTTTGCCGAAACCGGTCTATTGATCGGCTTCTTCCTTCCAGGCGACAGCCTGCTTTTCACCGCAGGTATTTTGGCCTCGCAGCACTATCTTAATATTGAAGTACTAATTCCACTAATCATCATTGCGGTCTTTTGTGGTGATAACTTAGGCTACTGGATTGGCCGTAAAATCGGACCAAAAATTTTCAAAAAAGAAGAGTCATTCTGGTTTCGCAAATCTCATCTCGAAAAAACGCAACAGTTTTTTGAGCACCATGGTTCGAAAACTTTAGTCATCGCACGCTTTGTTCCTATCGTCCGAACCTTTGCCTCAACAATGGCAGGAGTAGGAGCAATGAGTTACAAAAATTTTCTATTCTTCGCTGGCATCGGTGCCATTCTTTGGGGAACTAGCTTGACCTTACTCGGTTACTACTTAGGTGTATCAATACCAAACGTCGACAAATACATCATTCCAGGAATCATTTTGATAATTCTTGTTTCAATTTCACCATACCTCTACAAATTCGCAACCAACAAACAATTACGCCAGAATATTTTTGCAGGAATAAAACGCAATGGCCAAAAACGCTAAAGATTACGAAGAACGACCTTGGGGAAATTTTACAGTTCTTTCCGAACTGCAAAATCAAGGCAATAGCAAAGACGTTATCATCAAACGGCTCGAGGTTCATCCTGGCAAAAGACTTTCATACCAGCAACACCAACTGCGGCACGAACATTGGTTCGCAGTTTCAGGCAGGGGCATT
The DNA here is from genome assembly GCA_964473815.1 of uncultured Candidatus Saccharibacteria bacterium. Lineage (GTDB taxonomy): Bacteria > Patescibacteriota > Doudnabacteria > UBA920 > UBA920 > UBA920. The sequence goes on along the minus strand of CAYYQK010000001.1, from coordinate 181,960 downwards.
GCTGTAATTAACGATGAAGAAATTCCTTTCAAAGCAGGGGAATCAGTCCAGATAAATATTGGCGACAAACATCGCTTGGACAATCGACAAGGGACAGAACCCTTCATAGTTATCGAGGTTATTACCGGTGAGTTCGATGAGTTCGACAACGAGCGACTCGAAGACGACTTTAACCGAGACTCATCTTGGCGTAACAACTAGAAACAATTAGGCATAAACCTAGCAAATGTGGTATACTAAAAGGCGAGAGAAACCTTAAATGCACCACACTACAAGAAACTATTTACTACCAATCAGCTTAGGCACGCTTCTGTCTTTGGCCGGATTAGTTTCGATTTTGTGGTTTGTTGATCCTTTCACATCAGGCCTGCTGCCACACATTTTCTTTTATTTAACGTTGCTGCTCACAATCGCAGGATTATTCACACTAGTAGGCACGTGGCTTCGTCGCCAATTTTGGCCAGGGATGTTTTCCGAACAACTGCGAATCAGTTTCCGACAAGCCGTCTTACTTGCTCTCTTGGTCATTGCACTGCTGCTACTCCAAGTATTCCACGTCTTATTTTGGTGGGTAGGACTAACCTTAATTTTATTTATCATAACTTTAGAAGTATTTTTTAACGCCTAACTCAGGTTAAAAAACAAAACAAAATGGCAGATTCTGAAATACAAACAGACGGATCCGAAGAACCACAAGTTTTTTATAACGTCATGCCCGAAGTCAGCGCTACTGGCAGCATTGCTAGCAGCGGTGTTGATGTCCCTGCAAGGCAAGCACGCCCCATGGCCCCCGAAGCCGTGGTAAGCGGACCTACGGCAACTAATATAACAATTACTCAGCCAACAAAAGGTGGCTTTTTCAGCATTTTCAAAAATAAATGGTTCTTGATGTCGGTTGGGTTTGTTTTACTGGTCGCTATAGCCACAGCGGCAGTGTGGTATTTTATGCGCAAGCCTCATGACGTGGCTCAGGTTACTAATACGAATACTGGTCCCGCTCAACCAACCAATCCTGATGTCACCACACCAGGCGACTGGCTGGCCCGTTTCTTTGGTTCAGATACCTGCACCAATCTTACTCAGTGTGGTGACAAAGCCGATCCTGATCGCGATGGCTTCACAAACAAGCAAGAATTCGACACTGGCACCGATCCAAACAATCCTGACAGCGACAGCGATGGCATAGCCGACGGTGATGAAAAAAATGTTTTCGATACCGATCCACTTTTGTCTCGCACATATCGCGAAGGGGATTACAGTGATGCTGACTTCGTGAAGGGTGGTTATGATATTCACACCAACGCTCCATATACCGATTCTCGCAAAGATGAAATCGTAAACCGAATCAAAGATAAAGGTTTGCATCAGCCAACTCTAACTACACTGGGCCCTGCTGCCTTAACTTTGTATGACTTTAAAGATCCGAATGCTAAAACTTTGGAAGATCTTGGCATTGATACTTCACCGCAGGCCAAACTAGACCGCGACACCCGTCGTCAGGATGCAATAAAAAAAGTCGGTGCGGCTTTGTTAAAATATCAAAAAGACAAAAAGACTTTCCCGGCCACAAGCGACTTTTCGAGCATGGTTGAAGCGATAAAATCTTACAATACAGAAAAAACAGATTACAACGATCCGATTAATAAAATGCAGTATGTGTACAGCTACAGTAGTGGTGCAAAAAATTCCGACTTCACCTTATCTTACTTTAGTGAAACACAGAATCAGTTGATTAAATACACTACCAAAGATGCTTTGTCCGACTCCACTAAGCAAGATGCTGCGGCCAACAATCAACAAAGACAAAACGATTTACAAAATATCAAGATGGCGTTGATTATTTACTCCAGCGCCCAAATTGATTCGAACAGTACAAAAGTATTTGCATTTCCAACCGCACAGCAGTATCCTAATGTATTGGTGCCGCGATACTTAACCAAAGTGCCGGTGGATCCAAATGGTAGTTCGTACGCATATACAGTCAATGACACTTTTGACTCGTTTACCCTGAAAGCGGTTTACGACAATCCGCCGAAAGGTGTGACTGGATTTATGTGTAACGAAAATGAGTGTAAAGATTATTAGTAATTTGTTTAACTAAAAACCGATGCCAGTCCTAAAATTCCTAAATAAATTTTTCTCAAAGAAGACTCACGTACCGCAGACTGGCCATGTCATTGCTGCAAAGGTTACTAAAGTCGAAAAACATCCGAATGCCGACCGCTTGCGGGTTATTTCATTAAGTGACGGCACACGCACTATTTCACCAGTGGTGTGCGGTGCTTTTAATTTTGATGTTGGCGATATTGTAGCGTTGGCTTTGCCTGAAGCCCAAATTGCCCGCAATATTCATTCTGAAGAACATGAGCCCTTTACGTTGGGCACAGCCACCATTCGCGGTGTCGAAAGCCAAGGGATGATTTGCGCTGAGTTTGAACTCGGCCTCACTGAAGAGCTTTCCGACAAACCCGAAATCTTGGTCTTGCCCAAAGATACGAAGATTGGTACAATTTTACAATAATTCCCTTATATATGGCTCATTTAAAGATTTCAACAGATGAAGAGCGCGCGCTTCGGGCGAGCCTCGACAGTCGTACTGACAGTGAAGCCGCTCGTATAAAGCGGTATTTAAATATGGACGATCTCGCGCGCCGTGAGTCTGGCCCGATTCGCGAGTTGGTAGATAATATCGTTAGCCTGCCGCAATTTAATGGTTTCGATATAATCAACATTCCGGAGATTGTTCCTGCTGACGCAAGCTTTGATTTGTTTAATTTTCCAGCTGATCATCCTGCTCGCAGTAAAAGCGACACATACTATGTAGACGACAATAATATTTTGCGCACTCACACAACTGTGATGTGGTGGTACTATTTCAAACAAGCTGAAGTGCGAGCAAAAATTTCTGAGAACAAACCACTGGGTGTTTTGTCTTACGGTAAAGTTTATCGGAAAGATGAAATCGACCGTCGCCATATGAATATTTTCCATCAGATGGATGGATTATATTTACATCCAACGAGCGAACGCACTATTACTCAAGACGACTTAAAGGAAGTTTTGGCGAATGTTGTTAAAGCGGCTTTTGGTGACGGAATAAAATACCGTTTCAACGATGATACTTTCCCATATACGCACTCTTCATTGGAAATGGAAGTGGACGTGAATGGTCAATGGGTGGAAGTGCTCGGTGCTGGTTTAGTATTGCCGGAAGTATTAAAAAAGTTGGATGTTGATCCAGAACAATATAATGGTTGGGCGTTTGGTTTTGGATTAGAACGATTGGCAATTATTGGAATGGAATTACCTGACATTCGTTTACTTTGGAGTACAGATCCGCGCGTAGTAAAACAATTGCACCTCGGACAAAAGTATGAAGAGGTGAGCAAGTATCCGCCGGTTATTCGCGATATTTCATTCATAGTAAAAAATACTTTTGAACCAAATAATTATTTTGATTTGATACGTGATATCGGTGGCGACTTAGTTGAGGAAGTTCAGCTCATGGACAAATACGAAAACGCCGAAAAGTTTGGCCCTGATCGTGTGAGCTACACATACCGCATTTTGTACCGCTCACCAGAACGCACTTTAGAAGCCAGTGAAGTCGAACCTTTGCAGGACCAAGTCTACAAACAAACAGCTGAACAGTTTG
>CAYYQK010000001.1:0-178295 GCA_964473815.1 uncultured Candidatus Saccharibacteria bacterium | reverse complement strand
ATTTAACTGTGTACCAGAAAATTATAAACAACAAATTTTCTCAAAAAAAGCGCATAAATATGCGCTTTTTTATTGGTTTTGGGCATAGAATTTTAGAAGCGGATATGCTATAATTTAAGTACCACAAACGACTAAAGAAATTATCAGAAACTAGCATAAAATATGGCGAAAACGACCAAATCGGACGCTGATAAATCAGACGAAAAAAGCAAAAAATCATCTAGCTATACCTCTGCCAATATTACGGTCCTTGAAGGACTCGACCCGGTTCGCAAACGCCCGGGAATGTATATCGGTTCCACTTCGGAAACCGGTCTTCATCATTTGATCTGGGAAATTGTCGACAACTCTGTTGACGAAGCAATGGCTGGCCACGCTGATTTAATTCACGTTGTCATTCAATCCGATGGTGGAGTTACAGTTCACGACAATGGCCGTGGTATTCCAGTTGATGTTCATAAAACCACAAAGAAGTCTGCACTCGAGACAGTGCTGACCGTTCTTCATGCTGGTGGAAAATTTGGTGGTGATGCGTCTGGATACAAAGTTTCTGGGGGACTCCATGGTGTAGGTGCAGCGGTTGTAAATGCGCTATCTACAAACATGAAGGCGCAGGTACGCAAAGACGGAAAAGTTTACGAGCAGAAATATAAGATCGGTGTGCCGGAAGGAAAAGTAAAAGAAGTTGGCAAAGTTGGGAAAGATGAACTTTTCCAAACTGGAACTTCGATTACTTTCTATCCTGATGCAAGTATTTTCGAAACAGTAACTTTTAAATTCAAAACTGTTTTAGAGCACTTGCGCTCACAAGCTTACTTAACTAAGGGTTTACATTTTAGTATTACGGACGAACGTGTTGGTTTAACCTACCAATATTATTTTGAAGGTGGGGTGGTAAGCTATATTAAACAGCTTAACCGCAACAAAAAGGTTAAACATCAGCCGATTTACATCAACAAGACTTACGAAGATATTATGGTTGAGTTGGCAATTCAATACACTGATGATTACGATGAAACAGTTTTGGCTTACGCAAACAACGAATTCAACCCTGAAGGCGGTATGCATGTCACTGGTTTTCGTACTGCTTTGACTCGCATAATTAATAGTTACGCAGTAAAAAATAATTACGTTAAAGAGTCTGAAAAGTTAACTGGTGAAGATTTACGTGAAGGTTTGTCGGCAATTATTTCTGTGAAGTTACCGAATCCGCAATTCGAAGGTCAGACTAAAGCAAAACTTGGTAACCCAGAAGTGCGCACTGCAGTTGATGCAGTGCTAGCACAAGAGTTAGCAGTGTTTTTGGAAGAGCACCCTTCTGACGCAACTAAGATTATCGAAAAAGGTATTTTGGCAGCTAAGGCTCGTTTGGCAGCGCGTGCTGCGCGCGACAGCGTAATCCGCAAAGGCGTGTTAGACGGTTTAGCTTTGCCTGGTAAACTTGCTGATTGTAGCGAAACAGATCCAGAAAAATGTGAACTGTATATTGTTGAGGGTGACAGTGCTGGTGGCTCGGCTAAGCAAGGACGCGATCGTCGCTTCCAGGCTATTTTGCCTTTGCGCGGAAAAATCTTGAACGTAGAACGCGCGCGCTTGGACAAAATGCTTACTAACCAGGAAATCAAAAACTTGATTATTGCTTTTGGTACTGGGGTAGGCGATTTATTCGACGTTGCCAAACTTCGTTACCACCGCGTGATCATCATGACTGATGCAGACGTTGACGGCGCCCACATCCGCACACTACTGCTCACACTTTTCTACCGATACTTCCCAGAAATAATTCGCAATGGCCATTTGTACATTGCTCAACCACCGCTTTATCGCGTGCAAGTTGGCAAAGAATTCCAATATGCTTTTTCTGATGAAGAGCGCACAGAAATTTTGGATGACATGGTAAAGGAAGCGCAAGCCAAACGCGCAGCAAAGCCAGTGAAAGGAAAAAAGGTTGTTGCCGAAGTTGTCGAAGATGAATCAGAAGACGGTGAAGTCGAAGAAGGTGGCGAGGATGCTGTAAAAGAAACCGTGACCGAGAGTGGCGTAAAATATGTTGTTCAACGCTATAAAGGTTTGGGTGAAATGAACCCGGAACAACTTTGGGAAACCACAATGGATCCAGAGAACCGCGTTATGCTTCGTGTGGATATTCAAGATGCAGAAAAAATTTCTGAAGTATTCGAAACCTTAATGGGAGATGAAGTCCCTCCACGCAAGCGTTTCATCACCACTCACGCTAAAACTGTAAAGAACTTGGATATTTAAACAAATTGATCAGAAAAATACTGCCATGGCAGTATTTTTTTATTACCCTTGACAAATGCTGAAAAATCAGTATAATAAATAATTGCTATTAAAAAATCTGGAGGTTTAAATGAAATGGTTACAAATCATCCCGAAAGGATCATGATGAAACGACCCTTTACCCTGAGTTCACTTAATGAAGACCTTGAAAAAATCTTCACTGACGAGCTTGAGTCTTTTGGACAGGAATTTTTTGACCCACCGAAAAGTGGAGAAGACCAGATCTTGACTAACGACGGGCAGGCCGCAGTAGTCCCAAAGGACGCTCAGAAGCTATTTTTCCTAACCATGCAGTACGTTCGCAGGGGAGAAGTGCTGCTAGAAGAGATTAAGGACTCGATCTCAAAGTCGTTCGGTAATGACACACGGTGGAGGATCGAAGACGAAATCCTATCTTCAAAGATTCATGACTTCGTTGCAAATGACACGAAAATCCCTAAATTAAGAGCTTGGCAGAAACGGGTAGAAATCCTGAGCGGACTAGCTTGGGGGATCGTTCACGAGCACATCGGACATGATCCAACCCATCAAGAATGCCAGAGCGGTATCGGAATCCGGCGCGACTGGAAAATCGTCAAGCGCATTCGGGATGATAGTTCTAGCGCTGAATTTGGTATCATGTTTGGTATTATGAAGGATTCTAATCCTGAAGGGTTCGAAGGTCTCGACGATATCATAGAATGATCGTAATCAAGTTGGCTTAAAAGTCCGGCAAATACTTGCCGGGCTTTTTTGTTGATTTGACTAAATGCCGGGGCTTGTACTATAATGGGTAAAACCCCTGCGGGGGTTTTAAAAAAGCTTAATTTTTCAATATTTAAGAAAAAATGCGAAGTATTATTCAATTTTTCCGTGATGTCCGTGCTGAAATGACCAAAGTGATTTGGCCAACGCGCCGCGATGCCATTCGTTACACCGCATCAGTTATCATTTTCAGTATTGTAATGGCTGCTATTTTAGGTGCAGCTGACCTTGGCCTGCTTAAAGGCTTCGAACAAATCATCAAATAATTTTTACACTATGTCTAAGCAACAAATTACTGGTGAAAAAAATTGGTATGTTTTGCATACCTACAGCGGATATGAGGATAGCGTGGCTTTGAACTTGAAGCAACGTATCGAAAATCTTGGTATGCAAGATAAAATTTTTGATGCCATCGTACCAAAAGAAAAGAAGATCAAGATTCGTGACGGCAAACGCACCACGGTTGAAGAAAAGATTTTCCCAGGTTACGTTCTTGTAGAAATGATTGTAACTGATGACTCTTGGTACGTTGTGCGTAACACGCCGAACGTAACTGGTTTCGTAGGTAGTGGTACAATTCCGACTCCTGTATCTCAAGAAGAATGGGATTACTTACAACGCCGCATGGGCACAGAAGAACCGAAGTTCAAAGTTGACTTTGAAGTTGGCGAGTTAGTAACTATTACTGATGGTCCCTTCAAAGACTATCAAGGAAAAATTTCTGACATCGACCAAGCTAAAGGTAAGGTGAAAGTTATGGTAACTATCTTTGGCCGCGAAACTCCAGTCGAGCTCGACTTCTTGCAAGTAAGAAAAAGTTAATGCCGAAGTCTCCAGACGAACAAAGAAAAACATCTTACTTTGCACAGGATGTAAATCCTCGTAACTCTGGCTATTACCATCCTTGGCTCAACTTACTTATCCCAATTACTTTTTTAGTAATCGCATACTGGGTCGTTAACAAGATAATGAGTTAAAAAATATATAAATGAAAGACAGAGTCACATACTCTGTCTTTTTTATGTCGTTGCCTCGGGCAACGAAAATTATTCAACTGTGAGCTTAGACCAAGGGAGCTTCCTGAATTTGACGACAACGTAATAACCAACATAAGCACCAGGAATTAAGTAAATCGTCGCTGGTTGCGGGTGAGAATACACAAACATGACAAAAGTTGTGACCATCATACCCGCTATGTATCCGACAACGGTACCAACCCACAGAGAGATGCCGCCTAGCGACTTGCTCTGTCTGTAGGCGATCATCATCAGAATGCCGGGGAAAATAACATCCCCGATACCGGTCGAAATCAAGTGCCAAGTTTTACCGATCTCGGTGGTGTAAAGAATCATTCCGACCGGATCATCTGCGGTCTGATTCGCAATCTGGATCATTTGATGAGTCCAAAAAACTGAGATTGCGTCGAAAACCAAAATACCAAAACCAAGTGCTAAAAACGCGCGAAGTTTAACATTGCGAAGACTGATCAATAAAACCAGAATAACAACTAAACTTGCTAAATTTTTAGTTAAGAGGTTTGGGTGGTGATAACAGTACCAACAAAAAAAGATCCCAGCGACTATCGATGTAACGGATCTTAGTCGAGAATTTCTGAATATGCCCAATTGCTCGAACACGATTTCACACAACATCGCTGAGGTAGTTGTAAGTACAATATACCCAAAGTAATGCTGATCATAAACACTGAAGAGGTGAACGAACAAGGCAAGTATAATAGTTGCAACAACCATCACTGCAACCGATTTGAAAGCAAAGGGAAACAAGCCCCTGCTATCAAGCCAATTGACGTAATTTTCAGCCGTTGCTTTGTGTAAAGTAACTTCTTTGCCGAAAGCTAAAATGCCGGCAATTAAGAAAGTTATAACCAAAGCGACACTAAAGCTAACGAACTCAGAGTTAAACACAGTCCTATCCTCCTGTTTTTTTGAACTAGTAAATCTATTATAACTTATTTCTCACCCCATTGCCAAAACCAGCGAAATCCCTTATAATTACCGCATCAATTAACCAGTAGTCGGCTGCGGTTACGACCTGCGGTCTCGTCCCTAATAAGGATTACTACTCATCAAAATGGCTAAAAAAGTCAAAGCAATTGTAAAATTGCAACTTCCAGCTGGGAAGGCAACTCCAGCTCCACCGGTAGGTACTGCCCTTGGGCCCCATGGTCTAAACATCGCAGACTTTACCAAACAGTTTAATGAGCGCACCGCTCCAATGGGCGACCTCATTATCCCGGTCGAAATGACCATCTATGAAGATCGTTCATTCGAATTCATACTAAAAACTCCACCGGCTTCAAACCTGATCATGAAGGCGATCGGTTTGCAAAAAGGTAGCGGGAACCCGCTTACCACAAAAGTTGGAAAAATTTCGGCTGCGCAAATTCGCGAAATTGCCGAAAAGAAAATGCCTGACTTAAATGCAAATAGCATTGAGCAAGCCGAAAAAATTATTCGTGGTACCGCGCGCTCAATGGGCGTGGATGTTACTGACTAATTTTTAGAAATCTAATCAACTAAATTAAAAAATTATGGGAGCATTATTGATCCTAGTAATCTTAGTTCTGATTTTCATAGTCCTTCCTGGGCTACGCGTTATTCAACAATACCAAACTGGTGTTGTGTTCAGACTCGGAAAAATTGTTCGGAAGCAAAACCCGGGACTTAACTGGGTGATTCCTTATATTGAATGGGTTAAGAAAGTCGACATGCGTACAGTGACTTTGCCGATCCCACCGCAGAAAATTATTACTAAAGACAATGTCTCAGTGGATGTGTCTGCAGTTGCTTACTTTAAAATTGTTGATCCGGTAAAAAGCATTACCAACATTGAAAGCGTTATTAACGCGATCAACCAAATCTCACAGACTTCTGTCCGTAACATTGTTGGTAAATTCCAGCTTGATGAAATTCTTTCTGAACGCGAACAGATCAACAATGAAATCACCAAAGTTCTGGATAGTCACACAGAAAATTGGGGAGTGGTGGTACCAGTTGTAGAAATTAAAGATATTGAATTGCCAGAAGGCATGCAACGCGCCATGGCCAAACAAGCTGAAGCAGAACGCGAAAAACGCGCGAAAATTATTGCAGCTGAAGGTGAATTCTTATCTTCTCAAAAATTGGCAGAAACCGCTGACGTAATGATGGCTCACCCGATTGCTTTACAACTCCGCAACTTACAGACCATGGCTGAAATTAGTGTGGAGAAAAATTCTACTATCATTTTTCCAGCTCAATTTATGGGCACGCTCAAAGATATTCAAAACTTTATCAATGGTGAGGGCGGGGGAATGAAGAAGTAATTTAATTTATTAATTAATTTGTGGGACGCGCCGGACGTAAAAGTCCGCACGGCTTGTACCACGAAAGGAAATCTTATGACACATTTGTCAAAACGCGCCAAGGCGAACTTGGAAACTGTAGAGAAAGATAAAGTTTATACTCTCGAAGAAGCAGTAGAACTTGCAAAGAAGACTGCGACCACAAAGTTTATCGGTTCAATCGAAATTCATGCGAAGACTGCAATCGATGCTAAGAAAACCGACCAAGCCATTCGCGGCTCAGTTACACTGCCAAACGGTACTGGTAAAACTCGCAAGATTGCTGCGTTCGTTACTGAAGCTAATGAAGCAGCTGCCAAAGCAGCTGGTGCAGTAGTTGTTGGTGGAGAAGAGCTTATCAAGCAAATTAAGGAAACAGAAAAAACTGATTTCGATATTGCTGTAGCAGAACCCGCAATGATGCCGAAGCTTGCGCAGATTGCAAAAATTTTGGGTACTCGCGGCATGATGCCTAACCCAAAGACCGGAACTGTTTCTGAAAATATTACTGCTGCGATTAATGAAATCGCTGGTGGTAAAATCAACTTCAAAAACGACAACTCTGGAAATGTTCACCAAGTGATTGGTAAAACAGACTTTGATACAGACAAATTGGTAGCAAATGCAAAAGCCTTTATTGATGCCTTGCATGCCACCAAACCTACTGCGGTCAAGCGTGCGTTCATCTCAAGCATGAGCATGAACTCTACAATGGGCCCAGGTATAAAGTTCAAAGCTTAATTTACAAAATTAAAGACCCCGCAAAGGGGCCTTTTTTTAGTCTAATTTTAGACTAATTTACCTGATGTACGCACTAAAAAATTATGATACAATAAGCCTAGTGTGTGCTAAAAATTAGTGAAATTAACAGAAAAGCCAATGATTTTATCTGATACAGACATCCAGAAAAACTTACGAAATGGAAAAATTACCGTTGATCCGTTATTCCCAAATGCCATCCAGCCAGCGAGCGTGGATCTGCATTTAGGAGCGGATTTTTTGATATTCAAACCAACTAGCCATGTTGCCATTGACCCACGCGAAAAAATTGACGACATGATGGAAAAGGTAAAAATTGATGATAGCAAACAATTCATTTTGCATCCCGGCGAATTTGCTTTGGGCATGACTTACGAAGTAGTGGGTGTTGCTGACGACATGGTTGGTCGCTTAGAAGGGAAGTCTAGCCTCGGTCGCATTGGGTTAATTATTCATGCCACTGCTGGATACTTAGACCCAGGCAATAAATTAAAGATGACTTTGGAGCTGCACAACATTTCCGGCATGCCAATCAAACTTTATTACAAGATGCCAATCGCGCAACTATCTTTTACTCCTCTGTCTACTGCTGCCAATAGCGCATATGGAACAGATGGCTTAAATAACAAATACTACGGTGCGATGAAACCTCAAGCATCGCAGTATCACAAAAACTTTTTGAAGAATAACGAGTGGATTGATTTTAAGCCACCGCGCAAACCGAAAGTAGAGAAGGACGAAAAACCTGTCGCGAAAGTTGTTGCGAAGAAAGTGGCTAAGAAAAAAGCTGTGAAGAAGGTAGTGAAAAAACCTACCAAGCGCCGTCGTTAAAATTTATCAGAATAATTATCAATGGGAATTTTTAGTAAAACTATAACCGAGCAACCGCAGCCACTTACCGGAAAGTTCGTTGTCATCGACGGGCCGGACGGAAGCGGCAAAAGCACGCAAATGAAGTTGCTTTTAAATACTTTGGAAGTGTCTGGATACGACCCAGCGGTTTTTGATTTCCCTCAATATGGCCAACCGTCGGCGGCAATGGCAGAAAAATATCTCAATGGTGATTATGGCAAACTTGGGCCACAGGCTGCATCAATTTTTTATGCAATCGATCGCTTTGACGCCAGTTTTAAAAAACGCGAATTAATGCGCCAAGGAAAAATTATTGTTAGTGATCGTTATGTTAGCTCCAATGCCGGGCACCAAGGAACAAAAATAGATGATTACGGCGAACGAATTAAATTTTACAAATGGTTAGATAATTTAGAGTTTGGAATTTACAATATTCCAAAACCAGATTTAACAATTATTTTACACATCCCGCACGAAAAAACTTTAGAATTAATTGATGGTCGTTTACAAAAAGGGGGACGAGCCAAAGATATTCACGAACAAGATGTAGAGCATTTAAAGCGCGCAGAACAGGTTTATTTAGAAATCGCAGAACTCATGCCAAATACACGGTTGGTTGAATGTGTGGAAAATGGGCAATTGTTAACTCCAAATGAAATCCATGGGAAAGTCTGGGAATTGGTGCGCCGCATTGCGCTAAAAGGTATTGAACCAAATTACGAAAAAACAAATTAAGAAAAACGAAAATGGACCAAACAAAAAACGCGTCAGAAGAACAATACCTAAATGGCTTGCGTGCCATTATGGAGCAAGGCGAGGATTTGCATGGCGATCGTACTGGCATTGGCCGTCGTAAACTCATGGGCTATCTCATGAAGTTTAACCTTCAAGATGGATTCCCAATTTTAACCACCAAAAAAGTTGCGTTTAAAACATTGTCGAAAGAATTGCTTTGGTTTTTGAAAGGTAGCACCAACATCGAAGAGCTGGTTCACGAAAATGTAAAAATTTGGAATGAATGGCCAGCGCAAAAATGGATGAAGGCAAACAACATCACTATTAATCATCCACTTGGTAGCGATGAATACAAAGAAGAGTGGAACAAAGTTCTGGCTGAGTTTGTGGAGAAAATCAAAACAGATCATGAGTTCGCAAAGCAATGGGGTGAACTCGGACCTGTTTACGGCAAGCAATGGCGCAATTTCGGAGCCACCCGTAACGCAGATGGAACTTTTAATAATGACGGAGTTGATCAAATCTCCAAAGCTATTGAAACTTTAAAAAATGATAAAACAAGTAGCACTCGCGTCATTATCACTGGCTGGCATCCTGGCGAAGTCGACGACGTAGCCTTACCGCCATGTCACACGCTTTTTAAATTTACAAACATTAACGGCAAACTATTTTGTTTTATGTTTATGCGCAGCGCAGATGCTTTTCTCGGCGTCCCATTTAACATCGCATCGTACGCATTGCTCACCCACATGATTGCGCAAGTTACAGGCCTAATACCGCAACAACTTTCCGTTGCATTTGATGACATCCATGTATATTTGAATCAGCTTGATCAGGTTAAAGAACAATTGTCACGCACTCCTGGTCCAATGCCAAAATTGAAACTTAATCGGGAAATAAAAAATATTTTCGATTTTAAAATTGAGGACATTTCACTCGAAGGTTACGAACCGCAAGAAGCCATTAAAGCCGATGTGGCGGTTTAGTTATGATCACAATTATCGCAGCCGTAGCTGCTAACCGAGTAATTGGAAACCGCAATGATTTACCCTGGTATTTGCCAGAAGATTTAAAACGTTTTAAAGAGCTTACATCAGGCCACCCGGTGATAATGGGACGCAAAACTTTTGAATCTATTTTAGCGCGATTACACAAGCCTTTGCCGGGCCGAACTCATTTTGTGCTAACCAGTAATCCTTCTAATTTAGAATTACCATCGGATTGGTCGGAGGAATATAAAAATCAAATTAAAGCTTTTGCAAGTTTGGAAGAAGCTGTTTCTGCGGCACAAGCCTTAGACTCACAAGTTTTTATTATCGGGGGTGAAAAAGTTTTTGCAGACAGTTTGCCTATGGCGGAAAAGCTTGAACTTACAGAACTCAAGAAAGAATATGAAGGGGATGCGTATTTCCCAGAATTTGATAAATCCCAATGGAATAAAACCCAGGTTGAACATGATGAGTATTATTTTGCCACTTATACAAGAAAATAATGAACGAACTAACTAAGCGCCTCAGTGAACTTTTGTCTGAAGTGCAGGCGCTCAAATCACAACTTAACCTGCAACAAAAAGAGCAGCGGATTTTGGAACTCGAAGAGCAAATGCAAGTCCAGAATTTTTGGGATGATCAAGAACACGCGCAAAGCATCACGCAGGAGTATAACACTCTGAAAGAATTTACTGAGTTTTGGTCCAAAGTCGAAGATGATATCACTGAATTGCAAGAGCTGGTTTCTACCAACACTGATGAAAGCGAAGAAACCATTTTGTTTTTAACAAAGCAGGTAAGCGAGTTAGAGCAGAAGTATCATCAAAATCGCCTTATAGTTTTGATGTCAAAAAAATATGATGATCATAATGCAATTTTTTCCATTCACGCTGGCGCGGGCGGAACAGATGCCCAAGACTGGGCAGAGATGTTGCTGCGCATGTTTTTACGTTACTGCGAACGTAAAAATTTAAAAGCAGAAATTATTGATCAAAGTAAAGGCGGGGAAGCGGGGATAAAAAGCGTGACTGTTTCTGTTCACGGACCGTTTGCGTATGGATTGCTAAAAAGCGAAGCCGGAGTGCATCGTTTAGTACGACTTTCGCCGTTTAACCCAGCTCACACCCGCGAGACTTCTTTTGCATTGCTGGAACTTTTACCACAACTGGAAGAAGCTGAAAGCGTAAAACTGGATCCGAAAGATTTGGAAATCGAAGCAACTACTTCGTCAGGTCATGGTGGCCAAAGCGTTAACACAACATATTCTGCTATTCGCATTACCCACAAACCAACTGGAATCAAAGTTAGTATCCAAAACGAGCGCAGCCAGCATCAAAATAAAGAGCTCGCAATGAAAATATTGCAAGCCCGTGTGCAGCAAGTCGAAGACGAAAAATTGGCTGCAGAAAAAAAAGAACTCCGCGGAGAGTTTAAATCCGCAGAGTGGGGAAACCAAATTCGTTCCTATGTTTTGCATCCGTACAAGCTGGTCAAAGACCACCGCACAGATTACGAGGAAACGGATCCTGAGAAAGTCCTAGACGGCAACCTCGACGAGTTTGTCGAAAAGTTCCTTGAAAGCCGGCTCGAGTAGTTGAGCGTCCATCCATTTGTCGAGCGGAGTGTAAATAAGCTGCTCAACGATGGATAATTCCTCTAGCGAATGAGAATTCTCACGCGCTTCTTCGATCTTTGCCCGTAAGTGTAAGTAAATCAGAATTAGAAACCTATTCGCTGATTGCAGGTCGTCTTCAGGAGATTCCATAACTACGGTTTTCATTTCAAAGGAGAAAGTAGGCAAATTCGGACTCTGCACGGCAAGCCAAACAACTACGTACTCCCCTTTAACCTGTTCAAAGTAAATCGACAACACTTTATCAAGCATGTCGTCAGAATCACCTAAGACCTGCGAAACATGCTTGTATAGTCGACTGCAGAATTCAGCCCCTCGAGCTCCGCATCTGTGCAGGAAACTATCAAAGACTCCAATTTTCATATATTTACCCTCGCTTCAGAATTGACATATCAAAAACTTGATTTACCATTTTGCCAAGAAATGGCAAAAATGTCAATATCTGACAAATTGTGGTATAATAAAAACACATGATTCGATTCGAAAACGTAACAAAATACTACGGGAATAACAAAGCGCTCAACGGAATCAATCTCCATATTAACCATGGGGAGTTTATTTCTTTGGTCGGGATGTCCGGGGCAGGGAAGTCTACGCTCATGAAGATGCTTATTGGTGAAGAAGAGCTAGATGGCGGCCGAATTTTGATCGACGAGATTGATATGACAAAAATCAAAAAGTCGGACTTGCCGTACCTGCGCCGCAAAATCGGGATGGTTTTTCAAGACATCAAATTACTACCTCGCCGGACTGCTTTTGAGAATGTTGCATTTGCCATGGAAGTTTCTGGACATAGAAAAGAAAAAATCGATACGGATGTGCCAAAAATTTTAGAACTTGTGGGCCTGCTTCATAAAAGAGATAATTTTCCGCACGAAATGTCTGGCGGTGAACGTCAGCGCGTAGCCATTGCCCGTTCTTTGGCGCATCGTCCCGTTCTTTTACTAGCAGACGAACCAACCGGAAACCTAGACGAAGTTAATGCTGCCGAAGTTCTTGAACTCTTACTTAAAATCAACAAACTCGGAACCACTGTAATACTCGCGACTCACGCCGCTGAACTGGTAAACAAAATTAAAAAGCGCGTGATCACTATTGAAGGCGGCCAGATCACTCTTGAACAACAAAAAGGCAAGTACAAACTTTAAAGCGCGCTGCGCACACTTATGAACTTCGTTTCTTTTTTCAGAATTTTTAAAATGGGTATGTCGAACTTCCGCCGCAACCTTTGGTTGGCGGGCGCTTCGACGCTCATAATGACAATCACGCTGATTATTTTAAGCGTGCTGTCTTTGTTGTTTGTCATTACCAATTCTTCTGTGAAAACCATTCAGGAGCGCGTGGACATTAGCGCGTACTTTAAAAATGGCTTGGCTGAAAATCAGATTCTGATTGTTCGTGACGACCTAAAAGATGACCCACGCATTGCCGAAGTCCGCTATGTTTCTGCAGACGAAGCATTATCGAATTTTAAAGAAACCCATAAGAACGACAACCTTTTAATAGAGTCAGTAGGTGAGCTTAGCGAAAACCCCCTGCCAGCAACTTTGCAAATCAAAGCCAAAAATCTCGATGACTATCCGGCCATCGCAGATAGTTTAAACTCGGATAAATACAAATCATCAATTGAAAAAGTAAACTTCGAAGATAACCGCGTCTTAATTTCAAGATTAAACAATTTACTAAAGTTCATTGTTACAATTGGGATTGTACTCATTGCGATTTTTGCATCTATCGCAATCTTGGTAATTTTCAATACAATCACCTTAACAATTTACAATCGTCGTGAAGAAGTGGAAATCATGCGCTTAGTAGGTGCTACTAATTGGTACATTCGTGGCCCTTTCATAGTCGAAGCTTTGCTTTACAGTATTTTGGCAACCATAATTACTGGTGGCCTGTTGTTTCCTGTATATAAATCATTGTTACCGAGAATCAGTCATTACTTAACTTCATCCGGATACACCTTTGACGGGAATATGTTACTTTTTGGCGGCCTGGTCGTGGCTCTGTTAGTGATCGCTTTTCTTTTAAGCACTATTTCCAGCTTACTTGCCATGCGCAGGTATTTGAAAGTGTAACTCACAGAAATCCACTTGCCGTTTTATTCAGCTTTGGTATACTAAAAAAGAGCCAAAACTCTCGAATGAGGGTTTTTTATTTTTTTAAATTTTTCGTAGTTTTTATGAAAGTTATTCTATTAAAAGATGTCCCCAAGGTGGGGAAGCGAGGGGAAGTCAAAGATGTGGCTGATGGCTTGGCCAATAATATGTTACTTCGCAAAGGTTTAGCCGTATTAGCTACATCAACTGCTGTGGAGAAACTCACTAAGGAGCAAAAATCCCAAGATGATGCCAAAACCCGCGCCAAGCAAAAAGCCAGCCAAAACAAGGCCGAACTTGAACGTCGCACTTTTACCGTGAAAGTTAAAACCGGAGACAAAGGCCAGATCTTCGGCAGCATTCATGAGAAAGATATTATTGCTGCTATATTCCAAAAAACCAAAATCTCTTTGGAGAAAAACCAGGTTAATGAGCACCATGGTATTCGGCATTTGGGAGAGCACTTTGTTGATATTAAACTCGGCAGTGGCATAACCGCCAAAGTTAAATTAAACATTGAAAGTCTATGAACAAATCAACAAATCCCGAACAAGACAAAGCTGTCGCAGAATCATCTGCTGCAACAGCACCGACCCATCACAAGATGACCCCCAAAAACCTACTTGGCTGGTTGGTGGTCGTTGTCATATTACTTGCAGCTCTTGCCGGAAGCATGGTCATAAAAAACAAGTATGGGTATAATCCTACCAAGACTGCATCAAAGGAAAGTCAAAAAACAGATTCGTCTAACCCAGAAATAGGCTCAAGCCAAAGTCCTGAATATCGCTATTCTTTTATCTCATTTCGTGCTGCAGGTGAAGATCTAGATGGTTCAAATAGTAGTGGGAAAATATTTAGAACAGATATTCATACGGGTAAACAAGAAGTAGTAGTTCCTGATATTGAAAAAGCGTACAATGACCCAGATCAACACGACGAAATCTACTCACAATTAGCAGTATCTTCAAATAAACCCTATATTTACTTTACCCGTGTAGGATTAGAATGGGCGGAAGGAATTATAAAATATGATGGTAGTAAAAATGAATTTAGCAAATATCCGCTTAGTGATACTTACGATTTCACAGCATCAAGCGCATCACCATCAGAAGCTTTCTTAATTAGTATCAATAATGAAGAAAGCCCTGGGGATAATACAACATTATATCTAACTGATTTAGATAACGTAAATATCATAGAAATGGTGAAGTTGCCAAAAACTCAAACATTTAATGTCTGCCCATGGGAAGGTTGTATGGGTGATACAGGAATCGAAGTAACTTGGAAAGATGGTCACACTTTTGAAATTACAGCTTACGATGCAACTAAACCAAAACTTGGCGAACCTGGTTCTAAGGGGCCTGTGGTAGTATCAAGAAAAACATATGATATTTACCAATACTTAAAAAAGAATTAGATATGAACTCAAAAAATATTTATAGTTGGCTTATTCTTATTCTCATACTGGTTATTTTGTTAATAGGAAGTGTGGCTTTGAAAAATAAATTTGGATCCAAATCTGAACCAAACATTGCCAATATTAATACCAACGCCAACACCTCGAACCAAGAGCCAGCCAATATTTCTAAAATTCAGGCGATGTGCATGAATCCGCAAGAACAGACTAGCGTTTTCCCAGCTGAGGCAAGACAAACAAAAACTGGAATGTTCTTTAACTACAGTGACGACTGCCTAAACTTTAATCTGAACTATCCGGATAAATTATTCACTACTAGCAAAGAAAATGTTAGCCTCCCTGGTGTTAACGGCACAGATAAAATTAAAACAATTGATGTGTTTAAGCATACAATTAATATCCAGCACTGTGCGCTTTCAGGTAAGTGCACCGCAACAACTACTGACATGAGTTGGGGAGCAACTGCACGACAAGAAACCTTTGATCCTAAGAATTATCCTCAGTTAGATTTTAAGAAAACTATCTACGGTGACAAAACTGCTTATGAAGCGCAAATGGGTGCTGAAGGGGAAGGTATTGTCTATACAATGATCCCATTTCCCGACAATACTGGAGAAAAAGACGGTCGGCCGGATTACGTAATAATTCTCTACCGGACATATATCGATGAAAGTATTGAGGCGAATTATAAGACCGCAGCAGGATTCTTACCGCTATCAAAACAAGCAGAAATTTACAAAAATATCATTAGTTCACTAGATTAAACGAAATACAAAATGCCATACCACGTAAAATCACGCAAAGCAAAAAAACTGAACACGAAATTTATTTTTATTTCCGGTGGTGTAATCTCAGGGGTAGGGAAGGGTGTGACCACTTCTTCTATCGCAGCTTTGCTGCAAGCGCGTGGGTACACGGTCGCGCCAGTTAAGTGCGATCCGTATTTAAACGTGGATGCGGGCACAATACGCCCCCAAGAACACGGGGAAGTGTTCGTGTTAGACGATGGCATGGAATGCGACCAGGACCTTGGTAATTACGAACGGTTCTTAAACACAGATTTGAGCAAAGCCAACTATGTAACTAATGGCCAAATCTTCCAGAACATTATTCAGAAAGAACGTAATTTTGAATATCAAGGTGAAGATGTGGAAGTGGCATTGCATGTTCCAGAAGAAATCATTGATCGCCTCGAGCGTGCGGCCCGCGAACGAAAGGCTGATTTTGTTATTTGCGAAGTCGGTGGCACTGTAGGTGAGTATCAAAATATTTTGTTTATTGAAGCTAACCGAATAATGCGGTATCGAGACGGCCGTGACACTGCACATGTTCACGTTGCTTATTTGCCAACACCGCCGAGTATTGGCGAGATGAAATCTAAACCAGTACAAAATTCAGTTAAACAGTTGGTAGGTTCAGGTATTCAACCAGATTTTCTAATCGCCCGCGCAGAAGATAAGATTGATGACCGTCGCAAGCAAACTTTAGCCTGGACTACAAATATACCAGCTGATCATATTATTTCTGCACCAAATGTCGATAGTATTTACCGTGTGCCGGACAGTTTTGACAAAGAAGGCTTGGCGGATAAATTACTGGGCCAATTTGGCATGCCTTTGCATAAAACAGGGTCGCGTAAAACTGCGATGAAAGATTGGAATAAATTAGTAAGTAACATTACTGCTACGCGAGCGCAAAAAAATGTTTTGGAAATCGCAGTTGTAGGAAAATATTTCGAAAGTGGGTCGTATCAGTTGGCGGATGTATATGTTTCTGTAATTGAAAGTTTGAAGCATGCCTCATGGGCGAATAAAGCGAAAATAAATTTGAATTGGATTTCCAGCGTGCGAATTGAAAAAGAAGGAGCAGCGCGCGTGTTGGGTGGCGATGTTGCTGGCGGTTACGACGGCATTGTTGTGCCGGGTGGTTTTGGCAGTCGCGGCGTTGACGGTATTATAGAGGCTGTGAAATATGCACGCACCAAAAAGATCCCTTATTTGGGGCTTTGTTATGGGATGCAATTGGCCACTATTGAATTTGCTCGCTCGGTGGCTAAAATCCGCAATGCCCACACCACCGAGGTAGAAACAGCCGTGAAGCACGCGGTTATCCATATAATGCCTGAGCAGG
Source organism: uncultured Candidatus Saccharibacteria bacterium (assembly GCA_964473815.1). Classification (GTDB taxonomy): domain Bacteria; phylum Patescibacteriota; class Doudnabacteria; order UBA920; family UBA920; genus UBA920. Next base: position 161,290 of record CAYYQK010000001.1, on the reverse strand, counting down.
AAAAGATGCTCCTAAAGCGCGAATATGGCGCTACAATGCGTCTTGGAGCCTGGGATTGTGTGCTTATGCCTGGAACAAAGACGGAAAAGGCCTATGCCCGAGCTGGGTGGGTTAAGCCGGGTGGTCGTGGTCGCTCGGCCAACACGATTTCTGAGCGCCACCGCCACCGTTATGAATTTAATAATGAATACCGCGAACGACTCGAGGGAGCTGGCTTGGTTGTTTCCGGAACTACACCAGACGGACAATTGGTCGAGATTATTGAACTCAAAGACCATCCATTTTTTGTTGCCACTCAATTCCATCCCGAATTTAAATCACGTCCGTTTGCACCCCATCCATTGTTTGTAGAGTTTATTCGGGCGGTGGCGAAGAAGAAATAATTGCATAACTAAGCAGTTTTTGATAAAATCTAATTATCATCAATTAAATAATGTTATTGTGAAAACAAATTTATTTACTATTGCCATTAGTATTATTGCGACCATCGCGGTAGTTTTATTGGGTTTTGTATATTATCAATACAACACATTAGTCCAAAGCGATAGGGCATTTGCAGCGAATCTTTCACAGTCAAGAGATGAAAATGAAGCCCTAGGAATTTTATCAGATCATATTCACAATATTGAACAAAGCAAGGCATTGATTTTAAAGTCGGAACAATCAAATGCTATGAAGTTTGGGAGAAATGCCCGGCAAAGTACAAATATCGAAGATCGGAGAGTGCCTTGGTGGGCTTGGTCAACAGTTTGCGGCGCTACTTCTGGACAAACAAGCTGTTATACCACAGGAGCTACTGGAAATTAAAATTAAAAGCCGCCCTAATGGGCGGCTTTTCCTTTTAAGTTTAAGCTTCGGTGGTTTCCGCAACTTCTGCTTTTGCTTCTGTTTTAGCAGCAGGCTTTGCAGCCTTAGCTGGAGTAGCAGCAATTGGTTCAACGCTAACAACGCGAGTCTTGCGTAAATTACCATGGAACTTGCGAGTCATCTTCTTTTGGAATTTAACTACGCCATCTACTAGTGAGAACAGTGTTGAATCACCAGCGGTTTTTACATTATCACCAGCATGGAATTTGTTACCATGTTGACGAACAATAATTTCACCTTTGTTAACGCGTTGGTTACCGAAAATCTTTACACCTAAACGTTTTGATACGGAGTCACGACCTAAGGCGGTAGAGCCCCCGGCTTTCTTATGAGCCATAAAACTTTAAAAATAATTCTGAACAAATAATAAAGAAAAAGTAAACTTTTTCTTAAGAAGCTATTGCTTCTCGAATATCACGATTTCCCTGGCGACTATTTGGTCTTTCCGATCATAAATAGCTGTTTTTCGATCCGTAAGTTTCAAAAACGGCATAGATTCGGCCAAAATAGAGGGAATGAGATCTACAACATTATATCCAAGTTCGGTTATAAAGTCAAGAGTAGGGAAGGAGGTGTAGCCCTTAAAATGCTTGTATGAAGGCAAACAAATCACCACACGACCGCCTTTTGGTAAAAATTTTGAAAAATCTTGGAAGCTAGCCTTGTATAATTCTTCTAAGTCTTTGAAGTTCTTTTTAATTTCTTCCGGAGTAGGGAACTTGCCATACATTGGCCCGAGATACCCTTCAGTGACAATGCCGGCAATGGAGGGAAACGCGCCAATCTTTTTCAAGTTTTCAACTAGTTTAGAAACCTCTTTGGCGTCCGAAACTTCAACATGGAATTTGCCAGGAGAAATTTTGTAACGATTGCGAAACCATTCTAGGTTTTTCTCACTACCAGAAATTGCAATTGGATTAATATCACTTCCTAGCATGCGGTAACCAAGTAGCACCCCTTCTTGGACCATCGTGCCAATTCCACAGAACGGATCTAACATAGTTTCGCCGGGTTTAGTCTCTGCAAAGTTTAACATTACTTGGGCAACTTTTGGAGGGATCATGCCTTGCTTATCATCACGAACGGGTCGCTGGTAGTCGCGCCGGCCGTAGTCTTCGAAGTCCTGCACAACAATTGTTTTAGCAACGTACACTTCTTTCATACCGGCGATAACGCAAATCTCCGCACCTTTCTCAAGCAGTAAATTTTTTGTCACCACAACCGAAGCCAAGGCCAAAGAATTAAACTCCGGCAACACTAGACGAATACTCGAGCCGCTATCTTGCATGGCGCGCTTAATGAACATACCTAAACGCTTTGGTTCGCCAAAAGCCTGTACCTGACTGTCGAGTAAATATACGCTTACGCCGAATTGAATTTTGCCTTTGTAGTTTTTAAGAAAATCAGTTTTTAACTTCGAGGGTTTGAAGTAATGCTGCAGCGCAAAATTAATAGAATCATTTTCACGCTTTGTTTTCACATCAATGATACGCAAAATCTTTACCACCCCACCAAGTTCTTTTTGAATCTTTTGTAAATCCAATTGCTCGGGTACTTCCACTATCAAAACTTCGGGGGAACAGTCGACGATATTAATTTCGATGCCATGGCTTTGGAAATACGAAAACAGCTCTGCCAAAGCTAATGTGTAAACTCTTCCTAAAACGAATGCGTATTGCATATTATTAACCCTCTGCGAATTTTATGATTAATTATTTAAAAAGTTTAAATAAAGAAAAGATAATTGAAAAGTTGAAGCCTTTGGCGATCTCTGCGGTTTGTTTGCTGGCTGTGTTTTTGGCAGGATACGGAGTCGGAAAGACTAGTGACTCTTCAGTAGTAGCGACTTCAAAACGCTCTCTAAATTATACCACTGCGCCGAAAGAAGAGCAAAAACCTGATAACACACCTGCAGCAACAAAGGAAACCCCAACCACCGTCGATCCAAATAACTGTTATATCAAAGGGAGTAAAAGCAAAACCTATCATGTGCCTGGCGGGGCTTTTTATGATCGTACTACGCCTGCAGCTTGTTTCAATTCCGAAGATGAGGCAATGGCCGCCGGCTACAAAAAATCGAGCCGGTGAAGCAAATAGCAGCAGCGCGGATCCGTCTTTTTTGATATACTTTTACCATGAAATTGAAAAAGTCTTCCAAACAAATATACCTAGATTACGCGGCGACAACTCCGGTCGACCCTCGCGTACTAAAAGCCATGGCGCCATATTGGTCGCAAGATTTTGCCAATCCATCTGCTCTATATAAAAGTGGTGTGAAGGCTGCTCAAGCTGTTAACCAAGCCCGAGCCGATATTGCCAAAATTTTAAATTGCAATGCGCGCGAAATTATCTTCACTGCTGGCGGAACGGAAAGTAATAATTTAGCATTACTTGGTGCAGCACAAGCTTTTCAAAGTTTGCATCACAAACCGGGACACATTATTACTTCGCCAATTGAACATCATTCTGTTTTGCTCACCATTGATGCGCTCAAGACTTGGGGCTGGAAAGTATCTTTCGCTGATGTAGACGAAACAGGAACTATCGACACATCAAGTTTAAAAAAACTTGTACGCAAAGACACGGCGATAATTTCCGTGATGTACGCCAACAATGAAATTGGAACTATTGAACCGATTGCCGAAATAGGGAAGTGGGTGAGTGGTTTAAACAAAGTGCGCGCACAGAAGAAGCTCCCTCGCATTCTATTCCACACTGATGCCTGCCAAGCGGCTGGCGCGCTGTCGTTAGATGTTAATCAACTTAAAGTCGACTTGCTAACTTTGAACGGCAGTAAAATTTACGGACCTAAACAAACTGGAATTTTATTCGTGCGCAGTGGAGTAGAACTAAAACCAATCATTCATGGAGGCGGACAGGAACGCGACTTACGTAGTGGTACTGAAAACGTTCCAGGAATTATTGGACTCGCCACCGCGCTAACTCTTGCACAAAAAGATGCTCACAAAGAAAGTACACGCTTGCTTGGGCTTCAGAAGTACTTTGACGATCGTCTGTCGAAAAAAGTAAAGGGATTTACATTGAATGGCCCAAAGCCTGGATCAAATCGGTTGGCAAATAATATCAATGTAAGTTTTAAAAATGTTGAGGGCGAAACCTTGATGTTGTACTTGGACAATTTAAACGTAGCAGTGGCAACAGGCAGCGCGTGCGCAACGCAAAGTTTAGATCCATCACATGTACTAGTTGCTATTGGTCGCGACAAGCAAGATGCCTTTGGAGCTATAAGGCTCACCATGGGTCATAATACCGGCAAGGCTGACTTAGATTACGTCTTAAAGGCATTAGGGGAGCTAATCCCCATGTTGTCGAAAGTTAAGCAGCTAAACAACTAATATCATAAACGAAAAATAGGTTATACTTTTTATTCTGTCGTTCGTCAAACTGAGGCTCATAAATATACAGAAGAGAATTAAAAAGAACATAATAAGCAAACTAACAGAGAATGCATCGCTACTAATAGCGATGCATTTTAAATTAGGGAATATAGTACCAAACAGGAAGGTCCTACAGGGGACAACCAAAACAACATATTTTTCACGTCGCACAATGTATCTTCTACGACATGTATAATATATAATATCCTTTATAGTGATAAAACTGGGTTTGAACCGGTTAGGCTAATTCAAAATATGTTTTCAATGCTTTGCACTTTTATATCTATTATTTATTTTGCGCATAAATATTTTTTCAAACTTAAACCACCTACTTCTAGGTGGCTAAATTTTTATGTTACTTTTTACTACTGACGAAAGTAGGGTATACTCCCCTGCCCTAACATTTACTGAGATAAATAGATATGTAAGTTTGGTCCTGTTGTTGTGTCATAAACCTTGTAAGGCGAACAGGAAGAATTTTTAGATGCTTCATTTGCGATAGCTACTCCACCTAAACTATAAATCGCTTTGCATAAGTCCCCCCACTTCGGATTGGTAGATCCTGATTCTTTTGTGTAAGATGGTGAGCGACCACCATTTAAAGCAAGGTCTACACAAGTACCCGAGTAGGCATTTCCTGATTTATGACACTGACTAATGTGTGTACCATCAACAGCAGAAGTTGCTAACCAAGGGATATCTTTTGTATTCGCTTTTAACTGGACTATTTTTTCTAGGAGCGCTTTGCAAATTTGACCAACACCTCCATCTGTAGAAACGCCGGTCACCGAAACTAACTGACCGCCAGGGCAAGGCGCATATTTTGTACCTCCTCCACTACCATTTGACAAGCCCGTGCTTCCATCCGGCAAAACACATTCTTCACCTAAACCAAGTTGCGCACAATCAGCCAGATCAGATGCAATAAAAATTGGAGGCTGGATGGGTTTATAAATAACTAATGTAGGATTGATAAAGCTCAAAATGACATAACTGCCCAGCATCAACCCAATGCCAATCACAGCATTCTGAATCATGGTTTTAGCTTTGCCTTTTGCTGCCTCACCGCCGGTAATATACATGTAACCCGCCAAGACTATAAAAAACACTACCGCAATGGCGCCAAAGGCCACGCCAAATCGGTAGACTTTATTTATACACCGAGGTAGGTCTTGACTATTGTCTGGGGTAGATGGGTCGGATGGAGTGCATAAATATTTACTGATGCTACTATCGACTCCGCTATAATTGGTTAAACCGATTCCACCCGTCGAATTATTATTTGACTGCGCAAAAACAAAAGTAGGGTTTGCAATAACCAATGCGAATGCAAATAATAAAATGCCACGAATTAATTTTTGTTTTAGTTTCATCATTATTTTTTTAACAACATTTCAATGGTATCCGCATATGTTTGGTATGGATAAACTCCTTCGTACTTTAAACCATTAATAAACACAGTTGGCGTAGATTGCACTCCATACTGAGACGCTTGGGTAACATTTGCTTCAATTTCTTTCTGATAAGTTCTTGAATCAAAACATTTGTTAAAACTCCCGGACTCCAAACCAGTCAGATTGGCAAAATTCTTTAGGTTCGCATCAGAAAAGGTTCCTTGATTCTCCCCTTTCTGTAATTCATACAATTTATCATGATACTCCCAGAATTTATTTTGGTCTTGTGCGCACCTTGCCGCCTCCGCCGCTTTAACTGACTCTTCACCCAAGAAAGCGTAATTCATAAATACAAAGCGAGCCTTTCCTGTATCAATGTAATTCTTTTTTAAATCAGGGAAAACACTTTTTTGCCATTCTTCGCAAAAAGGACATTGGAAGTCTGCGAATTCAATAATAGTTACAGGGGCATTATTATTCCCCAAGACCGGAATACCGGCCGGTACTGCTATATCAGTTTTTTGAGGAGGAATATTCGATATATTTTGCGGTGCATTATTTTTCGCTAATTCTTTGGAAATCATTAAACCGGCAACAATAATACACATACCGATTATCCAAGTGCCAAAAAAAATCGCAATGGCGACTGGCCACCGACTATTATTAATAACAACCTCTTTCTGTTGATCCTCTAATTCATCCATAAGTATTATTAAGGAAATTTATCCCCGCCAGGACAAAAACTCATTACGTAAAACTTTGCCTGTGAGGCAGTGGGATCAATAGGAGGCAACACTTCGCGAACATTTAAATTACAAGCATCCTTTTGCGATACCCCTAACTGATCCAGCAAGAGCTTTTCGGCCTTATCTCTATTAACTAAAAGTATTTGCGGGTCAACATTTGTAAAGGTGATTTGGAAAAACTGAGAAGCAGCGTCATACTCAATATTTAAATCTGAATCAGAAAAAATTACAGTCTCTTTATCGTAAGTTTTGGACGCTGAAATAAAGTCTTTAGTTTTGACCGGTTGATTATTAAGTCCCGTTATTGAAATGGAATTTGAATTGTTATTCTTAGGTTTAAGCAAAATGAAAACCATACCTAGAATGATCAATAAGGCGAGAATACCTGCAATAATGTAAATATATTTTTTATCCATTTTTATGGTAAGTTACAAACTTTTTTCGTATAAGGCCATGGTCCCCAGCCACTTTTTGCATATAAATTGCAGGCTTGTTTTGTGTTACGAACTGGGTCAGCAAGGGCTTTGGTACAAGCATAAAACGCATCAGCACCTTTTCCAAAAGTACATTTACGACCACACGTTCCTCCGGTAATACATAAAGTACTCCATGGTCCACCTGCTTGAGACAAAACCCCCTTACACTCAGGAAACTCTGCGCCATAACTACCAGCTGCAACATTCAATTGCCATAACCCCCAACTGAATGCGACCACCTTTCCAGTTGTTGTTTCGTCACAGCGGTCCACAGTACTTGCAATATCGGCGCGACCACCCATACTTTCTTGGTTACAAGCTCTCAACGAATTTTCCATTTGCGAGGCAAATGCTGGACAGGCCGAAATTACCTGTTTTGTACAACTTCCACTTTCTCTGTTAGCACAACCGCTTGCTCCGCCTGGAGCAGGATTAGGAACGTTCACTTGTCCATCAGGAAGAACACAATTAACTCCCAGCCCCACATCCGCACACTTAGGCAAATCACTAGCGCTAAAAATTGGCGCTTGAATGGGCTTAATTTTAACTAAATCAGGATTAATAAAACTCAACAACAAGTAACTTCCAAGCATCAAGGCAATTCCAATAATCGAATTCTGGATCATGGTTTTAGCTTTGCCCTTAGCTGCCTCGCCGCCGGTAATATACATGTATCCGGCAAGAACTATAAAGAACACTACGGCAATGGCGCCAAAGGCCACGCCAAACCGATATACCTTACTAATACAGTTAAATAACGCACCGCCTAAATTACTATCGTTCGGGGTACACAAATATTTTTCAATACTTGAATCAACATTTTTATATTCCGGCGCAGCGGTTTGCGTTGTGGTGGGAGGATTCAATTGCGCTTGCACCGGTTGTGCGAATGCCAAGTACCCCAGTAGCATTTCTACTGGCAGTATTGCAGTCATCAAAATTAAAGCAACTCTTTTCAACTATCTCTCCTCATCAATTTATTTTATGAACCTAAGAAGCTAAATGGATTCAATGTAACACCGGATGGAATTAAGTAATCCCCATACGAACCTTTAGTTACAGTATAACCGGTACGGGCAAAGATTGTGAAGTGGACATGAAAACCACTGGCCGCGCCGTATAGCAATCGTGTGGTGTTACCAGTATTTCCTTCAAAGCCAATTAAATCGCCCTGCTTCACAACCTGCCCAGCCGAAACAACATAAGAACGCATATGACCGTACAAAGTAACGATTTGCGCCGGGCCGCTATTTGAATCAACAGTGTGCAGAATTGAACACCAATTTCCATAGGCATAATTACTCGAATTGCAGGTGTCCACTATTCCATCTGCAGCCGCGTAAATTGGCTGTCCTGCTGGTGCAGCAATATCGATACCGTTGTGGAACGAATAGCCAAGGTCCGTAAAACCAGTGTTGCCATAACCTTGCGTGACTACGCCTTCCATCGGCCAAGCCAAGACGCCTTTTTTCGCCGAAATATTTGGCGCGCCAACCCTTCGACCAGCTGCAACATCTAAGTCATACAATTCCTTTTCAACTTTGCCCTGCTGGCTGGTTGTTGCTGCTAATAGTTTCTGGTAATTCTTTTCGTTACCTTTCGTTTGCGCTAGCAATTGCTGCTTAGATGTTTTTTGTTCGTTTAGAGTTTCTTGGGATATTTGAAGTTGCTGAGAAAGTTCATTCAGCTTATCTAAAGATTTTTTTAAATCGTTTTGCTGAGTTTCCAGTTTCTGCTTGATGTCTTTTATTTTTGCCACAAGGTTATAGACTTGCTGTGAAATACTTCTGTTGTATTGCACTTGGTCTAAAAAAGCAGAGAAGTTGTCTGTGCCCAAGCCGATTTGAATGAATGAGTCGTTGTCGAGAAGAGCAATTTGCCGAACGAGTTCACCAAGCACTACTTTGTTATCTTCGATTTCGGCTTTACGGCGGTCGATTTGAGTTTGCAATTCATTAACTTGCAAAGTCATGTCTTCAGTTTGAGTTTTCGTTGCTTCAATTTGCAATTCGAGAGAGGCAATCTGACTATCGTAAATGGTTATTTCATTCTGCAAAGTGGCGCTAAGTTTTTGTGTTTCTATAATCGATTGTTGATACGAATTAATTTTCGTCTGCAACTGCTGGATTTTGCTATTTAACTCGCTACGATTGGCGGTCGCAGCATTTGCCATATTTATCTGATATTTCCAGGCAAACACAAAAACACCAACGGCAAGCATCAGTAATGCCGCGGCTATAAGAATGAGTTTGATGTTGGTTTTAGTTTCTTTTAAATGTGCCAACATTAACTTTATTATGGCACATTTTGGCTAAAAAAGCTAGATAATGTCTATAGCAATGAAATCGCTTTTTCTAAACGCTCATTGAGACCTGCTCTCCCCCACCCTTTGAACAAAGTTGCTGTGACTTGGAATGGTCCCGGGCTTTTTTCTAGTCCAGTCATGGCTACGCGCAGCGGCCACAACACACTTCCATTATCCAGACCATGTTCTGCAATAAACGCTTTGATAGTTTCTTCAAGTTTGGCACTATCCCCTAATACGTCGTCACCAGAAATATTGAATAGGTCTTGCAACAATTTTAAATTTTGCTTTGTTGTTGCTGCGTCAGATTTTTTCCAAACTAAAATCTGTCCGTCGTAGTTGGGCGCTCCAAAATAAAACTTTGCATGCTCATCCCCTATCTCGGATAATTTCTTTAAGCGTTCCTTTTCTAAATTTACAACTGCGAGCAAATAATTTTTATCGAAAGTTTCAAGATTAATGCTTTGTTGTTCTAAGAACGGTAAACATTTTCCCAACAATTCTTCATCTGACATTTCGCGGATGTAATGTGAGTTCATCCAGTCGAGTTTTACACGATCAAACACAGCACCAGACTTATTGCCCTTGGCTAAATCAAATTGCTCTATTAATTCTTGCAATGAAAAAATTTCTTGCTCGGTTTTTGGATTCCACCCTAACAAAGCCACAAAGTTCACCAAAGTTTTTTCTAAATAGCCACTACTCAAAAAATCTTCCACAGATACATCACCTTGGCGTTTAGAAAGTTTTGATTTATCAGGATTTAGTATTAATGGGAAATGGGCAAACTTCGGAATATCCCAACCAAAATGATTGAACAAAATTATATGTTTTGGAGTAGAAGGCATCCATTCCTCACCACGAATAATGTGCGATACTTCCATCAAATGATCGTCAATTACAACTGCGAAGTGGTAAGTTGGAAAGCCATCGGATTTTATTAAAACTTGATCATCCAAAGTGGCATTGTCATAAGTAATGTCACCATAGACAATGTCGTGCACAATAGTTTGTCCATCGCTTGGATTAGCTTGACGAACAACCGGATTTTTACCGGCCGCTTTAAACTCAGCTTGCTTGGTAGCAAGCTCTTCGTCACTTAAGTTGCGGCAATGACGATCGTACATTGGTGGTTGTTTTAACGCAGTTTGTTCGGCGCGCAATTCTTCCAAACGTTCTGCACTACAAAAACAATAATATGCACCGCCTTTAGCAATTAATTCATCAATATATTTTTTATAAATGTCTAAACGTTCCGATTGGATGTACGGACCATGCTCGCCTTTGCCTGGACCTTCATCAATTTGCAAACCCATTTTTTCAAGAACAGCAATCATGTTCTCCATGGCGCCTTCGACTTTGCGATTTTGGTCAGTATCTTCTACGCGCAAAATAAAAGTACCGTTGTTGTGGCGCGCAAATAAATACGCGAACAGTGCGGTTCGAAAATTTCCAATATGAATTTCCCCAGTCGGACTAGGGGCAAAACGGGTACGAATATTAGCCATAATAGTTTATTTCTAGCTAATTATAGCTAATTTTGCTTGTCTCGGGCAAGCTTGGTTTTGGTCTTGATCACCAGGAAAATTAAACCAACAAAGCCTCTATAAATTCTGAAAACTCGCGATGGTTGGGTGAAGAGTCGGTAAAGCCACTCCAAACCAATTTTTCTGACGAACTGCGGCGGTTGTTTTTTTGTTCCGGCAATGTAATCGAATGTGCCGCCCAAACCAATTGCAAACATAGCTGGAGTTTTTTGCAGGTTTTGCGCCAACCATTTTTCTGTTTCTTGAGCAGCCAAAGCTACTAACAACATGTCAGGTTTAGCAGAGTCTAAATCTTGGAAAATTGTATTGTCGTCTAAATTTTTGTTTGAAGTGCCAACAATTTTTAAATTTGGAAACTTTGCAATTAATTTTTGGGCGGTGATTTTAGCTTCGTTATCTTTTGAGCCCCACAAAAAAATCGTAAAGTTTTTTTGTTCAGCCAACTTTGCTAAATCCCAAATAAAGTCTGCACCTACAATTTTTTCTGGGATGTCGCGGTAAATGTATTTTGGGTTCAATAAAATAGAGGCGCCAGTCCAAACCATTTGCCACCAAATTTGTAGTTTACTTAAAAACCCAGGCCAAGTTACTGGCTCAGCCAAAAATGCATGCGCCCAAATTACCCCAACTCCATCTGGAATTGCAAAATCTGCTTTGTTAAACTCAGTACGGAGTTGTTCGTCTTTAATGCTGGCGTATAAAAATTCCGAGTAAGGGGTTGAAACAAAAGTTTTTTGTTTGCGTTCTATTCGCTCAGAAATTTCTGACAGTAGTTCAGATTTTGTAATCGCATCAATTTTTAAACCAGCAACATCAATTTTTCTCATACTAAGAATTAGTCTCCAAACAAGAATTAAATTGATTGACGCTGCTGTTGTATTGTGTCACTAACTTTTGCGTTTCGTTTATTAACGCGTTAACTTTATTAACATTGTTGTTATACACCGCAACTGCCGCATTGTATTCTTCACGGTTAGAGTAGCGGTTTGAATTGAGATCAGCCTTTTCTTGTGACAATGAACTTTGAAGCGCAGCAATATTAGCACGGTTAGTATCTATCTGCGCCTTCAAACTTAAATCAGCGCCAGGACAATTTGAAAGTGGCGTACCAAATTCCTGTACAGCCAACCAAACTGTCTTCCCTTCGAATTGACCTTTCTTTACCGCTACTCCAATTTCCTGATAGGAGGAATGTAAAATATTCGCGCGATGACCAGGGCTGTTCATCCAGGCTTCGACAAGAGCTTTATCATTCTCAAAATTTCCTAAAGCAAGATTTTCTCCAACAACAACAAAATCATAACCTTGGGCGTGAGCCAAGTCAGCTGGCATTTTTCCATCCGGCGACTTATGTTCAAAATATTGTTGGGCAAACATATCATCAACTTTTGCTTCAGCGGCTTTGTCTAAGCGAGCATTTTCGTGTAACGGTGTGTTGCCATTGTTAGCTCGTTGTTTATTGGTTTCATCAATGACACCTTGTTTGGTTAGATAACTTTTTGCACTCGAGTCGAGCAAGCCGCGCAGCGGTGCGGGAAAATTCTCTTCTGATGTATACGAAATTACCCGCGAGCCGAAATCCGTGCTACCTAACCATTTTTGAATTTTCTCGGGCCAACCTAAAAATAAGCCAACGATCAGGCCGATTAAAATTAAGGTTGCAGCGGCAATTTTCTTGTTCATACCTAAGAATTATAGCGCAATTTAGGAGAAATTGTTTAACTTGCCAAAATCTTTGTTTTATGGTAAAATATTTACCACATTCCAAGTGTGGATGGTATTCCAAGGAGGTAATGCTTTGAAAAAATACTACTTTTTACCAGAGGACTTTAAAATCCTCCAGCATGAAGTGGAGCAATTACGCGAGAGTATATTCGAACTAGGGCGCCAGCAAGGCATAGCAAATGCCCAAAGCACTGAAAACTTTGGCCATGATGACGCCGTGCAGGAGACGATCACGATTGAAAGAAACGTTGCACTAGGAAGATTGCGTAACTTGCGTGACATCCTAATGCATTCCTCTGTTGTCCACGGGAAAGGTCCTTTTGATAAAGTAGTATTAGGTGCTACAGTAAAATTGAGTAATGGTAAGTCCTTCCGCATAGGCAGTTACCAAATATTCGCTGAGCATCCCATACAAACCATCTCCTACGACTCCGGGCTTGCCAAATTAATAATGGGCCTGGAAGAAGGTGATGAATTTTCTTTTAAGGGAGAGGACTTGACCATAGACAAAATCAGTTAGTTCGTAAGATCTCGTAAACCATAAGATACGCCGGGGCTCTATTTCATAGAGTCCCGCATTTTTTTTAAAGCAAATATTATAGATTGTTTATCATTCTTTAAATTTAAATATTCTCTCTCGCTATAATCCATCAAATAATAAGCAAAAGATAACTGAGCTTTATTTGGAATAATTTTTAAATAATCTGTGTTAGGCCACCATTTAATTTTGGGCAACCTATATCTATCTAAGGCATCGGCAGTCTTTAACAGATCTGTCACTTCTTTATTTTTCAAGTATCTTTTATTTTTTTCCACCTCTGCGTAAGGTACATTATGGTTTTCAACAGAAAAAGCAATCATATCCAAATAAGGTAAGATATCCTTCGGAACGTTATGAGAATTCGACATGATTGACCTCGCGGAATTTAGACCATGCTCCAGATCTTCGTTATCATTCTTTCTTGAACAATCATGTTTTAAAGCGGCCCATATTAAGGGTTTCGTAATCTCTTTGTACTTATCATTTCCAAAAGTTAGGAAGCCAATGTTAATTGCCACCCTCATTGCATGCCTTAGCCCATGTATACCTTCGGCAATTTGTTTATCATCATACCAACTTAGCTCTATATCCTGCCAGGATGAATTATTAAAAATAAATTCAAATAAATTGTCATTCCAGTTCTGAATTTTCAATATTGAAATGTCCATGTTGGAGCAAATGAAATCAAGAGATTCCCTGTCCAAATTTTGGTACTTTGGATGAATTTTATTCGCTAAGTCAGTTTGCAAACTCATTTGATTTTGCTTTCAACATTTTCGACAAAATTCTTCAAATCTTCTTCGGACATTATTTCTAGGCCTAATTCTTGTGCCACACTGCGGATCTCTGACTCCACTTTTTCTTGATTTTCTGTCGAGTCTACTACTTTTTCGATTTCAAAATGGTATTCCCAAACATCACTAAACTTCATCGCAATTTCGCAACCCTTATATTCATAATTAACTCTTTTTTGTGGGCCAGTCATAACCTTTGCGTTAAGATCAAGTTTATTAAACAGACTAGCTGCCTTCTCAAAATCATTTTGATCAAAAAAGAATTCCATTTCTTCAAAAACAGCACCATCTCCTATACGGTTCAGCTTAAGAGATACTTTTGCATTCCCTTTTGAAATATTATTAACTAGCTTTAACAATTTATCTTTAAAGATGTAATAGTAAACCTCTTTGTCATCTTCCCCAAGATTTTTCCCATTAATATTCAAAAAATCTATAGTGGACTTATACTTTTCTTCAGAGATTTTACCTCTAAATTCTATTTCGTACATATAAATATTATTTAATTGCTTTTATATATAAACTATAAAACTCTCGAGCGGGGTTGCAATATTCTGGAATCAATGTTGTTCTCTGTACATTAGAAAACCCAGCCCTTTGCAAAATGTTTCTCAAGGATTCAAAATCATAGGCCCAGTGATGTATGGTATATTTGGTATTTTCAATTTGATCCCTGAAAAGATAATTGACATAGTCTATATTCCCGTTAATGACTACTGGTGGATTTCTTTTTACATAACATTCATTATTTAGTTCTGTAAGATACTTTTTGTCATCTCTATTATAGGCATCAATGACTTTACCTGCATCAGGTAACGAAATATAAAGCTCTCCGCTCTTGGATAATACTCTATAGCATTCATTTACGATTTTCAAAGCTGAAACAGGGTAGTCTACATGCTCTAAAAAGTGTTCTGTAAAAATAAAGTCAAAAGCATCTTCTTTGAATGGAAGGCCGCTTCTACAATCCCAAACAATATCAGCTGGCTGGAATATATCAACATTTATAAACCCTTCCAAAGTTCTTTTACCTCCGCCAATTTGAAGCTTCCGCAAATCTTTTACTTTTAAAAAGTCTTTTTCAAAATTATTGGAATTTTTTATATGGGACTCAATAGCTTTTATTTCTTTTTCCAGCTGCACTAAGCAATTGCGGAATCCACTATTTACTTCTTCGGATCGGAGTATCCTGTCAGAAATATTTTTCAAAATCTCCAATTCATTCTCAATTGCCATATTTTTATCTTTTTCTCATAATTAAAGTTTCTATTTCCGCCAAGCGTGGTTGAAGTTTTAAATCAAGTTCTTCTAAATCAGTTAGATATGAATCCCCATTTTGTTCCACAGGTTTTGTCTTGTATATTTTGTATTCTAAATCGGGGTAAGCGGCATTTATTCCTATCTCCCCTTTTGGAAGCAAAGCATTATATACAATGGGGATACGGGACTGATTCCAATGATTCCAGGCTTGCAGAGCTTTATACTGATCAAAATAAAAATAGAAATTTGGGTAACGATGCATATTTCGCATTAATCGGTGGATAGTGTGGCCAACCAACGGTCTCATACTCACACTTAATTTATCAAAATCATTTTCGAATCTCGAGGGCAATCCTTCAAAGAAATAATTTGATTCAATATTATAAAAACGATTTCGTATTAAATATTTAATTCTTTTTAAAAAGTAAGATTCAAAACTGACCTCATCATTGGGTTGTAATAAATTAAGTTTTTCTAGATATGCCTTAATGCCAGACAAAGTCGGATTAAAATAACCTAAGTTAAATGATTTGGTCAAGTGAGGAGATATCTCTAAAATTAAATTCTTAAAATTATTACAATACAATTCATTGAAAAGTTTGTATCTATCTACTTCTGGCCCTTGCTGATATAAAGCAATATATTCCGATAAAACCTCAAATAATAAATAACCCAGTATTGGCAAAGTCTCAATACAATCAAGATAATAGCTGTATATTTTTTCAAAATCGACAACAAGGTCAACAATAGGCTTCTTTTCTAATAATAGAAAGAGTTCATAAGATTTTTGTATTGCTTTAACTGTATTGTTTTTTATTGAGTCCAGCTCTGACAATGAGAGTAGATAATTAAGTTGTCTAAAAGTTGAATAATGAACTAAACCCAATTTCAGATAGTCTATTCCGTATAAAGATCGCTCAGAAAGTGGATTATTAATTTCGATTAACAGAATATCAGAATCATCTTCGTTATTCTTGAAAGCCGGCAGTTCATTTTTGTATATGTAACGCCCCAAATTATGCAATCTTAGACCACTTTTATCTTTTATAACAGGTACGCAATACAGACTACCGATGAGACAACCGCTACTTGAAAGTAATTTTTTTGTTTCCTTAATTTTATTAAACTGACTGGTTATATGAGCTAAATAAACTTTCTCTTCAGAAAGACAATCGAACATTGCATTATTAATCAGCAAACTACCATTAGGAGTCTTATCTACTTGATATTTAAGCCAGTCAGTGTCAGAATCTTCACCATATTCTGTAAAGTCCAACATTCTTTTACTCGTGGCAAAATTTACATGGGCAGAAGACCACAATTCAAAATTATCTATCATCTCTTTATTCCTTTTTTATATGGCCATCCGCCCTTGCCATATTGGGGGAACAATTCGTCTAACTTTATTAGCATCGCTTTGGTTAATTTCCAATTTGCAAAAATGAAAGAAAGGTTTGCAACTTTCATCGATAAAATAAACTCCAAAAACATTTCCAAACACACACCACATGGTGTCGTGATATAGTCTTCACTCCATGATTCCCTGTTAAAGTTTCCTATAACATAAATTTTCTCTGGTAATGAATCCTTGTATTTGTAAACCCATTGGTCTAAAGCCATTCGCTCTGCGCATGTTGAACCAATCGCTCTACTCCTTCCCAAAGTCACACCAAAAACTTTTTTATTATCCCTTACAATTAAACAACCTACCATATGGCCGCCATTGGTTTTTGACTTTTTTGACTCTAATTTGACATTCTTAATATTAAGAATGTCTTTTGGTGACAAGTTTTTAAATTTGATAATTCGCATATGTTTTATAGACTATTCATAAAACTTATTATCTGAGCCGAGCAATCATACAGGTTCCCTTGTCGGTTATAAAAAGATGCTGTTTTCAGACTTTGGTTTTCAGAGACATGCTCAAATATGGACCTTGATAGGTCTTGTGCATTATTAAGAAAGGCAACTTGTAGATTATGACCTTTCATGTATTCCGAAAATAGTCTACGATTTGTCCGTTTATTAAGCATGTCATCTGATTGGATGCGCTTTAAAACCATTTTAGGATTACTTATTAGAAGGACTATGTTATCACAAATATCGTACCAAGGCCCTAAACTCGGTGATAAAGTACCGTCCAAAATTTTTACAAAATGACCTGTTACTATCGTTTTTGAGGGTTTGTTTTTCAGCTCAGAAAGGAGTTTAATAAACTCTGTATTTTTTATATTTTCATTCATTGAACGGAAAGCATCGTAATCACCTTTGATTCCGAGACGCTCCATCATAACATCAGAACCTTTCACAACCTCGCAGGTGGGCTCTAAATTACAAATTAACTCAGCAACGCTGGTCTTGCCCACTCCGTTGATTCCGCCGATGAAAGTTAGGCTCATTTTAAACCAAAAATAAAATAGTGCTTTTAAAAGCATTATACTCTTGGGGATAAAAGAGTCAAACAGATTTTCATTCCATTTTAGTTCCAAATAGCTTATAATTACCCCATGGATTCGTTAAAAGATGTGGCCGCAGGGCACAAATTTAGTCGTAAACGCGACCCTAAATTACACTCGGCTGCGCATGTTTTAGCCGATGAATTAGCCGACCAAATGAATGACCGCGCTCATTTTGGATTGTATCTAAAAATGGCAGTTACTCACCCCCCTGACATCCTGCGTAAGATTGCCGGTGAAGTTTTAGAAAATCCAAAAGTGCAAAATCGCGGTCGCTTATTTTCTTATCTGATTAAGAAATATAACGACGAACACAAGTCGAAATAACAAGAAATGATTTTACCGATAGCCAAATTACCGGCGCGCGTATTGCGCTCCCCTGTTTCCGATGTGAAATTCCCACTCAAAAAAGATGATGTGCGTTTAATTCACAATATGTTGCAAACCGTCATTGCTGCCAATGGCGTTGGTTTAGCTTGCCCGCAAATATCTAAAAGTTTGAACATGGCTCTAATTTATTTGGATGATGTCGGAGTGCCACCCTTCCCAATTATCAATCCAAAGATTACAAATTCTTCTAAAGAATTGTCGGAGATGGAAGAAGGTTGTTTATCTTTGCCAGGTGTGTTTGGTGTTGTTAAGCGCCCAAAGAAAATTACCATGGAGGCCTACGATGTAAATGGCGAAAAGTTCTCTATCACTGATGACACTTTTTTGGCTCGGGTACTGCAGCACGAAATTGATCACTTAAATAATATTTTAATCGTAGACAAATTTGAAAAAATCACTAACGGCGAAGAACTTTTGGATAATTATAAAGAGAGTTAAAGTAGAAAAAGTATTGGCGGAGGAAACTATCGACTGCCCAGAATTGCGAAGCAATTCGTAGCAACGCTAGTTGACGAGTCAAACTTTTTCCACTTTGAAATACCATTATGAAATTCATCAAAGACATTCTATTATTCCAGATTGAAACATCAGGACCAAATTTAGACAGAGATAGCATTATTCAGTTGTCTGCTGTTTTGTTAGATAAAGACAACCAACTGGAAAAGGATTTTTTCAATTCGTATGTGAAAGTCAGCTTCCTGGACAATACTATTGCGCAACATTCCACTCAACTGCAAGTGCCATTTGAAACCCTCCAAAAAAGTCCGAAATTAAACGAAGTCATCAAACAATTTGCCACAAAATTTGGCTCCAGCCCCCTCCTCGCAACACACACTGTTAGCAACGTGCAATTTTTAAGGCAAGCGTTTAAAAAAACTTTTGTCCCTTACGAATATGATTCACATGTTTTAGATTTATGGTCGCTTGGTTATGTATATACTCTCCATTACGGTGTTAAGAAAATGCCGACTTTGGAAACTTTGTTTACGCATTTTCATTTGAAGATTAAAAATCGCAGTAACGCTTTAGAAAAGGCGCGACTGGCTGCGGAAGTTTTTCGTAAGATCATTAACGGATAACAATTAATTTATTTTATGTTTAACAAAGATTTATTAGTGCTCGATGTTGAGTGCACTGGCCTAGATTATTTTAAGCACGAACTCATTCAAATCGCTGCAATTCAGCTCGATAAAAAAACTTTGAAAGAAAAGAAGCGCTTTGAGACTTTTATAAAGCCCAAGCGCTGGAAACTGCGCGAACCGGAAGCAATGAAGGTTAATAATATCACTTGGGATCAGCTAAAAAATGCGCCAGATCTAAAGACTGCAATAAAAAAGTTTGAAAAAACTTTTGGTCATAATGTCATTCTCGCTCCTTACGGAACTATTTTAGATACGTTGATGCTGCGCTTGGCATACCGCGAGAACAAAATGCGCTATCCTTTTGACTATCATGTCTTCGACATTTGGCCTTTGGTTTACACATACATGGCTAAGAAAAAACTTTTGAAAAACAAAAAACGTTTTTCAGGATTTCGACTTGATGAAGCAGCGAAACATTTTAAAATTAATGTTTCAGAAGGTCGCCACACAGCTTTGGTGGACTGCGAAATTGAAGCCGAAGTATTACGCCAAATTCTTAAACGCACAAATTTAAAATAATGAAAGTTGTTTTCTTTGGCACATCAGATGTTGGCCTGCCTATTTTGCGCAGTTTAAACGAGCAGCACGAAATAGTGCAGGTTGTGACCAGTCCAGATGCTCCAGTTGGCCGCAAACAAATCCTAACCCAATCAGCTATTTCTGCCTTAGCAGATGAATTAAAATTGCCTGTAAACAAGCCACAAAAAGTTAAAAACAATTCGGAATTTATGGATTTTCTGCGCGGGTTAGGTGCTGATATTTTTATAGTTGTCTCTTATGGCAAAATTCTACCAGCTGAACTTTTAGAGATTCCGCCATTAAAAACTATTAATGTGCATTTTTCTTTGTTGCCCAAATACCGCGGGGCAGCGCCAATTCAATTTTCATTACTAAATGGAGAAGCTAAAACAGGCACAACAATTTTTATACTTGATGAACTTGTAGATCACGGTCCCATTTTAGTTCAGCAAGAAATTGATGTTGCGCCTAGTGATACTTTCTTAACACTTGTGCCAAAACTTGCTGACCTTTCTGCAAAACTATTGATTGAGTTATTGCCGAAATATCAGTCAGGACAGATTCAACCGCAAGAACAAGATCACTCCCAGGCCACACCAACCAAAATTATAAAAAAAGAAGATGGTCTGGTTGATTGGAATAAAAGCGCGCAAGAAATTTATAACTCATGGCGAGCCTACATTGCGTGGCCAGGGATCTATACAACTTGGCGCGGTGAAAACTTTAAAATATTAGAATGCTCGGTTGCAACTGAACACGAAGAAAATAACTCAGGCAAAAACGACCGCGACACAATTACCTGCGGCCAAAACACATTTCTGAAATTAATTACCGTGCAACCTGCTGGAAAAAATACTATGAGTATGAAAGATTTTCTTAACGGCTATCCGGATTTTCAGCCTAGCCAACTTGGTTCGGCACAATAAAATAAAAATCGCTTCCTTTTGGCTCATCGCTGGTATTGCTGACAACTTCATTTATCCCAATGCTGCCATTTAGCAAAGCAATATACTTCTTAGCCATGTACAATCCAAGTCCATGGCTGTTTTCGTCTTTACTGGCTTCTTGTGCTTGTTGAAAAAGTTTTTTACGAATTTCTTCAGCTATTCCCGGCCCATTGTCTATTACATGGACTTCGCATTGCGAATGCGTAAGAGTACACAAAACAGTAATTTCTGATCCAATTGGAGAATGCTTAATAGCATTACCCAAAATGATTCCAAATATTTCCAAGAAAAAAGTTTCATCACTAAGCAAATTTAAAGGTTCATCACCTTCTTGTGAACCTGATAAATTCACACTCACACGTTTGGCCTGATACAGCGGCGCGAAGCTAGCGATCTTACTTTGCAACGCGCGCTCTGGGTCAAACTCCTTAATACTTGGCTCAATTAAGCCACCTTCAAGGCGGGCCATATTCAGTAATGACTTAGAAACTTCGATCAGTTGTTCATTAGACTCAAACGCTGAAGTAATATAGTGCCATTGATCCGCAGAATACGCCGCTTCACCCTGGCGCATCATCAATTCCAAAAATCCTTTTACAACTGAACTAGGAGTTTTTAATTGATGTGCAGCGAACGACAAAAACAGAGATTTCATCTCCCCTACTTCCACCTCACGTTTAGCTTGGCGAATTTGAACGATTACAAAATCAATTTTTCCGTTGTTAACAATCTGAATAGTACGGACTGCTAAAGTTGGTAAACTTTCCTCCGGGCCAAGTCGACCAAAAAAAGGAGTGGTTTGCACAAATCCAACATGATCTAAAGCTTTGCCAATGGGATGACTTCCTTCTCTGGGTAATTGACCATCTAAAGTATGCAGCGGGACAATGGAGATAAAATTCTGACCAAGCAGTTCATCGGTTTGCAGATTTAAAACCTGGTCAACTGCGTTGCTGGCGAAAATACAAATTCCGCTACTATCTAAAACAATGGTAGCGGAATTGCCTCCGATTTTTTCTAACAAGTGTCCTGTAAAATGCGGTGGGAAATCAGAGTGTGCTGGCATAAAATTAATTTATCAATTAAGCGGACTAAGCGGACGGTTTAAAGCGGTAACCAATATTCTGAACTGTCTGAATTAAGTTCTTGTTTTTCTGACCAAGTTTACGGCGGAGATTATATATCGAAGCTTCAATAACATTACTATTATTTTCCGAATTGTATCCCCAAACATGTTCTTCGATCATCGCGCGGGTGCAAACACGGTCGGGTTTGCGGCTAAGGAAATCAAGCAATCGAAATTCATTTTTGGTCAGCTTAACTTGCGTACCATCAATTTTCACTTCGTGCGTAGAGTACATCAATTCCAGATTACCCTGTTTAAAGGTTTGGGGAATAGGAGTAGCTTCGCGGCGCAGCAATGCGCGAACACGAGCAAGTAACTCATCTAATGCAAATGGCTTTGTTAAGTAGTCGTCGGCTCCATTGTCGAGGTTAGCAACCTTCATACCAACTTCGTCATTGGCGGTTAGAACCATTACCGGGGTTTTTAACTTAAGTTCACGAATGTGCTTAACGATATCGCTGCCGTTTACCAATGGCAAATTTAGATCAACAATAATTAAATCGTAATCGCGAACTTCCACGCGATCCACACCTTCTTTGCCATCGTAGGCAACATCAACTTTATAATAATCCTGTTCAAGGGCTTTTTGGATGAATTCGGCCTGCTTGCGCTCATCTTCGATTAAAAGAATAACCATAGCTTGCTCCTTTATATTAATTTTATCTTAAACTTTCATATTTATGATATGAAGTAGTTATGATGATAAAATGATGGAATTTTCGGCTTTGTTAAAGGGTTTTTATTGTAGCACGAGCTGGGAAATCTGGGCAAGAAAAAAACTAGCGACAAAAGGGGGGTATTATCGCTAGCGGCAACCAGTGCGGGTCACTGGAGGTTAAGTGATGCCAAGCTGACATTAATTGCGCCTGCCGGGCTCCGACATTACTCCGGCCTTGCTACGGCCAGGATCGTTGTAATGCTGCATATAGGTCCCCCTTGATATACTGATTTCAAAAGCAAATCAGCTTATTTGTGCAATACTTCAAAGAAATAAAATTTAAATGAAGGCTCACACTCTACATACTGAAGGTTAGTTATGAAAAGATTATGAAATTTCCAATTTGCCGTGTGGATAACTGAAATTTTTTAGTGTTATTTGGCGGCTTTCTGTCGATTATGCTCTTCTAGAGTTTTACTAAATTCCACTTCCCCAGAAGGCTGCTTGTGCAAGAAATATAAATAGTCGCTTTCGGCAGGATGGAGTGCAGCCTTAATGCTGCCAAGTGAAGGATTGCATATCGGTCCCGGTGGTAATCCCGGATATTTATAAGTATTGTAAGGTGAATTAACTTGCAAGTCTTCGGCGGAAGCTGCAGGAGTCTCTTTACCGGTGACATAGTTTACAGTGGCATCACTTTGCAAGGCGATTCCTTGATTCAATCGATTGTAAAACACGCTTGCGACTAAATTACGCTCGTCTTGGAGTGAAAGATTGGTGTTGCCAGTTGAGCCGTGTCCCCCGCTTTCTTTTTCGATGATAGAAGCAAGTGTAATTATTTGATACAAACTCAGGCCGTTATATTTTGCGTCTGGATCTGTGACTCCAACACTGGAAAGCCGAGACGAAAAATTGGTTACCATTTTTTTGATAACTTCGTCTGGGGTGGTTTGTTTTGGAACACGATAGGTGTCTGGGAATAAATAGCCTTCAAGTGATTGGCCGGTTGGTCTTTTTAGGAGTGGGAATTGTGATTCATCAAATTTGTTTAGACCAGCTAAGAAGTCGGATTTAGAAAACAGGTTTTGCTTTTCTAAGTAGTCAGAAATTTGATTCTTGTTCCACCCTTCAATGAGTGTAATAGATGTTTCGGCAGCCTGAGCTTGCAGTCTGGCTAAGCGTTCTGCGCGGCGGTTTTCGATGCCTCTATACAGCAAATATGTGCCAGTAATCGCGGCTATAAGGACCACCAGAAACCCAAAAACAAAGATTCTTCTAATCATAGGTTAAGTATATCAAATATAAAGATAGCTGACTGGAAATTATTTGTGTTCAATCTCTTTAGCCAAGTCCACTGTTGTTGGCTGCAATGTATTGTGAATGGGAAGACTAAAACTAAACGTGGAACCCTTCCCTACCCCAGGGCTTTCTGCCCAAATTTTGCCATTGTGCTGATCCACAATGACTTTAGCAACGTACATACCTAAACCAAGGCCTTCAGCATGAGTAACTGAGTCGTGCCCTCGTTGATACTTTTCAAATAATTTATTAACATCTTCTGGCGCAATCCCTTTGCCGTTATCTGTAACACTAACCACAGCGTCTGTCCCAACTTCTTTCAAATCAATTTTTATAGTGCCTGTTTTGGAATATTTTATGGCATTGTCGACCATATTATTCAGAACTTGTCGGACTTTTTCTCTGTCCATTAAAATGGTCTGGAAACTCAAAGTTGGCTTACGATATTCAAGTTCAAGTCCTTTCATTTTAGCCAACGGTCGTAATTGTTCAGCTAATTCAGATACCAGAGGCTCAAGTGGTGCCTCTTCAAAGAAAAATTCTAACTTACCGCGCTCAATACGCGATGCGTTAAGCAAATCGTCGATTGTGGCAATTTGAGCGTCATTGGTTACTTTTGTTCTTTCAAGAGCAGCCTTCAAATCTTCGCTTAAAGGCCCAAAATCCCCTGCTAAAATAGCCGCTACATACCACTTGATTGTCGCCGGTGGTGTTCGAAGTTGATGACTAGCAATGGAGATGAACTCTGCGCGGGCTTTATCCAAAGCTTTCAATTGTTCATTGGCAATTTGCAAAGCTTCATAAACCAATGCTTTGTCCAATGCAACGGCAACAACATTGATTAAACTCTTGATTGCATCTTGTTCAAAGTCACTAAGGATGTCGTAGCTGCGATTCAAGCCTAGCATTAACATACCCATGACTTCGTTTTGTGTTTCTAACGGATACAACAAAAGTGTTTTGATATGCGAGGCATCGTTCACAACCTGCAATTTTTTCGAATAAGTAGAAGCTGGCCAAACTTCTTTTAGGTTAGTGCTTTGAACTGAAGTTTTATCTATTAGAATCTTTTTAAAAAAGTCGTTTTTGGACGGATCTGCAATTATCAGATTCTCTAATTTTAAATTTTGTTCTGACAAAGTTTTCATCAGTCGCTCGGATTCAGAAAATTTGTAAGGAATAAGGGTATCGGCCTCTTTGCGGTACAGGTACACCCCAACTAATTCCATATTTAAATCAACCCTAACTGTTTCGGAAACTTTTTCCGAAATAGAAGCAGGGTCAAGAGAAAGCAGACTGATTTGATACAGTTTCCTGAGGAGCGAAAGAGTTTTATTGACTACTGCCAACTCAAGGCTGTGTCGATAGATTTGTTCATTCAGCTCCTGCAAGTCACTGCTATTCGCAGGTGTTGCTGCAGGGGTGGTTGGCATTTTTGTTTTTGTTCAGATTTTATTGGAGGGCGGTGGGTATATCGCCGGCTGGGAGTTCTACCAAAAGATCCTGAGCTGCTTCCTTACAAACTTCAGATGATACTTTTCCAAACAAACGAGAGTACTGAGCTACTAGTCGATTCAAGATGTCTTTTGGGTCACCTGATAATTTTACTTCTCCTGGATCTTGATTAACCACAGTTAAACCAGAAACCTTGCGAGCTTCTTCCCATGCCACAGGGCCGATAATCAAAACTTGTTCTTTGATTATTCGGAGTGAAATCTGATCAAAAATTGTTGCTGTGTCTGCCATAATTTTTACGATTTTTGTACTTTATAGAACATGTTACCGATTGAGAATAAAGCCAAAGCCATTAGGAAATATGCGCAAGTAAACATAAAGTCATTTGAACCTCCAGCATAAAATGTGGTTACTTCTCTACTTACTTGATAAGAAAATACGAAATCAGAGATAAATTGTGCTAATAAAGCTGCGATGAGTAGCATAATAGGCTTTCTCATCAAACCACCTAAAATATCTTTAGAAATAAGTAACGCTAATAATGCGATTGACAAATAAATGGCCTGTCCAATTGGGTATCCAAAATCAAGGAAAATAATTATTTTATTGGACCAATCGGCCTCGTAACCCTTCAATAAAATAAGATACGATAACAACAAAACAACAAAAGGTATGAGAATTGCCTTTAATTTTCCCTGAAGTGTATTTAAAGTAAAGCGTATTCCGGAAACTTTTGATAGTTGGTAAGCTCCAAAAATATATAAAAATACACTTCCTAAATAAAATATATCTCCCACGGAAGGGTATGGAACATCTATATTTAAATAAAGTTGGTAGTAAACATATAAATATTGTCCCAAAAATTGAAAGAAAAAGCCTAAGGCAAAAAATGAAATTGCACTACCAAAGGTGCTTCTAAATCCTCCCCATTTCTTAGCGAATATAAAACCATAAAAACCACCTACTAATGGCAAAGTTGGATAGACTAAAATGTATAAATTATTTCCAGTACCGCTGGTTATCCCTCTGGCGAACATGTATATCCACCAAATGGTTAAGAGAGCAAAAAGAAGACCCAAAACTCTCAAAATCTTATTTGCTTTGAATTGTTCCCAAATGAAAACTAACATATTTTTATTATATACCCAGTTTTTTTAATGGTAAAGTAATCACTGTTTATAACCTTCTAAGGAAATATTTTCTTAAAAACCTAGTGGGTCTGTATGATATCTTTGCTTCTCTCAGGCTTTCGATATTCATGTCCTCTTGAAAATTCATAAATTCATACCCTTTATTGATTAAAATCTTCGCTGAGTTATTCATAAGGAATTCATAAATTCCTTTGTAACTCACATCGGCTTTGGTGAAGTGCGCAATGCAAAACTTATCGCTTGATGTGGAAAAAATTGAATAACCAATCAACTTATTTTTATCAAAAACCCCTATACAGATGGTGTTTTTAAATTTTGCCTCGATGAAACGGTCGATTGCCAATAATTCATTTTCGTTGAAATTCTCTAAATCAATAATAGTTTTATTTTGAGCCCAAAAGCTATTCAATCCGACAACTTCCTTTTTAATAATATCCGAATTTAGATCAAGTTCTTTAATTGTTACTTCGGGATAATTTCTAAAAAATAAGTTATACTTCCCTCTTTTTTTTGAATATTTATGTCCCAAAAAATCAGCTAGGTCCTTTAATGAATAAATATAATCACAGGCTCCTAGGTCTATTTCTATAAAATATTTTTTAAAATTAAGTCCTTTCAAAGAATCTTCCGGCACTAAACTTAGTTTAGAATCTTTAACTTTAGTCGAATCAAGAAAATCAAAAATTTCTTCCAATGTACTCTCTAAATTATTATTTCCAAGGAAAGAAGTGCTAATTTCCTCAGTGAAAACATTTTTTTGAATTAAGACTAAATTTTCATTCAAAATTGAAATTTTAGCACTGTTGTTATAATCCCACGCCCACATGATCTCAAAATTAAAATCACAATATGGGAGGTATTGCTTAGTAACCTTTTCTATATCTTTCTGGTCAGATAACTCTAAATCTTTAAATTTTGGGAACTTTGGTATCACACTAAGTTTTTGAATATCTATCTATTTATACCATAAATAGATGATGTATCAAAAAAAAGACGAACACTTCTAAGGTGGTCGCCTTAAATCAAGGGGAAAATAAATAGGCCTCGCTTCATACAAAGCGAGACCCAAATTCTCAGTTTATTGTCGTTACTGCGCTTGCGACTTATCGTTCCAAACACACATGAGAACCCCACCAGCTATGAGTAAGTACCCAAGAACCTGAGCCCGGCTAGGATACTGGTTATCGGTTATAACCTTCAACAAACCTGTAACCGGCGGGAAAGCCAGAAACACAGTGGTGATTGTGAATAGACTCCCACCGGAAGTGTACGCGCTAACATAGAACGAGTCAGCGATAAAATAAGTAACAGCCATGATAACTAAAAATACAAATGGCCAACCAAACTCAGGAGTTACCAGAGGTTGATCGGTGTATCGATAGTATCCCCAAAACGCCCAGCCGCATACCAACATCACCGGCTCCCACATGACCATTAAGGACGGGAGCGAGAAGTTTGAAAGCTTTCTATCAAGAATCAAGTTGGCTACAGCATAAAAAACTACGGATATGAGTACTCTCAAGCTTGTATTCATTTCCCCTCCCTTATTTCAGTCCAAAAATTTGGCGTTAATAGCCCGAACTGAATTTGCAAAATTATAACAAAAAACGGCCACTTTGTCAATAATGGCCGTTTATATTCTTTAGTTATTACATTTAAGCCAAGGTTAAAAATAATACACCTACAGTAACTATCAAAACACCAACTATTTTCTGGGCCATGTGTCTATGACCCATTTCTTCTTTTCCATATTTAGGGAAATATAAAGTAATCAGTATCCCAATAATTAAAACAAACATAGGTTGTACACCTGAAACAGATTCCACCAAAGCTACGGGTGCGTACAACACAGCTAAAATTATTGCTGCTTGGCCCACAAATTCAATTATTTCGCTAAAAATATTATAAATGAAAATTTTCGTGCCACTCAATCTTACCAGATTCAAAAACTGCTGTCGGTATTTCTTTATAGCTACAAAAAGAAAAGCCCCAAATAAAAATTTACCCGCCATATCCCAAAATAAAGAATTTATAAAACCTTGGTCAATTGCAATAGATTTGAATATAACCGCGTTCAAAGCGTAAAAGAAACTAGAACCGATCATCAAGGTGATCATTTTACCCTTAAATCTTCTCTTACTCTTAGAAAATTCTATTGACAGCAAGAGACTCCCTAAAATAATAAACAGTGCAGCGAATAACTGATTGCTAGCTAAAACCTCACCCAAAAATAAATACCCCAAAATGAAACCAAATACTGGGCAAAATTGAAAAAACGGAGCGACGTAAGACGCTTCGTCTAAATTCAGAGCAAACAAGTACAAAGCCACGGCAAAGCTTACAAAGATTCCGTTGACTATTAAAATTATGGAATCGGTGAAGCCTACAGAAGAAAGAATCTGTGGGTGAATTAATAACAATATTGGCAAAGCAAAAAAAGAAAAAAGGCAGGTAAAAACTATTAAAGCTCCTACTGTACCACCTTTAATATGCTTCGATAGCAAATACTTATCAAAATGATTGGCAATTGAGTGAGCCAGCGGACTTATCAATGCGATCAAAAACCAATTCATAATTTTTCTTGGTAAATGTTGTAGTCAGGATATTTCTGTCAGCTCTATAAAATTAGTTTCACACTCTCTGATAGAGCGGAAAAGTGCTCAGCCATATTGTTAATTTTATTTATTATACCACAAAGCAAACGTGTGCTATAATACTCTCAGGATTTATACAGTGCTTTAGGTTAAATAAAAGCCATGTCCGCCCCTGAAACAAACCTCAAAAAAGTCGTCATTGTAGAAGATAATATCGCCATGCGAGAAATCGTGGTACATAAATTGTCCACGAACGGTTTCGAAGTCAAAGAAGCCGGTGATGGCAAGGAGGGCATCAACCTCATCCTTTCCGAAAAACCGGACATAGTTTTGCTCGACCTGATGCTTCCTGAAGTCGATGGCTTCCAGGTTCTAGAAACCGTCCGCAAAAATGAAGACAAAAAATTGGCTGACACGCCAATAATTGTCCTTTCCAACCTTTGGAGCAACAAAGACATCCTCAAAACCAAAGCATTAAAAGTCCAAGCCTACCTCGTAAAGGCCTACTTTACTACCGAGGAGATCCTCAAGAAGGTCAATGACGTCTTAGCTAATCCAAATGTGGTCAGTGAAGATTCCGGTGCCCCTAACAGCGGTCCTGGTGCGTCTACAAGCGCCCCAGCAGCTGCTCCTGCCCCTGACAGCGCCACAATTCCTCCCCCAACCTACTAAACATTTTTTATTGTCTTTTTCTAGCGCTCTGATGAGTGTTTTTTTGTATCTAAATTTTCCTAGCGATTACATCAAAAACATGACGATGCTTTGGGGCTCCGCTGGCCAATTTTCCATCAAATTCTTTTTCTTCCAAATGTAAAACTTCCATCCCCTGAAGCAAACCTAAAACCTGCTCTTTTGTATGAAAACTTAGGTGCGGACTTTTATTCCAATCATCATTCACCCCAAAAAACTGCCCGCAAAAAATTCCACCTTTAACCAACGAGTTTTTAATTCTACTGAAAACCTTATCAAAATCTTCTGGCGGATTAAACGGCAAAGAATAATTAGCATTAGCTAAATCATATTCATTTTCTGGGAATTCAAACTCAGCGAATTTTGAGATATAACAATGCAATTTTTTCGATCCGATTTTTTCTGCAGCCGCAGCAACAGATTCTTCCTGATCCACAACAGTTACATTTTCAAATCCTTGATCTAACAAATACTTTGCATCCCGAAGAGTCGCACCAGCACCGATATCAATTGCATTATTCTTGTTGATAACGTACCCCAAAGCCTGTACTAATAATTCAGAAGGTGGTTTATCTTTGGTATCTTTGTAATGCTGATCCCAGCCTGTCTTTTGGAATTTTTCGCACACCAACTTTTTCACTTCAGGCGAGGCCACATCCCGCAGTACCACATCATTTAAAGACAAAGCCTCAACCCCATAAGTTCCATGAATTTTAGGATCACGCTGAAATTCCGGCCCCATACCACTACCGATTTGCCCACCAGTAATCTTGGCCAAATAGTAAAAATTTAACTGGGGTCTCTCATAACCTTCAAAAACAATTCTGGTAAACAATTCCCCCACTTCAATTTCTACACCCACCTCCTCCAAAATCTCACGTTTCAGGGCAGCTTCATGACTCTCCCCAGCTTCAACTGTTCCACCTGGAAAAACCCAGTACTCTCGATCTGGTTTTACACGATGAATCAGTACTAAATTGTTATTGCTGTCGAACATAACAGCGCGTACATGTTCTTCCATTTTATCCATAGCAAAATTATATAACAAAAACCCCAGCCTTTCGACCAGGGTTTTATCAATTTCAATTAAAGGATAGAGTCCTTTGCAGCTTTTGCAACTGTAAACTTTACAACAGTCTTAGCTGGAATTTGGATAGTAGCGCCAGTTGCTGGATTGCGACCTTCGCGTGCAGCGCGGTGCTTCTTCTTTAGTTTACCTAGACCAGGAATAGTGAATTCACCACTCTTCTTAGTTTCTTTGTAAGCTAGAGCTACCATAGCATCCAACATTTCGCTTACTTCTTTCTTGGTACGGCCAGTTGTTTCCGCCAAGGTTTGCAAAGTCTCTGACTTAGTCATGTTTGTATCCTTAAATCCATGGCACTACCTTACGGGAAGAGCTGGATTGGTTAAAATGATTACGAATTCATATTAGCAAATTCCCCTGTAAAATCAAGGATTTTCTGGGATATGTCAAGGGTTTTCCTAGGAAATTTGATATTTTCTTGATAATCTAAGAAAAATTCCTCTTATCTAAGCGCTATTCTTTGAACTCTGCAATTACAATATATCTTTTTAGCGCAGTTCCAATCGGGTACGATGTTTGCAGGGTTAATATTTTTTTTCCGTGAGTATTTTGATCTAACACTGACGTATCATTCGAACGAACTATCTTCTGACCTGTTACAATATAAGTAAATTTTGTACCCTCATTGTTTGTAACGATAATCTCAGCATTATTTTTGATGTTAGGTAATAATGCGAACACGGTTTTATACGAACCTGCTTTGAACGCAAAGTCCGACGAGTGTCCAAAGATATACATATTACCTTCTTCCCCTACTTTTGCAGAGCCGGGGAAATGAACCACGCCTGTTTTTAATGCTTCTTGAAAATCTGTCTCTTTGTTTGATATAGGTTCTACAATTGGCGCTTTGATTCCCAAGCTGGGAATTTCTACTTGATTAGGGTCGCCTTTGATATTATTTTGATTTACTGGCGGAGCTGGGACTGGTGGATTAAATTTAAATTCAAATTGCTTTGAAAAATACGTTGCGTTTAAAACAACATAAGCAATTATTGCCAACAGCAATAAAATTAAGAAACCCGATAATATTTTAATTAATATCTTAGGCATAATTAAACTTCACCGGCGTGTAAACCAACGCCACGCGACCCACTTTTATAAAATAATTATCCACAAAAAACATACAACTACCCCTCCCCGGGGTAGTTGTATGTTTACTTAAAGTTAAGAATTTTCTTTCTTCATTTTGAGAACGATTTTTGCTGGTAAGACAATAACAGCAGTTAATGCCAATAAAGCCCAAAGTATATTCATAGTGTTCCCAGTTACAGGCAAGGTTGTGGATGCACCCAAAACTTGGCCATTGGTACCAGGGTCAATGTAAGGAATATTTGTGGTATCTCCCAATACTCGTCCCTGTGGGATGTTTGTTCTGCTACTTCCACTACTTCCACCAGTATTATTAGTGGTGATTATGTTCCCAAAATTAGCATCGGTTGGGTCAGGGTTGATCGTTAAGGCATTTGCCGTATGAATAACCGACCCTAAAACTTTTCCTACAATAGTCAGGGACTCATCACAATTTCCCGAACCAATACCAAATTGATATTTATTGGCAGGTGGACCAACCGGACCGGTTTGATTCCAACCGTCATTCACGACCTCTCGTATTACATAACAATCTGATGGTAAGTTTGTAAAGCTATAATGCCCGTCTGCACCGGAAGTAGTAGTTTCTTCTCCAGAATCCAAAGTTCCATTGTCGTTTGCATCAATATACACAGTCCAACCCGGCAATCCTGCTTCACCGTCGTTATATGTGCCATTTTGGGTGTTGTTGTCATTGTAAACAATTCCGGAAATGGTGTGTTTGTCTGAATCTCCACCACCATTACTACATTGGTAGGAGATATTATCCAACTTATAAATTACTCCTGTCGGATTATTAGTTTGATCAAATGCATAATTCTTAACTGCAAATTTCAAAGTGTGAGTTCCGGCGGTTAGAGTGATCGGTCCAACTGTTGTGATAGAACTAAAACTATTACTGGTACCAATTTGGGCATCATCTAAGAATACAGTGACTTCGTTGTCAGCAGCAAAATGCAATGAAGGAGTGGAAATACTCACTGCCCCCGCCGGGATTGTGAACGTCTGACTAAATAATCGCCACGAATCCACCGAACCGTCGTAGCCGAGTCCGCCGCTGTTGGTTGGTTGAGTAGAGTCATTGCTGATATAAACTGCACCAGAGACGCTAGAATCGTTCGCTGAGCCATCCCATGCCCCAGGATACCCTGTTGGACCTGCTGTTTGAGCTGGTCCAGCTGTGCCAGATGGATAATCAGTTGGATCGGAAAGATCAGCCGGTGCTGACCCACCTTCTTTAAGTCCCAAGAATTGTGTATCAGTACTGCTTAATACATTTGTGATCGGCTCCACCACACAAGGTTTTACCTGGCTGACATTGTATGCAATACAATAAATATTTGCCGGTTGGCTTTCGCCCAAATTAATTAATTCTTTATTATCGCCATTGAGAGCGTCGTTATAACAGCGCAAAGCACCAAAATCATACCCGTCTTGAGTGACTTCACTTACGTATAACGAACCGTTTGCAATAGCTGTTTGCAATACAGGATTTAATCCAGAGTCATTGCCGGAAATCGGGGTAACATATTCTCCTGAGTTTCCAGTAGTAACTGTTTGGGAATTATCATTTTGTTCGATATCGGTAGAAAGCTTAAAGTTCCAGCCTGACTGAGTATTACAATTTTCCGGAATTTCAGCGGGGCTAATAGGTTCAACCACGCCGTCAAAGTTTGGATAGTTGCTAAACAAATTATATTTGCCGCCAGTGGCGTCGTATGTATCAGCATTTGCATTTCCTTTGATGTCGCCAAAACTAGAACAGACCACTTTAACTAGATGCAGCTGAGGAACTGTCCTGCAAGATTCAGACTGACAGGAATTTACAAGAGTGAATGGGTTTATTTCGGTGTTTGGGCCCGGCTCGATTGGTTTAACGACATGAACCGATGTACCATCACCGCTTTCGTTTACCCAACCATCTTGCATCACTTCCCCCAAAGCATAATTACCAAAAGGTACATTTTCCAAAGTCGCACAGCCATTTTGGGCTGTAGTTACGCCTTCGTAAATAGGATAAATTTTTATTGTCAGATTACCGATATTGTCTCCGTACCAGCTAGGGTCTGGAGTATAAGTATCGTCATTAATATCAAACACTCCGAAGTTTACTGGTGCTCCGGTTCCAGTTATCACAGTGTGATATTTATGATCATTGGCATACGCTCCCCAATCGATAAAGTTGTGGTCAATTTGCATTTCCAGCAAATTGTCAGGAAACCCACCTTGCGGAGCTGCCAGTACGGTGGTCCAACCATCGGGGGATGTATAACTGGCATCTACGGTCTCAAAACCCCGGTTTTGCCAGGTTCCCGAGACATCCACAGCATACTTTTGACCGGCAACAAGACTATTCGTTGAATCTGCGCCAGCAACATTATTAGAATTTACAGAAACAGTTTCAAGCAATGAGCCCTTCAAGAACACATCCCACCCTGCAAGAGGATTTCCGCTACTATCCTTCTTACAAACCGTCACTGTGGATTTACAATTGCTATCACAACGATTAACTACAGTATAATTTTCCGTGCTTTCATTAATAACTGCAGTCACTCCATTACCACTGACATTACTCCAGCCATCCTGCATCACTTCCCCTACGGTATAGGTATCAAATTGTATATTCGGCAAAGTCACACAACCATTATCACCTGTAGTGCCTTTGATAATCGGATATATATCAACGCTCAAATCACCACTATTATCAGAATAGTTATCGTCCAATATGCGGAATTTAATTTGTCCGTCAACTGCTAAAGTTTTATTTCCTGTGTAATTATGAGTGGCGCTAAAGGTAGACCCCCAATCAAAATTGTTAGTATCATCCACTTGAATTCCTAAGTAACCTTGATAAGGACTTGGGAAATCATTGACGCGAACCCACGGCTGAGACGTTCCAATGGAATAAACGGAATCTGATGGCAGTCTTTTAGAAAACGCCGCATCGGAAATTGAAGCACTCGGATCGTTTGGGCGATAAACATAGGTACCACTAGCTTCTAAAGCATAGTCGCCGGCAGGCAATGTGCTTGTTGAAACATCCAATCCGTTGGTTGAAGGCACATTCACTGTCTCAATTTTTGGACCTTTCAAATACAGCTCCCACCCAGAAAGTGGATTGTCGTGGTTATCCTTTTTACATAACGTCACTTGAGAAACACATTGCTGCTTAACGCTTACATCGTCAAATAAGCCACCCAAACCATTGCTTGGCCCTACATCCGTCAGGCTAAAATGAGTGATCGGCGTTGCTGCCGTAAATGTATACGTATGCTCTGTCCAATTGGTTTGGCTTAGGCTAGTACCATCTTCCGAAATTATATCTAACACTGTTGCCCCGGCTTTCACTTCAGTTTTATTTTCACTGGCTGATTGACCAGGACGAGGAGATGACCACAAAGTAACCGTATAAATTCCACCGGGAACTGTGATTAAGTCCTGTGAATAACTCATTGATTTATCTGAATCAACTTCTGCAAATTGGTTGCCGCTATGCGCATTCCAGCCAAAGACTCCGGCTTGTATTTCTAAATTACCGTTAGTAGTTGTACCGGCGGCATCGGCAGACCACCCCAGATTTTCAGTACCTGATGGGAATAATTGCCAATTATTAGAATCAGTTACCAACGGCGCTTCAAAGCCGCCATTAATTATCAGCTCTGTATTACATGGTGAGATTGAACTGAGCTTATTGACGATTGTTATAGTACATGTATCTCCATCCTCAACGTCTGCCGGACAATTCGCGGCGATGTTTTCCCCCACAGTCTGAGGATCTGCAGACCAACCTGCTGGCACACCTGTCTCAGTGATATTGAATGTATCGGTTGAAAGCCCGCTCAAAACCCCATCTCCATCGCAACCGAAATTTCCGTCCGTATATTTACAATTTAATGAATCGCTATCGTGGCTTACCGTAATACTAATGTCATCCTTGTTATTAGGAGCATCAATTGGAGCACCTTGGGCGTCTTCCCAAACTTTATTAATTTCAAAATCAACATTCACCGGCGGTACAACTTTACTACAATCCTTATTCCAAACAATAATGTATTTATCTGAACTTAAATTAGTTAGAGCAGGAGCATCAACTGATACCAAAGCTGATTCTGCATCCGACAAAGTATTGCCCAATGAATATCCACTTAAAGCAAAGGCATTATTCCCTTCGCAATTAGTACCGACTACAGCGGTATTTGTTAATTCAGAAGTTGTATAACTAGCCCCAGTTGTCATTGCTGATGTGGTGGCTTGATAGGGGTTGTTATTGTTATAACCAGTCGGACCTAAGGTATAATTACCACTGCCAGGACCAATATTCGTTGCATTCCAGGTTGCGGTCATAGGAAATTCTGCGCTGTGGGCCAGTTCAGCTGTAGCAGGGACTCCGTCAATATATTTTACAATTGTAACGGTTGCGGTACTTTCGGGCAGAGTCTCAGGACAGCCATTCGCCGGTACTGGGTAAATATCCCCGTGGCCTAAGTGACCAGGTAAAGCGTTATCAGCTATATCTTCCAGTAATTGAAATCCATTGCCGGTCTTATGACAGACTGATACTTTATCTGTCTTAGCTTGCGCAGCTCCGATACTATTTAGTAATAAAGAAAAAACCGCCACAAAAGCTAGCGCCTTCCCAAGCATTATGCGGTTAAGGTGAAAAAATTGCTTTGGAGCGGGGTCAGGAATTTGATGCACGGTAAAGCGCATTCTATACCGAGCTTGTGCCGGCGTAGGTGGTCGAGTGGCCATATATTTAAAAGATTAATTATACTTTAGTTCTCAAACTGATAATAACTCCTTTTTATGAGGAGTTTATTAAAAATTTAGTTATATATAACTAATATGGCATTGAGTTGAAAATCTGTCAATAAAAAAGGAGTTTTTAAAAAATGCCCTTGAAATAAGCGCTGTATAAATAAAAACTCCCCTTTCGGGGAGTTTAAAATTTTACAAAATTTTCGCTTTTTCGATTAACGCTTAGCCCACTGTGGAGCGCGGCGCGCACGGCGCAAACCTGGTTTCTTGCGTTCTTTTTCGCGGTCATCACGAGTTAGAAAACCATTCTTCTTCAAAACAGTCTTCATGTCTGCGTTCATCGAAGCCAAGGCTTGAGCAATTCCATGACGAACTGCTTCAGACTGGGCAGCGATACCGCCACCGTTTACGCTAGCAACAATATGGAAGTCACCCATCAAACCAGTCAAAGCAAGCGGACGCATTGCTGCATCGCGCAAATTTGGCTGACCAAAGTAATCATCCATTTTCTTCTTGTTAATCAAACTGTCGCTCGTTCCAGCAAACAAACGCACATTTGCAACAGCTGTTTTACGGCGACCAGTAGCGAATACGTATTTGCCTTTAGCAATAGTTGGTTTTGCAAATGCAACTTCGGCAGTTGTAGTTTCTGCAACAACAGGAGCTTCAACCTTCTCAGCCTGTGGCTTAGGAGCAGGCTTACGCGGTGCAGTTACCTTTTTTGCAACAGCCTTCTTAGCAACCGGCTTCTTCACTTCTTTTGTATCTTTTTCAGCCATAATTATTTGCTTCCTTTCTTATCAATCTTGTAAGAGTGAGTTGTACCCTTTACGACCTTTAAGCGGGATAACAATTTCTTGCGGAATTTAATATCATCAATCATCGAGAAAACGGCTTTACGCAATACAGTCTCTGGACTGCGGACAATTTCATCTTTCAAAGTCTTAGTCTTCAAGCCACCCAAGTAACCACTGTGGTGATAATACTTTTTCTGTTCAATCTTGCGGCCAGTGAATTTCATCTTGTCGACATTTACAGCCACAACAAAATCACCCATATCCATGTGTGGGGTAAAATCGCGCTTGTGCTTACCACGAAGCAAGTTAGCAATCTTAGTTGCCACGCGGCCCATGGTATCGCCGGAGGCATCAATTTCGTGCCAAGTGCGGGTCACAGTTTTCGGTAATGTAATCTTCTGAGTCTTTAACATTTCTTTATATCCTTTCAGCCTATTCTACGAATTCCAACAGCGCTTTCGAGTTGCCGGCTTTCGGATCATTTAATTTCATCATGCGTACATAACCACCGTTGCGTGTCGCATACTTTGGACCGTAAACTTCCAAGGCTTTAGCAGCGGCATTGCGGGTCAATTTCGACAACAAGTGACGACGATTGTGCAAAGAGTCTACTTTAGCCCGAGTAATTAGGCGTTCAATGTAAGGCTTTACAGCGCGGGCATTGGAATAAGAGGTTTCGATGCGTTCGTACAAAATTGCGGAGCTCGCCAAAGAGCGCAACAATTTGCGACGTGAATCCATTCCCCGACCAAATTTTTTCTTCTTAAGGTGTCTCATAAATTATTGATTGCGTCCTAATACTTCTAAAATTTCGGAAATAGTCTTTTCACCCAAACCAGCAGTGTTAGTAATTTCATCGTTGGTCAAACCTTGCAAAGCTTCTACAGAGCTAATACCAGCTTTGGTTAAAGCATTTTTAGCGCGGTTTGAAAGATTCAATTCATCCAAACTGGTGCCACTGTTTTCAGTTGGAGCATCAAATGAAGTTGGCATGTCTGCCATATCTTCAACTTCGCTAGATGGAGCTTCTTCAACCAAAGGGGTAGCCATCATTTCGATGCGAGCTGCACCTTCGTTGTTAAACAACATGCTAAAGTGATCCACTAAAATGTGTGATGCAATATCTACTGCTTCAGCACCAGTAATAGTACCGTCAGTCTCCATGCGCAACACAAGTTTGTCGAAGTTAGTCATTTGACCAACACGAACGTTTGAAACATCAAAGTAAACACTGCGTACTGGGGTGTAGATAGCATCGATTGCCAACATGCCAGCTTCGAGCTTGGCGCTGCCATCACGAGCTTCTACAGGAACGTAACCACGACCTTGTTCAACAATAAGTTCCATGTCAAAGTCTGCGTTCTTGTTATCTAAAGTACAAATGTACAAATCTTTGTTTACTACTTCTACCTGGTCATTACCAGAAATATTTTCTGCAGTAATTACACCTTCACCTTTGGCTTGCAAAGTAAGGCGCACTGGTTCGCGAGAAAAACTGCGCAAACGCAATTGCTTTAGATTCAAAATGATTTGAATCACATCTTCTTTTACATTCGGTACAGTAGAGAATTCGTGATCAACATACTTGATCTTTACAGCGGTTACCGCTGCTCCTGGCATGGAAGACAACAATACGCGGCGCATAGCGTTACCAATGGTAACACCATATCCTGGATAAAGTGGCTCAAGAGTCACTTCGTATGAGTTGCCACCCAAATGTACGGCTTGGGCTTGATTGGGTAATGGAATTTGTTCCATATAAACCTTCTTTGCTTTGCGGGACTCGTTATTCTCAAACGTCCAATAGTCTTGTGGTTTCGATCCCCTTAAAGCAATTAATTGATTAAAAATTAATTAAATACGACTGTAGTGTTCAACGATCAACTGGGTGTTGATCTGATTACCAATTTGTTCTGGGGTTGGTGTTGATAACACTTTTCCAGACCAATTTTGGGCTTCTAGTGATACCCATTCCTGAGGCTGTACGCCCTTCAGCTTTTCTTTGCGAGCTTCCATGTACTTGCTGGTGCGCTTGTTTTCACGAACGCTGACAACATCACCGGGCTTGGTTGCGTAAGAAGGAATATCTACTTTCTTACCATTAACTTCAAAGAATCCATGGCTGACTAACTGACGAGCTTGCGCGCGGGTTTCAGCAAAACCTAAACGATAAACAATGTTATCAAGGCGAAGTTCTAAGAATTCTAGCAACAAATCACCGGTTACACCTGGCTTGTTCAAAGCTTTATCGAAGTAACGCAAGAATTGTTTTTCTTGTACACCGTAATTGATTTTCGCTTTTTGCTTTTCGCGAAGCTGCAAACCGTATTCAGAAACGCGGGCGCGGCTAGCACCGTGTTGACCCGGAGGGGTTGGGCGGCGCTGCAAAATGCGAACATCTTTATCGGTAAAGGCCATGCCGAGACGGCGGGCTCTTTTAACTTTTGGTCCTGTATATCTCATAAATTTATTTTGCCGTTAAACTAAACGCGGCGCACCTTCTTCTGGCGAACGCCACCGTGAGGTGAAGGCGTGCGGTCCTTAATGGTCAAAACTGTTAAACCAGAGCTTTGCAAAGCACGAATAGCGCTTTCGCGTCCAGTTCCAATTCCTTTGATAAAAATTTCCACTTCCTGTAAACCGCGATCTTTAATACGCGCCAACAAATCTTCCATAGTCTTACCACCAGCATAAGGTGTTGATTTCTTGCTTCCCTTAAAACCAGCTTTACCAGCACTACCCCAAGCAAATACATTCCCAGATGGGTCAGTTGCAGCAATGATAGTGTTGTTATAAGTAGAGTTGATGAAAATCTTTCCTTTAGGAATTTTGATTTTCGACTTCTTCTTTTTGCTACCTTTGATCTTTGGAGCAGCAGCGCCGTCTTTAGAGCTGTCAGCAGCTGCTAATTCAGCAGAAACCTGTGCAGCAACATCGCTTTCCATAGCTGTATCAGCAGCATCAGAAGCGTTTTGAGTTATAATATCTTCTTCTAGTAATTTCATAATAATTTGGTGGGGTGGCAGCAGGGTAATTTTTTTCTGAGTCGACTTATGTCGCGAAGAAAAAAATTATCTGCTGACAGGACCCCTAATGATTAGGTCTTTTCTGCTGCCTTCTTACGTCCTGAACCTGCAGTGCGGCGAACGTTGCCGTGACGGGTACGGGAATTAGTCTTGGTGCGTTGTCCACGAACCGGCAAAGAGCGGCTGTGACGCATTCCGCGATAAGATCCAATTTCCTTAAGGCGCTTAATGTTCAGCAATACTTCCTGGCGAAGGTTACCTTCGGTCTTGAAGTTCTTATCAATAAATTCACGTAATTTATTTAGATCAGCTTCAGTTAAATCTTTGGTACGAATGTCAGCGCTAATCTTGGTTTCGCTTAACGCGCGCTTCGCCAAGGTTGGGCCAACACCATAGATGTACTGAAGTGATGCTTCGATTCTTTTTTCGTTCGGAATATTTACTCCGGCAATACGAGCCATACTGTTTCTCTTAATTAGTTAATAAATACAAAAGGCACAGCGCCAATTAACCTTGGCGTTGCTTATGTTTAGGGACATCGCAAATAACGTAAACACGACCGAATCGCTTTACGATTTTGCACTTCTTACACATTGGTTTTACACTTGCTCGAACTTTCATTGATAATCCTTGCAAGCCTATAAGGCTACAATTCAGGGAACAAAAATGATTTCACGAATCTGTTCCCGCAGCTTAGAGGCCGCTAATAAATATTTAAATTCCTGTTTAGCGCAGGCGGCGAGTAATTCGCCCTTTTGATAAGTCGTACGGAGTTACTTCCATTAGCACTTTGTCGCCAGGCAGTACGCGGATTCGGTGAATGCGCATTTTGCCGGCTAAGTGACCAAGAAGGACTTGTCCGGAATCCAATTGAACGCGAAAAACAGCATTAGGTAAACTCTCAATGACTTTACCTTCTAGTTCAATTGTCTCTTTATTTGTGTCGGAACTACCCAAATTCTTGCTTTTCCTTAGGAAATCTTACTGTTTGACTTATTGGACTAATTTTAACACATATCCCTGGAATGTCAAGGAATTTTAGGTGAAAACAATCGATTTTATTACAACTATTGACATTTATACCATTTTGTGCTATAATTTAATCACAAATAAAAACTGGTTAGCCGCCAAAAAAGGCACAAATTTCAGCTAGAAGGAGAAAATACAATGAAAGCAGTAGTATTTCAGTCATCATCGTCGGGCCGCACACCATCACAGCAAGCGCTTGAGGATCTGGGATTAATTCAAAACAAGAGTGTCACTGTAACCGGCTGGGCTGAGGAAGTGATCGATTTCGTTCAGGAAAACCCTAATGAAGAGTTACTGGTAATCTCCAGCGACTATACGTATGATCCCGACATGCCCAACGCAGACTCCATCGCAAAGGCGGCCAGGGAGATCAATCCGAACGTCTATGTATACACTTTTACGACCTCGCCTACCAGCCGGTACCACATCAATGGCCGCGTAGTCCCTGTGATTATGGGAGGATGCGGAGAAATGGCCAGTTTCGTAAAAGAAGTGGTCGAAAACGGCCATGACGTCGATCGGCTCAAAGAACTCTTCCCTAAAGTCGAGTTTCTGACCCCCGGTGCCGAGGTCGAGCCCGTGAACTTGGCGAGATGGATCGCCTAGAGTAATAAAACTCAAACTGCAACTACGTAAAAGCCTTACCCACGACAGTGAGCAAGGCTTTTTCATTTATCTGCTATTTATTCTTTTACTTCAATGTGGATTTTCCCAGAGATGCGTGGTATCCCCGACTGCCAAGCAGGTTGTACTGTAATTTCCACATGATCAATATCACTGTTGGCAAGAATTAAATCAGAAGCTTCCTGTTTGGACTTACCAGTGATCTTATTTTTAATATCAACTGGGTCAATAGTTGGCTTGTCGGTGGTTTCGTAGTGAATGGAGAGTTGCATGATGCCATTTTGCACATCCAGATTTGAAATTTTATAAATGATTGTATCTTGATCAAGAGGTTGTAAAGTTTTATTGCCATCAAGAGAGGAGAGCAATCGAGTACGCACCAAATTTTTTAACCCTGTTTCATCAAAGGCGAGACCAGTTATAGTGACTTTCAGTTCGGCGTTGAAAGTGGTGGTTTCAGTATTTTCAGGTTTATCAGTTGTGAAAGATTGCACATTAATAGTGTATGCGCCATCAACCAATTTTACGTTACGGTCGGAAAGGCCGGCGTTAATATTGTCGACCATTTTTTGAATAAGCTGTTTTTGGGCATTGTCAGTATCTTCTTTTGTGATCACTGAGATAAATCGGGATGAACCGCCCACCACTTGGGTTACAGTCTTTGCATATAATTTTTGTGGCTGACTACCAAAGGCCTGGTTGGTAATTTCCATGCGCGTCCCAGCAGGCAAGTTGAATGACTCTCCCCCATCGCTAGCAATAATGTCTGCAACAGAAGCATTGTTGTCGTTCGCTGCGCTGGTTAAGGCATGGACTCCAGTCTGATCAGATTTGAAACTGTAAGATTTTGTACCAACCGTAAGTGTGGTGGTTGATGCTTTTAGTGTGATTGGTTGGCCAGATAAATTATAAATCGCCACGCGACCTTCGGCTTTGCTGCCCATTTCTTTTTTACCATTAACCGTGAAAGAGTCGGATTGGTCTCGTTGTTCATTTACTGCTACTGCTGGGATGGTAAGAGTTTGTGACTGCGGAGTTTGCGTTTGGATATTAGCAACAATGTCCATGTCGCGAGCGATAGTTTCTGATTTCGCATAAACTGTGATGTTAGCACTTGGAAGCACGACCAGAACAAGCACTAAAATTATTACTAAGGCTAGAGCAATAAATCCAACTACCCATGCACGGTAAGAACGACGACGGCGCGGTAAATTTGCATTGCGCGAATTTGGGGGCATAAAGACATTGTCTTGCTTTTGAACAGGTTCGAAAAGTTCATCTGCTCTTTTTGCAGAAACCGTTCTGCCGCTATGCGGGGTTGGATTGGCATTTGTATTAATGCGCATTGCATTTGATGCGGCAGCTGTTGTTTGGGCAGTTGCAGCTGATGCGACTGGTCTCTTCTTCAGTTTCTTTGCAACAGGGATTGCAGCTGCGGCTGCAGCTAAAGTTGCCAAAGTTTTCTTTGGTGATGTTATCTGAGGTTTTGTTGGTTGAGTTTCTGTGCGGCGGGGTGCCACGTTGCGTGGTTCTGCGCTGCGGGATTCTGTGAGACGAGATTCTGTGCGGCGCGGGCGAATGTCGGACAAAGAGCTGGAGCGTAGTGAGCGGGGCATGCTCTTAATCACAAAACCTGCTTCCTCAGCGTAAGCCTTACCGCGCTCATCCATCGTTAAAATGGAAATATTTTTCCCAAGCATGTCGAGCTGCTTCTTGAGCAGTCGCATATTAATACGATCCGAAAACAGATAGCTCCCTTTAGGAAAAACCAAAACTATATCTTCAGCGCGTTCGCGCTGGAGTTTAGCGGCCACTTTGGCTACATCATCTTCTAAATTTAAATAAAGAGTTTTCGACATAATCTTGAATTTCTGGTATATAAAAACCCTTAATTTAAAGGGTTTTTCTTTTCTTCTATATTTATTCTAAAGATTTTCTAAAGTCTATGCAACCTATAAATTTGGCTACATTTGACCCTTAAATTGCTGGCGTTTGGCAAAACTAATTTTTTTACTAGATTCAACCTGGGGTTGATCAAATGGATCTACATTACGAAGTAGCGCCGAGTAAACTGCAAAAAGTTGCCAGAAGGCAATTAGCGCTCCAACTTCTGCGGGCGTTCGTTGAGGCAAAGTTTGTAATACGGTTGGAATACTTTTTACTTTTGCATCTTCCAATGTTCCATGAAGTTCGGCCTGCAATGCTACAGATAGAGGAATTTGATCTAAGGTGTCTAGAGTGGCATCTTTTAAAGTGATTGATTTTAAATTATCTGGCAC
The DNA here is from genome assembly GCA_964473815.1 of uncultured Candidatus Saccharibacteria bacterium. Taxonomy (GTDB): domain Bacteria; phylum Patescibacteriota; class Doudnabacteria; order UBA920; family UBA920; genus UBA920. Next base: position 117,121 of record CAYYQK010000001.1, on the reverse strand, counting down.
AACCGTTGCTGAATCTGTGAGGGGTTTCTCTGTTGCTAAAAACCATCCGGCAATATTTTTACGGCCCCCGAAAAATCTTTGGTTCGTATGATGCTGTGACTCTGGTGCATGATGCGCGAAATAGGTTTGCCCTTCCCCATCTTTACCAAAACTTTCATGACAAAGTTGCACAATTAAATTTGTCATTGGGTACAAATGCGAGTCGTAAACCGGCATGAACACGTCTACAATACCCTTGTCTTCTAACTGTTCTAAAATAGAAGCGGCTTTGTAGGCTTCGTTATTTTTCGCAAAGTCGGCGTAAACTTTTTGAGCGGCTGCAAACATGGCGCGTATATCTAAACCGCAAATCGCTGCTGGCAAAAGTGCAACTTCTGTAAACGCTGTGTACCTTCCACCAATTGGCGGATGCATAACTGTGCGGGCAGAAAGTTTTTGCGCAATATCTGCAAGCGGTCCAACTGCCCCAGTGATTACCAGCATTTGAAATTCCGTAAAATGTAGCAGCGCTTCTATTTGGGTTACGGTTTCTCCTGACTTACTAATTGCAATTACAAGTGTGTCTGCAGTGCTAAGCGACGCTTTCAGTTCAGAAATATAATCTGGATCAACAGTACTAACAACATACAAATGCTTATTAGAATCATGATGAAGCGCGTAAAACATTCCGTAAAAACTAGTTACGCTTCCGCCATGACCAATTAGTACAATATTTTTAAAGTTAGCGTATTCAGCAGCGAGGGTTTCTATCTCCCCAAACTTTGGCTGATACGACAAAAACGCTGGTCGTTGCTGCACCAACGCACTATTAAATTCCTGAGGCTGCGGGCAATTAAAAAATTCTAACTTCATTTTGTTTCAAAATATTTTCTTAAAGCTGCGAAATATTGTTTACCATCGTTAAGGGAATTGTAATCGTTTTCATTCACCCACTGATACCCTGTATGTTCATCACTTATTTTAACATCTCCGGAAATGTATTTACATTTATATCCTACAAGAAATACAAAATATCCATCAATTTGGAATTCTGTATGCCAAATAACAAACGGGTCTCCAACTTCAATTTCCAAATTTGTTTCTTCTCTAACTTCTCTTTGGAGCTCAGGAATAAAATCTAAAGTGTGCTGATTTATTTTACCGCCTGGGAAGTCCAATCCGTTTTCGTGATGTAAAATCAAAACTTGACCATCTTTTTCTATAAATGCTTTCTGACCTACGAAAAATAATTGATCTTCCATTAAGGTTCAATTACTGCTTTGATTCTGCGAACACCGGCGGACACGGCTTCTTCTTTGGCAATGCGAAACTTTCCGATAACACCGGTGTGCTCAACGTGCGGGCCACCGCAAAATTCGCGAGAGATTACATTACCATCTTTATCTGTTGCGGTATATATAGATACAGTGTCGGCATATTTTTCGCCAAACAAACCAATCGCGCCAAGTTCTCGCGCCTTTTCCAGAGGCATCATTTCTTGCTCCATTTTTGCATCGAGTTGAATCCATTTATTCACCAATTCTTCGACTTGTTGTTTTTGTTCATCAGTCATTTTCTGCGGATAAGTAAAGTCAAAGCGGGTGCGTTCAGATGTAATATTGCTTCCCTTTTGCCAAACATCGGGACCAAGAACATCGCGCAATGCTTTGTGCATTAAGTGCGTTGCAGTGTGGTACCGCACAACTTTTTCGCTATGGTCAGCAAGGCCACCTTTAAAAGTACCGGCACTGGCAGTCCGAGACAAATCTTGATGTTTTTTAAATTCAGCTTCGTAAACTTCACGATTAACATTCTGGCCATAACTTTCTGCTAGTTCTTGAGTTAGCTCCAACGGAAAACCAAAACTTTGATACAAATTAAATGCATCAGTACCGGAAATTTCATTTTGCTTTTGGAAAAGTTTGTCGAATTCTTTTAGGCCTTTTTCGATCGTGTTACCAAACTTCTTTTGTTCGCTTAAAATACTATTAAAGTAGTTTTCGTTTTCTTTGAGTTCCGGGTAAGCATCGCCATACTCTGCTACTACTTTTCCCACAAGACCTTCGAGCCAGTGGTCCGTTAGACTCAACTGGCGCGCATAAACAATCGCGCGGCGTAACAAACGACGCAAAATGTACCCTCGTTCTTTATTAGACGGTTCAACTCCATCAGCCGCAATAAACACCGCCGCGCGGATGTGATCAACAACAATACGCGCCTTACGAATTTCATCACCCGACAAAACATCGTTCTGCACGCCAATCACTTGGAACATACCGGCAAAGAATTCAGTATCGTAAACAGACTTGTGGCCGTTTAAAACTGCCACCACGCGGTCGAGGCCCATTCCGGTATCTACATTTTTCTTTTCAAGTGGAATTAACGAACCATCTTCTTTCTTTTCGAATTCCATGAACACGTCATTCCAAATTTCCACCCATCGCGGATCACTCGCAGTTTCTTGAAAGTTCTCTGGTGCCGGAGTGCCGTCATCGATCCAATAAAACATTTCTGTATCAGGACCACACGGACCGGTTAAACCTGCTATCCACCAGTTGTCTTCTTTACCAAGTTTTGCAATGCGCGCTTCCGGTACACCTAAACTTTTCCAGAGAGCATAACTTTCTTCATCGAATGGCGCGTCGTCGTCGCCAGCAAAAACAGAAAACGCTAAACGCTCCACAGGAATCCCTAACCACTTTGGAGAAGTTAAAAATTCATAACTCCATTCAATGGCTTCTTTTTTAAAGTAATCACCAAAGCTCCAGTTGCCGAGCATTTCGAAAAAGGTTAAGTGAGTGTTATCACCAACTTCATCAATATCTATGGTGCGGATACATTTTTGGACATTTGCCACACGCACTCCTTTAGGGTGCGGTTGACCCATTAGGTAAGGCACTAGTGGGAACATTCCCGCCATAGTGAACAAAACCGAAGGATCATTCTCCGGCACGAGCGAGGCAGATGGAATTATTTCGTGTCCTTTTTCTTTAAAAAATTCCAACCATTTAGTACGTAATTCTGATGCAGTAATTTTAGTCATATATTAAACATTTTAACGAATATTAGTAGCCTTGACAAACCGGTGCCAGAGTGATACCGTAATGCCAATTAGTTCCTATCACTATTCTCAGGAGGAAATTCAGTGGAAAATGTAAACAAAAGAGCTTTGGTGGTTTTTTCTTTGGGAATGAACGGAGACTGTCCGGCCGCCGATACAACTGCAAACATCGAAGCGGCTGTGAAAGAGCTCCTAAACCGGCCAATTAACTACTATGATGTAGTGGCAACGGTGGGTGGTATCTTCGCCCATAACCAAACTCGATCTGCTGCCCAAATCATGTATGAGCAAATTTTTGATCGCTACTTAGAACAAGGCGGGGTTCGATCATTTAAATTCATTTGCGAAAATGAGTCGCAAACAACTCGAGAAAATATAAGCAATTTGGCAATTTGCTTCGCTCTCCGCGGGATCCACATTTGCGATTACGACCTAACCGTGGTCAGCGAAAAATGGCACTGCGTCGGGATTAAGCTTTTGTTCAAAAGGATCTGCAGCATGGACTGCGCGGTTATCGAGTCTGATTACCAAATTGGTTGGGCAAAGCGACTCGGCCGCAAGATTCGTCTCCGCTACTACAAACGCAACCCGCACGGGAACGCCTCTATAGGCAGGATAGTGTCCTGGTGGCGTGGCCTGAAAGCCGGCGCGCGATTCAACATCCCTTAAATTTTCCCACTGAATTTTCCCAATTTAAAAACCGTCGATCTATCGCTGAACGACGGCTTTTATTTTTTTACTTTCCTGCTTCTTCCAGCGCGCGATCCATTTGCGGATCCTTGCCAGCCTGTGCATCACTATCGGACAATTCAACTTTTATGTCTGGATCTAATCCATCTTTATTTAGATTCTTGCCGCCAGGAGTGATCCATTTCGCAACCGTTACCTTTACAGCGGTGTCTTTGCTCAATTGAATTAATTCTTGTACGCTTCCCTTTCCAAAACTTTTTTCTCCAATCAAACTTGCTTTGCCGTTATCCCTTAAAGCTCCGGCCAAGATTTCTGATGCTGATGCACTCCCGCCGTTAATCAATACTAATGTTTTAATGCCCCCGAGTTCATTGCTGCCATTAGAATTATAATCTTTTGAACTGGCATCACTCTTTGCTTCTTTTACAATTAACTTTCCTGATTCTAACCAGTGCGAAGCTACATCTACGGCGGTATCTAAGTAACCACCCGGATCATTGCGCAAATCAATAATAATAGAGTCTGGTTTATTTTTCTGAACTTCAGCAACGGCCTGGTTAAACAAATCTTTAGTATCGTCACCAAACTTACTAATGGTAATTACGGCAACTTTTTTATTGCCTACATTTTTATATTCCCACTTAACACTCTTAATTTCGATCTTCTGTCGTTTGATAGTTAAATCTTTAGTACCGGTATCACCTTCGCGGTAAATAGTTAAGGTTACTTCAGTACCTTCTTGGCCGCGAATTTTACCAACTGCATCATCCACGGTCATGTCGGTGGTAGCTTCGCCGTTAATCTTTACAATAATATCTTTTGCTTTCAGGCCAGCTTTTTCTGCAGGGCTATCTTTGAGCGGAGAAATAACAGTGATGTTTTCATTCTTTCGGCCAATTTCTGCGCCGATTCCCGAAAAACTTCCCTGTAGTTCAGTTTTAAATTCACTCAAACTTTTTGGATCGAAAAATTGGGTGTAATCGTCGCCGGCTGCGGCAATCGCGCCACGAATTGCTCCGTACAAAACCTGCTGCTGATCAATTTTATCTGAATCTATATATTTATCTTGAACAATTTTTAAAGCTTCCCATAACAAATTGTAATCAACATTTGTTGGGGCATTCTGTTTGTTTACAACTTGGAATGTTTTGGAATCAAAGGTGTAACCTTTAGAGCCGCTCACATATCCAACTCGAAACGATCCGCCAATTACTATAAAAGCAATCAGCAATCCTAGGATCCATTTTTTGTAATTAAATTTGTTTGTTTCCGGTTTAAAACCATTTAACTGATTATCGTTATTTTCTGGGTTATCCATAAAGTTTTTCTAAATTTAGTCTTCTACTATTATATCATTTAAACTGTCGTATTTTGCAAAAAGCAATCCACTAATGGCTAATGAGAGGAATAAATACTGCAATACCCTATCATTAAGGATGGTTAAGTCAAAGACGCCATAAGCCAAAAGCCACAAGAAAGCCATCGCCAAACTAATGACTAAATTGCTGTAATATGAGTCTTCGGCTAAGTGTGAGCTTAAAAATTGGAATAGTCTTTCAAAATATTCCCACCAAAATAAGATGAATGCCAGCAAGCCAGCAAAGCCCAATTCAACCAAAAGTTGCAAATACAAACTGTGAGCAGTCACAAAACCAGCGGGCAAATTATATCGCAAGTTTTTTTGGTCAGCTAATTGTTCATAGGTCATTCGTTCTGGAATGCGATCAATAAACGAGACAATGAAGTTTCCGTAACCAACCCCAAATGGATGGAGCGCAGCATATTTAACACTACTTTTCCAAATTTCAAGGCGTCCGGCATTAGAGCTTTCGTTTAAATCATAAATGCTGCCTGCTCGAGAAAGAAAATCATCATTCACATCGTATGTCCGAATGAAGTTTAGTCCTTGCGAAATAAATGGAGACAATGCAAACAAGATGATCACAACAAAATAAACACCCAGTAACGCCTTAGAAAAATTAACAAATAATTTTTTACCAATGAAAAGCAAAGTCAAAAGCAGTGGCGCCAGCATCGCGATCCACACCCCGCGCGTACCATCTGCCATAATCGCAAAAGCGACCAGTACGATTGCCACTACCAAGTACCATTTATTTTTGCGCCAACTTTTTAAATACGGTGCTAAAAATGCTAATGCAAAGATGCAGACTACTCCAAAGGCGTGAGTGTCTGGCAAAATGCCGAACATACGCAAAGCCTGTGAACCACCGGAATATGAAAACCATGAATTCGAGTAAACCAAAACATTCGCCAGCGGCGTTCCGTAATACAAGTTAGAAACCATTACGGCCCAATATTGCCAAAAGTAATATGGCTGAGAAAACATAGTACCAATGTATTGGATATACCCCAGTGCTACCATAATTCCCAGAGAAACCAGGGTGTAGCGGATCAACTCTTTTAGCTTGTCACGATCGGTAACAACATTGATGACAACTATGTATAACAAATAAACATTCAGCAAAAACAGAATTTGTTTCGCGCCATGACCAGGGAAACGGGCAATCAGCAAAGACAAAGCCGCTAATACAATAAATAGAACTGCGACTTTATCCCACGGCATAAACCGACTGTCTATTCGTTTAAGGGAATTAATAACGATTTCTTTGAGTTTTGTTCCGGTCAGTGGTTCATCATTGGTCCACCGCTGAATTGTAAACAATCTTTGCAACCACGCGCGCTGGGCAATCAATAAATGAACAAACCACACCGCAAATAATTCTACAAACAGCGGACGCCACATTGGCAAATTGGCAACAACAGTATTAGGAAGGATTATATAAAATGGAATTGATAACACTAACAACAATACGCTTTGGTACGGTTTGGCAAACAAAATAAACAAACCCAACAAAACACTGTTTACTAAGGCGACATTCGCAGGCCAAACACCGACTGCCATCAAGCCAACGCTTATAAACTGCCAGAAAACAATTAGCCAAATTAATTGTTGAGTTTTAAATTTAAATTTATTCATTAGTTTTTCCTGCTCCCTCTAAAACTTTAAGTGTCTCGCGTGCGCATTTGTCCCAGCTATAATTTGCGAGTTGCTGGCGACCCCTTGCAATCATTTCCTTACGCAATGATTCATTACTTAAAATTTTCCACATTGCTTCTTTTATTTGATCAGTTGAAGTTGGGTCAAAATACTCTGCTGCGTCCCCGCCAACTTCTGGCAAACTGGAATTATTTGAAACTGCTGCAGGACAGTCACATTCAAAGCTTTCAAGAAGAGGCATGCCAAATCCTTCATACAAACTGGGGTTGATATACATATCCGCTTTGCGGAATATCGGCCAGCGGTCATTGTCAGATACATGACCCAGAAAAACAACAATATCCTTATTCTCCTCTATCTTTTTCAAAATATTCTGAAATTTCCAACCCGGCTTTCCCACTATTACTAATTTATGTGGCAATTCCAGATGTTCGATTTTTAACTGGCGGAATGCGTCTATTAGGCGCTCGATATTTTTACGCGGCTGCAAGGTCGACAGAAACAGCACATATTTCTGTGGTAACTTACTAGCAACCTCGGCACTTAATTCATTCGACATGTTTTCAGTCACTGTGTAGCCATGCGGCACGACGGCAATTTTTTCTGCCGGTACACCATAATTTGAAATTAAATCTTTTTTTGTGGCTTCTGAAATAGAAATAATTTTTGTTGCACCAGTTCGCGCCAACCAACTAAATACCTTGTGGAACCAACGCATCCATAAAGTAAAAATCTCCGGATAATAAATCCAGGCAACATCATGTTCTGTGTAAACACTTCGTGGATGCACCAATGGCAACGTCGATGCAGGCACAAACAATACATCAGGCTTATGCCACAACATTTCCCAACTTAACCGCAATTGCGTCCAAAAAATTGGGAATGGCATTACTTTAACTTGAAAATTTTGCGGCAATTTCAAAAACCACTCCTGTGGTTGTGTTCGTAAATATAAAGTATATTCATTCTGCGAATCGATTTTGGCCAACTGTAAAATCAATTCTTTGGCATAATGCTCAACTCCGGTTTTCTGAGTATTATTGGCCCGTTCTGCCTCAATTCCTATTAACATACAGGTATTTTAGCATAGAAAAAAGGCGAAGTCTGTTGTGACTCCGCCCTTTGTTTTTAAGTGCGCTGGCTGATTTCAGCAAAGCTTAGTCGCGAGGCCGCGCAGAATGATCTGCTCAACCTCAGGCAAAGCTACAGCACGGAAGCCTATGCCGCTCACCCGGAATGGTTCAAGAACAGCGAACATTACATCGCTCTCGGGATCATTCGGATCCTTCCGCGAGGCAACGAACTTGCCCTTGAACATCACCGAGCTAGTTAGCGGATTAAAGCCGCGCCGTCCAAAGGTATACGCCTGTTTAAACGTAAACTTATCAACGCCGAGATCATCCAATATATCCATTGCGGAATAACATCCACAATTGATGTTTTCGGATGAACAACGAGGACAAATAAACGTGCCATCCTGAACGCTTTGACGAACCTCGTCGTCGATGGGCAAACCCTCTAGGCGAAACGGCGCTTCATAAGCTACGCTTAGTACTGTCATTAGAATACCCCCTACCAAATGTATTTTAGAACTTTTCCATATTATACCAAAATCTGAGCTATTTGTCAATATAGCTCAAATTCCCTATTATTTTGATATTTCATGTTATAATTATCACGTAATTAAGCTTCAAAGATGAAACAAAAATATTTGATCATTGCTGTGGCCGCCATTGTTATTCTCGGTGGACTCTATCTATATATGAGGAACCACAAAGCAGCAGCCCCGGAAAATACTAACCAAACTTCTAGCACAAATTCGAACACCAACGAATTCACTGGTGATGTTCCTAATGACAAACCGGATAATTCTGGCCAACCAACTTCTGCTACCGTTGCCGTCAGTGAACAAACTCCTGGCAGTAGCATCACAATTGACAACGCCTTCCTCGAAAAACCTGGCTTCATCGCAATTCACGAAGTAGACAGCAAAGGCCAACCTGGAAAAATAATTGGCGCAAGTGGTTACTTAACTGTTGGGCCGAAACAAGATTTGGAAATTAATGTCCCTATTGTAGCCGGCGGTAAATATATTGCCATGCTGCACGAAGATAACGGCGACAAAAAATTTAATGCCGCCACAGACATGCCAGTTAAAAGCAACAACATTCCAATTATGACGATGTTCTCAGTTAGTCAGTAGTTAACTTAATACGCAAAATTCCCGCTGCTGCATGTAATTGTTTATCTAGCTCCAACCGATCAGGAAACAATATTTCCACCGCCTCACGAAACTTTCGATCGTGGCGGTGGATTTTTAAATGCACCACTTCGTGATGTACAATGTATCCCACCAAGCGCTCTGGCAAATACATCAATCGTGTGTTAATCGCAATTATCCCCTGACTATTACAGCTTCCCCACTGCGACTTCATTGGTTTCAATCGTAAGGACGTTGGCTTTTTGCCAACTACTGCCGCGCTCTCCGTTTCGCATCGTCTAATTAATAAGCGCAGTTGTTGCAAACTGCGCTGTTTTACTAATTCCATTAAGCCTTTTTAAATTTCACTGTGAACAAGGGTTCGTATTTATCCCCGGCTTCATCAACTACTTCAACTGTTTCGCCAGAAACTAATTTATTTAGCGCCAAATCAGACAACATTTCCGTATCGTTTTTGACGTGCATTTTGTATGCATCGAGTTTTTGGAAATCCGCCATCTGGTCGTCTTTAATTTCCGTTTCAATTTGTTTTTTGCGAATCTTCAAATTGTCTAATTTTTCTACAACCTCCTGATACTCCTGATGCGCAATCAAAGTATCTTTATACATCTTACGAATCTCTTTGGCTTTGTTTCGCGTTTCGCGAATACGATTAAAAACTTCTTGTAAATCATTCATAGAGATTTATTATATCATACGCTCTCCGCTGCAGCCCTTTTCATTTTGGAAAATTATCTTTTCTCGAAATTTAATGCACAAGAATTGATGCAATAGCGCTTACCGCCTTTGTCTTGGGGTCCATCGTCAAACACATGGCCTAAATGTGAGCCACACCGCTTGCAAATAACTTCGGTTCGATGCATCCCAAAACTACTATCATCTTTTAATTCTACGTGTTCCAAATTCATCGGATCAGTAAAAGATGGCCAACCACTGCCCGAGTCAAATTTTGTTTCGGAGCTAAACAATTGCTGACCGCAAGCCGCACATCGGTACACGCCATGGCCGTGATTATCTACATACGTCCCCGTAAAAGCGGGCTCTGTGCCCTTTTCGCGCAACACCGCATATTGCTCTGGGGTTAAATCCTTTTTCCACTCTTCTTCGGTTTTTATAATTTTTTCTTGATCGTCCATATTATTCTTGTATTAATGATGCAAACTTTTCTTTAAACTTTTTTATCTTCGGATTAATTACAACCTGACAATACGGTTGCCCTTGGTTTCTTTCATAATAATTCTTGTGATAGTCCTCAGCCTCATAAAATTCATTTAATGGCTCTAAGGTTGTCACGACCGGATCAGTAAAAGCCCGCTCATCCGTGAGTTCTTTAATAATTTTTTCCGCCTCGCCCTTTTGTTGATCATTGGCATAAAAAATTGTCGATCGGTATTGTGGCCCAATATCATTTCCCTGCCGATTTAAAGTAGTCGGATCATGAGTAGCAAAAAAGACTTCGAGTAAATCGCGGTAGGAAATTTTTTGTGGATCAAATTCAAACCGAATACTCTCCGCATGCCCGGTTCGACCAGAGGATACTTGCTCGTAATTAGCGGTTTCAACGGTCCCACCAGCATACCCTGGCACCACACTGGCAACACCACGCAATTTTTGAAAGATTGCTTCGGTACACCAAAAACATCCACCCGCAAAAACAGCAATTTCATTTTTCTGTGGATAACTTTCCATGAACCGATTATATCATATATAATTAAGAAAAGACTTTCTAAGAAACAAAAAATGGAAAATCAAAACTTGGATCCTAAAATGCAGCAACCAAAACCATCGGTGCCGCTCGCACCACCGATTCCAAGCTCTGCATTTAAACCAGCGAGTGTCGCTGCGCCCGCATCTAAATCACCGACACCGCCACCGACACCGCCACCGGCTCCGTTGAAGCCCATGCCTTCCACTCCTCCGACACCGCCACCGCCAACTCCACCCGCTCCACCAACTCCAACCCCGCCCGCTCCCCCTACATCATCGACACCACCCCCACCACCAGCCAGATCGTTTTTTAGCCGTTTTCTTCATTCAAAACTAATTCTCATTATTCCTGGTGTTTTGATTTTGGTAGTAATTGCTCTTATAGCCTCGGCCTATGTTGTTTATGGAATGGGCAAGACTTCGATGGGTGAAGATTTCCAAAACAAAGTTTGGGTGCAAATGGTAGATAGCAGTTTAAAGGAAACTCAAGATAGTAAGCTAAGTATTACATACACTGATTCTGGGAGTTATCAGTTTAAGCCTTCAAATTTTGCTAAAGCGTTTGGTATTTTTACAGACGAAGAGCTCAATCAATACGATAGCCAGTATTCATTTAAAATCTCCGATTTAACTATCGCCGGGAATGTGAATGCTTATTTGAATGTAAAAGATGAAGATGCACCACAAACCGATACTCACGTAGATCTCTCTCTCACAAACGATGCCAAAGAATATTCCGGCAATGTTGACATAAAGCTTAATGACAGTGAAGCTTTTGGAAAATTTGACTATAACGACAATATCCAAAAAACTGTTGATGCCATTTTAGGAAGCCATGAAGTTGCTCCAGGCAAAGGGAAGTGGATTAAATCTACCGACAAAAAAGACATCGATACTATCCGTAGTGATATTAAATCTGCGTTTTACGATTCACGCGATGTTGGTACAGTCAAACTGCTCAAAGAAAATCGCTTGTTTGATATAAAGCAATTGGATGGACTCACATACATAGACGGTCATGTAGTTGCGCATTATTCTTTAGCTCTTAACAAAGACAGATTTCATAAGTATGTTGAAGACTCTATTGATGAAGGAAGTTTAGCGGACAGCAAATTTAAGCAGCAATCCAAAGATATTGCTAACGCAATCGTAGATAAAATTGAATTTAAAAATTATGAAATTTGGGTTGGTGTGACAAACCATAAAATGTATAAGAGCCAGCTAACATTGAATGCTATTTCTGTATCAAAAACTTTACAAGCATTTCAAGATGCAATTAACAAACCGGGAATTCTAAATCCAAAAGACCAAATAAAAAATACAGATGCCAAGGCTCGCGACGCACGTCGCGTCTCAGATGCCAGAAGTATTTCGTCCGCAGTCGAGTTATACTATGAAGCAAATGGTCATTATCCAGAAGCAAAAGACGGACAGCCTGTAGGAGTGATAGAGGCCGGCTTTATACAAAAGTATCCCGCTTCCCCTACTCCACCCGATGGAACTTGTACTGATTATTACAACACTTATTGGTACACTCAGGTCTCACCGCAAAGTTATAAAATTGAATTTTGTCTTGGTCAAGCCACGGCCGGAATGAAATCAGGCGAAGTTGCGCTTACGGAAAAAGGAATCCCGGCAGAATTCGCGAATCAACCTGGCACAAGTGAATCAACTATCAAGCAGGAAGACTCAAAAATCGAAGATGATTTTTACAAAATCGCCATGGAAGTAATCAAGCAACTAAATTTTGATGCGGAACTCAAAATTGAAACTGAATCCAAAAATATTGGCACAGTCAAAACTATTGAAATGCCAACGGACTTCATCAAAAAAAGCGACTTAGATAAATAAAAAAATAAACGGGTACAAGAGCGTTTGCTCCTGTACCCGTTTTAGCGTGTGAAGTGCGTGAACTACAGTCAGTTCTCTTCGAACAGACTTACATTTGGATGCGTTGCTTTGAACCGAACGTACATCTCGAGGAACTCCGGATGATTCCCGAGAAAGTCGTACACATCCCGTCCCGCAGCGATCTTGGCCTTAAGCCTCTCCAGTTCAGATCCGCCATCACTGCTTTCCACCGCCTTGATCGGCTCAGGAACGATTTCTCGCTCAGGAGCGATGATTGCTGGCGTTGCAGAGGCCTCTTCGTTGGCAGACTGATCCGGTTCAGGTTCTTCGTCGAAAGTTTTATCGAGCCCTTCCGAAGGATCGAATGCCTCCTGAGTTTCGGCGCCAGGCTCCAACTCCTCCCCGGTCTCCATTCTCGATTCAGGCTCGACCTCCGGCGATCTCTGCTCCATAACAATCTGGCCATTCCGAAGTTTTCTGCGAAAATCTGCCAAGGAATTTAGAATGGTGACTCTTTGGATCTCGGGATTGATCTGATTCACCAGCTTTATGAAGTCGAGTCGAGTCGGATGCGATGCCGGATAAGAACCATCCGGATTCATGTACTGCTGCAATATTTGGTGGATGGTCAGCACCGACCCTTCACCAGCCTTCACCTGGTCAGACTTCACCTCATCAAATCTCGACCCTCGCGGCGTCTGTGGTTTAGTCCCTTTCGCAGTTTCGGGTTTGGATCCGTTCGGGCTCTTTTGCTTCCGAGCCACAGCATAGAAGGTGGACGTAAAGCTGCCAAGTTTGATACCCGGATGCTTCTCCGAGATGTACTCAAACAAGTCCTTGGTGGTGTGGAAGTTTTCGATCAGTTCACCGTTAGGTGTCAGAAATACCCGCGCCATCTCGGTAAGCTTCATCGACGAGAAGTCCATCGAATCGAGGTCGACCATAAATTCTTCCACCTTCGGACGAGTAAAGTCGTTCGATACGGCATCACCTTCAACTGAAGCGGACCTTTCTGAATTCTCCGAGTCCCGCCCGACGGCGAGTTCCGAAGGAACATACTGACTCATGGCGAGCTCGAGGATCGATTCATTGACACTCTGGAAACCTCGGTTATGAAGAGCTTTAACCACCAGGTCCTTATCCTTCCGACCCCAACCATTAACATCCATGAGATAGAATATTAGGTGCTTGGTTGTATCGCTCGGCATTTTGCTCGTAAGACATAGGGCGTGAAACATGGCCGAAGTAAACTCCGCCAAATTCACCCCAGCGAAGTCAGCGTGGTCTCTGGTGAAATTCCACAACCGCTCAAACTCCAGCTGCCATCCAGTGGTACCTTTTGCTTTCGCAAAGATCCACCGCGGCAGCTGATCTAAAACTTCTTCGTGTGTTCGTATCATCTTTGCTTTCTCCTTTGGTTGCGCCACTGGATGCGGCGGTAAACCTACGGCGTTATTCACCGCAGGGACAGAAAATACTTGCTGCCTTTCTTCGAGTCTCGCCAGGACTTCGCTGGGCAATTCCTTAAGTAATTTATCCGCCACAGCGCGCGCTAAGGCGATGGGGTGATCAAAGTATTTAAATTGGATGGGACCAATTTTGGGATTAAGCTGGTTTCGCACGGCCTTTGAAAACTCATCCCGCCGAGCAAGTGACCATACGTTGCGTTCCGTACTTTTGAAGCCACCGCAAGTCTTAACGAAATCGGTTGACTTCACGATCACATTGGGTGTTTTGCCCAGCCACTCCACAAACGTTGCTTCATGTTTAGGTTTCACCAAAAGAAAGAGCTGGTTACTTGATGAAATTTCAATACCAGACACCTTCTTCCATACTGCTCCGTTCCTTCTCATATCGTCTTCTGTGCTCTCCTCTATTTCTTCAGGTCTTACGTACGAATCTAGTCGATATTGTAACTTACGCCCATCGTGAAACGAGCGCCCGTTTTGTGCGTCATCAATCACTTCTCTGACAGCATCTTTTTGCGGAAGAACATCCATCTTTTGACAAGCAAGGAGATGATTCAAAATGGGATCAAAAGCAATCTCCCGAACCTCATCAGCCAGCTTACGAAACCGTCTTGCCTGAATGGCATCGATCTCGAATAGATATTCACCTAACTGAGCTATGCTCATGGCTTTTAGATCTAGATCTTCGAGCCTAGTAGGTATTCGGTAGCTCACACTTTTTTCACCTCCTTTTGATGTAATAAGTACAATAGTCCATCTCGGACAATATCAGAATATATCAATTTCTGGGGTTTTTGTCAATAATAATCAAAAAGCTCCCTATTAGTTAAGGAGCTTTTTGTAATAACTAACTCTAGATTAGTTTTGATTTTTTGGCAGGTCTGAAGGAGATACTATTTCAATCTCAGCACTACCTCCCGCAGCTGAACCACCCATCCCCTGTGCAGGTTCAGAATAGGTTTGCGGGCCAGTTTGATCACTATCAAAGATATCTTTAACCAACGGTACAATAATACTAGAACGCCAGTAATTAACTTCCTGATAGTTTTTGATTGGGAACACCAAAGCTGGTACATACAATTCGCCACTATTGCTTGGTGAATAAGGTTGATTCGGATCTGTGTAATACATTTTTACTAACTTCACTGTTGGAGTGTCCAGTTTCAACACAGCGCTTTTAGCGTTACGGTTCTCTGGAATGCTGCGATCAAGTGGATAAATCTGATTGCGCCAGCCACCGCGTTCAGCATAGTCGGTAATTATCTTGCTGTTAGTTACGCCCGTGTACTGTGAACGGTCGTATTGATGTGTAGTCAGTTCATAAATGCTAGCAACTTTTTGATTGCGAACATCATAAGTTACATTCATGCCGTATGGATTCCCGGATTCATCAAACACCTGTTGACCATCCAAAATCAAAGGGTAAATTACATTCAACTGTTCCGGAATGTATATGCTTTGCTTTTCAGATTCAGGAGCTTGGTCGTAATAGATGCGCCAAGAGTTATCTACTTTTGGATTGCCGTAGGCTTCACGAGAAATTCCGTACTGGTCAAGAAAAGCATTGGTAGATTTAAATAGCACATCGTCTGCAGGGATATCGCCAATCTTCAGAGGTTGAGGACCACAAGCTGGCATAGTTTGCTCTGCCGATCCTGCAGGAACAGGTTGCGCGCATTTAGAATAATCTGGTTGTGGCCACTTTTCCCAGTTTTGGCTTAAATTCACACTGCCATTTACCATATCAACACCAACACTGTAACCATATTGATGGTCTTCAACAAAGGAGAGCGACTGTACTTTGGTATCTCTAAATTTAGTTAAATCAATTAGACCAAAGCTAAGTGTGCTAACAATGCGGTCAAACAAACTTGGTTGCTGTTGCGGCAATGTGCGTCGAAGAACGAACTGATTCGCACCTAATTGTGGTAAGTCCTTGCCGTCGTAACGGAATGAGTAGTCGTAAATTGGATAAGGTTCGCCTGGGGCAATGTACTTAGTATCGCCACCCCCAAAAGCCTTCATGGTAGCGGTCTCTGCTTTGTTGTTTGGAGCTGTGCTATTGTTCGCTAAACTAGGCGCATTTTTTGTATTGATGATAGAAACTTTACTTAAGTCCCCGAAAGATTCTTGAGACTTTTCTGATACTCCATACTTACCAGAGAGAACTTGGTTTACTTGTTTTGCTGCAGGAGAAGTAAATAGAGGTTTGTCAGTTTTGTTTTGGATGTACCAAAAACCACCACCCGCCAATACCACCATCACAATTAAAGCTGAGGCAAGAATTCTGTTTACAAACATTACTGTAAATTTAAATGATTGATTAGATTTTGTTTGCGCTGCGGCCACATTGCCGTGCGCCTGAAGTACATTGCGGAGTTGAGACATAAACTGCGAGTCAATTGCCACGTCTGGCTTTGACTGAAGCAAACGAGCGATTATTTTACGCGCATTGCTATCATCTGTATTCAATCCCAATTCTGCCATGATACTGGAAACTTGTTCGTCTACATTATTTGAAGTATGTTCTATCATATAATTTTCGTTAATGATAAGTGGAGGGCTACGAATAGCACCAACAAGTGTGAATGTTTTTTTAATTGATCAACGATGCGGGAGAATTGCATTTTTAATGCGCCTTCGCTCTTGCCAGTAATTATGGCGATTTCCGCGTAAGACATTTCATCCCATAAGCGCATACTAACAAGTTCTTGCGCTTCCGCTGGCAAGCTAAGTAATAACTCGCGCAACTTTTCATTGGTAATACTGCCAGCTGTTTCCGATTCCAGATTAATGTCACTCGCTAAATCAAAGTGAGCATCAATGTTGTCAGTCGGCTTTTGCTTGCGATATTCATCAATGAGCAGGTTGCGAGCAATTTGGTAAAGCCACGCCTGAAAAGTTCCCTTTTCTCCGTTGAAGGAGCCAATTTTATCCATAGCCTTCAAAAAGGTCTGGCTAGTGATATCTTCGGCCAATTCTTGGTCAAAAGTCCGGAAATAGAGGAATTTGTAGATTTTTTCGACATATTTGTCGTAAAGATATACAAATGTCTCCATTTGACCTGCCTGACAGTCCGCGATAATTTTTGGTTCTGATATTTCCATCAATTCTATTGTATCATGTGTTTCTAGCTATATTACGTGGAAATTGAGGAAAAGTAACAAAAAAATAGCTAAAAACCCGCAAGGGTGTTTAAGCTAAAAAAGATCTAATTATTTCAGTTAGAAAATTTTACGGTTTTTAGAATGCCATTTAACTCTGCTTCGTTGCCAACACCAACCTCAAAGTCATATTCTGCACCATTAATGAATACAACGATTTCTCTATAACCCGGTAACTCTGTAGTTCTAAGAATAAGAGCCTGCTTACCACCCAATGTGGTGTCTTCATAGGATATTGTGATATTCCTATCCTTATAAAACTGGCTGTTAAATTCCGCATCATTATTGGCCTTAAAATTCGCAAAGCTTTTAGAAGAATAGTCACCCTTCCTTTGCTGAATACGTATGTACTTTGGATCTGGTGTCTTATAATCTTGATTGGAGTTTCCCTCTTGTTGCACGATATTCGAATAATAATTCGCTCCTTGTGGTGTTATTATTACATCTGGAAAATCAGCCGTTCCCTCGACAGTCGCCGTCCAACCCTGGGGATATTGAAATGTAAAATCGATACGCTTATCGTTAAAAGTTTGCCAACCTTTCATTTCTGCTATTGGCGCAGTTTCGTTTGCAGAACTTGACGATTGAGTTGAAGTGTCGTTTTTTATTGTTTGTTTAGAAGGTGATTTTGTATAAATCCAAACAATTCCCCCAAGCGCGAGTAAAATCAAAATTAACAAACTGATGACAATTATTATATTTGCCCGATTTGATTTCACCGCTGCATCTTGCGGCGCAACCGGGTTTGGTTGTTGTTCTAAAGGGGCTATGACTTCTGGCTGTTGATTATCTATATTTTGATCCATAAAAAAGTGGTTACTAATTAAAATTGTTTCAAGGCATCCTTATAATATTGCTGGTCTGGATCATTCTGCTCTGAAGTTACACGATATTCTGTTCCTACACCCCCGTTAGAAGGAGAAGGTGTACCAAAAGCTTTAGGATTAGCTTTATTAAGACTATAATAAAACCAAAGAAATTTTTGAGGTCTATCACTATCGCTCGAACAATCTGGATAATAATAAATTAATGGGGAGTTATAGAAAGGACCTTCTAGATCTGGCTCATACGTATAATGCCTATTCCAAAAGTTAATATAAAACTCATCCTCACATGGGAAATAACCCTTCTCTGTATGGAAATTGTCAATAAATTTGAGCGACTCCTTTGCTGCAGAAAGCATTTTTTCGTCACTGTCGATCTTGATGATGTTGTATTCTTGGTTCGTCTGTTCTGTTTGAGTACTTTTAGATTTATCTAAAACGTTTGACGTAAGATTGTTTTTAATCTCTTCGTGGGTTTTTGTACCATAGACAATATATACTCCCAAGGCAATATCTATCATCAATAGAACCACGGCTATCAATATAGTGATTTTATTCCGTTTTGTCATTGCTTTATTTCAAAAGTTGAGCCAATTAAATCTGCGATCTTTGAATAATCGGTTTTGTCTGAATCGTAAAATTGAATTGTAAACGTTATGCCCAGCTTCCCGCGTTCAATTTGATGAGGAATTTCATATACTATGCCTGTGTTGGCATACATAACTATACTACCGTCATTTTTAATTCCTTTGTAAATAGTTTTTGTTGCGGGATAACCGGCTATCTTAGATTGCTCTACAACTTTACTAACAGTTTGACTCAAAACAGAGGTGCCATAACCATACCCCAAAGTGAAACTAGAAAATTTCTTTTCCTCTGTTTCCGCAGTTGGACCTTTGTATAACTTGTTTGGGTCGGAGTAGGACAAATCTATGCTAGAATTCACAAAATGCCATAGGGGGGCATACTCATCAAAACGTTCATCAGTATTTTGTTGCCAACAAGATGGATACTTAAATGAAACTTTGACTTTTCCGGCCATATACGTGAAAGGTTTCCAAGTATTTAAATCCGTATTGCACTCGACGATTTGAGAATTTGAGGTGTCGTTTTGATTAATGTTAGTGGATGACTTGATATCTTTGGAAATGATCAAATAGCGAATTTCTCCAACCATGATGACAATGGATAGAGAGATTAAAACTAGAGTTAACAAAAAAGTTAAGGTATCTAAACTCTCTGGAAGCCTTGAATTATTCTCTGAAGGTGAAACCGTTTCCATTATAGTTATGCTAAATTTTCTCTTCTATTTGCATTATAGAATAATAGAAGCTAATTAACCATCTCGATTATCCCCAAAGAATATCTGAAGTTTTTACTTAGTTTTCTTCAAGAGAGAAGTTTTGTAAATGTGAGGTTTGTGGGATTTAAGACGCACAATTTTGGGTGCCAGTCCTGCATATTTAAGCTGAGTACGCAACCCCTTAACGTAAGCGCTCTGGTCGTAGCCTAAAGCAATTATGTCGGGCTTTAAGCGGACAATTGCTGGGATGTGGTTGCCGATTGCACCCAGCACAACTTTGTCTACTTCTGGCACAGATTCCATTTGTGCCTTTCTTTGCTTTTCAGATTTTTTTGGTAAATGCTTTTTAATGCGCAGAACATTTTTATCGCGCGCCAAGGACACAATTAAAAAAGGTTCAGTACTCTTTTTTGCCAACTTCCGAGCTTGCGCAAAAAAATGTCTATGGCCTGGATGGACCATATCAAAAGTACCAAACACTAAAATACGTGTTGCTCGATTCGTAACTTTAATTTTTGTTTTAAGCTGTGCCACGTTTTAAAAATGACTTAACGAATGCAATGTCATCCTTTTGGAAAAAGCGAAGCGCAAGCAATGCGGCGCCATAGACAACAACGCCCAAGACTACAGCTGGTACTAATGGCCAAGCGCGGAAGTACCACACCACAACCCCCATGACGATTGCGCCCAATACTGGCCGCCAAACCAGTGAGAAAAATTTGAAGTTCGTAACTTTGGTGCGTACAAAATAGAAATAGAAAATGGCTTGAAAGGTTTCAGAAACTACCGTCATCACCGCAGCTCCTTTGATTCCATAGTGCGGTAATAAAATAATATTTCCGATTATGTTTATCAAAACATTGGTTGCGGTTATTACGACTGCCCATTTAGTTAATTGTGAAATGACTAAAGAATTGGCCACAACATAAATATACAAAACAGCCGGAGCCCAAACTACAATAGATAACACTGGTGCTGCATTACTAAAACGCGCGTCTAAAATGCCCATAAGCTGATTCGAGAGCAACATTCCACCGACTGCCATTGGCAACGCAATTGCAGTCATCATGCGTAAATATTTTTCAATTATATCCCTCACTTCGCCAATCTTCTTTTCTGCCATTAAGGAAGCGAATAATGGATACAATGCATACGCTACTACGGCCGGAAAAAACGCTAACAAGTCAAAAATTTTGTAGGCTGCACTATACAAACCCACCTGGCTGTAGTCGTAAAAATGTTTGATTAACACTACATCAATACGATTGTACAAAGTCGCAAAACCAGCCAACAATGCAAATGGCGGTCCATACTTAATAATTCCCTTCACTATCTTGGAGTCTAAAGAAAATAGTCCCCGCAAAATTTCCGGTTTGCCAATATGCTTTTGGATTAGGAAGTAGTAAATTATCAAAGCAACTATGGCGTACACTACTTGCTGTGTTACTAGCATCACAATACCACCATGCAGCCAGATCGTTAACAAAATGATGAGGAAGTTTATGAATGATGACAAAAAATTTAAGATCGCGGCTTTCTTTAAATCGTAAAAGGCGGTGACAACAGACAGAAATGGGTAGGTCAGACCGGTCAAAGTCATGCCTAAACCAGACACAATAATGGCATGTATAACTTCACGGTCGTAGTTATTGTAATAAGCCACTGCCACCATTACAACATAAAGCAACGACGCCAATACTATTTCGACAACAAGAAAGTTGTGAAAATATTTTTTGGCTTGTGACTTATCTTCGCTAATTTTTTTGATGATGTATTGCTGCAATCCAAAATCCACCATCACCCCAAACAGCGTGGAGTAAGAAAGTACAAACTGAAATTGACCATAGCGGTAGGGCCCTAAATAGGAAGTTAAAAATAAATATGCCAAAAACAAGAGGATCAGGGAAATGATCCTCGATAACGATAACCAGAAAATGTTTTTGGACGGGCTCGACATGTATTATTTAGACAGTAGCGCACCCTTTGGATAGCTGTCAACTTCAGCCTGTGGCAAAATGTTTAAGTCTGCAGGCTTGATGTTGCGGGCTTGAAAAGCGGTTAAAGTCATTGGACTAGCGGAACTTAAGTTCATCAAAAATACATCAGCCTTTTTGTCGCCTTTAAATATCGTGCCGGTTTTTGGTAAAATCGGTTTGCCATTTGGCAGATTGTTCGTAATGTCTTCACCGAAAGTGAAATCAGGTGTAATGTTGCGTTGCTTTGCTACGAACGCAGAAATTGAACTCTTCTTTCCGTCACGGTAAACGTAAAGTTGCCCGGTTTTTTTATCTTTGAAATATGTGTTATCAACCGGCAAAGGCATTGAGCCAAGTTGAAGCGCATTCAATTGATCATCCGGAACAGTCATTAAGTTATTGAATGAGAAACCGCGGTTGCGGAAAATTTCGCCATCCATTGGTTTCTTCTTGCCATCTTCGTAAAGGTACACGGTCGAAGAAGATGCGGATTTAATAATCGCGCCTGTCATCAGTTGTCCGCCCTGAGAAGGTGGGGTTGGCGTACTTGGTGTCGGTGGCGGTGAAGACACAATTGGGCTTGGATCTAAACTAGTACCAGTTTCATACTGATTTGCATCAGTTGATTTAACGATAATTGCTTTGTTCGCACTAATATTTCTCGCTTTTAAAACATCGGTGGTGACAGCCACTTTTTTGTTATTAACAAACAAGTAGTACTGCGTGCCGACTTTAATTAAAGTGAAATCTGGTACTGCATACAAACCGAAGTTGTTGTATGTTGCGAATTGACTCTTCGATACTTTCTTGTATTTCGTAGTGCTGATTTTGCGCGCTTTAGCAACGAAAGGCAAAACTTTGTAAACGCCGCCATTTTCCAAGATATACAAATCAGCATTACCGGAAACTTTTATTAATCCGTTTGTGGCAGGTGAATCACTTCCGCCAGAGGTTGGAGAACCAAACCAAGCTTTATAAAATTTAAAGAAGTTATAGTTGCCATTGAAGACGTGTGGGGTATAACGGTAAAGTGCGGCTGTGGCGTTATTAGACAAACGCACGCGCTGAGTAGGCTGTACTCCGTCGTAATCACCAACAGTATTGTTTAATTCGATTGTGTCCCCTACCTTAGAAATTCCACCGTTGTAGTATGGCCCGCGGCCGCCCGGTGTGCTGAAAGATTTCATTAAAGAACGGGCTGCGCCCAAGTAGCGATTATTTTCTGTATCCACACCTCCGAATAATTGGAAATAAAAACCCTGATAAACAGCGCCACAAGGCTGGCTATCTGGGCAACCAAAACCTAACGCAAAGTCTAAGGCGCGCTGCAGCTGTTCTGGAGTGGCAGTTTGACGACCAGTGATTAAACTTTGTTCTTTGTTCAACGAAACTAACAATACTTGCGGATTTAATCCGGCAGAGTTTGATGCATCATAGATCAACTGAGCCGCTGTTCGTGGTGTATTTGAAGCCGCATGAGGGTCTTCCAAAATTTGTTTGGTGTTTTGATTATCAACTGGTTCTTTAAGTTGCATCAAAAATGAATTGCTAGTGTTAGCTAGCACACTCTTCTTATCTTCTAAAAACTTTTGGATATCAGCAGCAGACATTGCATTCTTATCGCTAAAAATTTTGTCGTCGATAATTTTGTCTGGGTTAAAAGAAGAGTCAACACTTAGTGCGGCATATGCTGTTGGCAGCTTAAAAAAGGCAGAAAAAATTAAACCGCCTGCAACTAAGACATTTATTAAAATTGATTTTTTGGAAAGTGTTTGTTTCTTCATAACAAGATTTCTTTGCTTTTTTACTTTATCTTAAAAGTTGATGAAAATCAACCCTTAAAGTTATATCGTTTTTAGAAGTGAAAATGTTACAGCGACTTACAAGAATTTACAACACGTATGCATCACCGCGTGGCATTTTTGAAATATCATTTTCCGAAGTGATAACAATCGGAAAAGCATTTAAGCCACGTTGGATATAAAAATTATAATTTACTGGTCGCAAAATTCCATTTACTACCCAATAGATAGTTGGGTTGATTGTACTTTTCATGACAGTACCATCAGGAGGTGTTAAGAAGCTGCCTTCAATCCAAGAATTAACTTCGATGTTAGTTAAAGTTACAACGTCTGAGAATTTAAAACCGCGCATTGTAAATACTTGGTATGTTAATGGTCGACGTAAACCACTTTGCATGTAGTAGATAGAAGGTTCGTTTGGACTTTTAACAAGTGTGCCGTCTAACGGCTCTGCATATGATCCTTCAGGAAATTCATTTAAGTCTGCGCTGCTGATTGGTTTTGGTACAGCGCCTGAGTAACGTTGGTTTTTTACGAACGGGCTAATTAACTGTCGCTTTCCACCATTGATTAAATACAGTGTACCTGTGCCTTGAACTTGCACAACATCACCATCGTTAATTGGTAAAATTTTGTCGGTTAAACTATTGGCCACATTAATTCGGCCGCCACCCATATAGCCGGCGCAAGAACCACCAGCACACTGACTAAGGTTTTGATTATCGATGTTGTCCGCTGTGGCAATAATGCGGTCGCGAATTTGTCTGTTGGAAGCGTCTGGGAATAATGACCGCAAGAGCCCGGCCTGAGCAGAAACAAACGGCACAGACAGAGAAGTACCAGAGGCAAATGCATACGAGTCTGGTGCGTAGCCACCACTAGCTGGATCATGGTTGATTGTAGATAGAATGCGCTTGCCTGGTGCAGACACATCAACACAAGCCTTGCCGTAGTTAGCAAAGGTTGGTTTTAAATCATTTGAGTCAGTGGCTGTAACACCAATGATCATGTTTTGGCCGTTGTCATCACAGATTGGGAATACCGGGTCTTTGTCTAAATTGCCGCCGCTTACAGCAACGTCATTGCCGGCTGCTGCCACTATAACTACATTTTTACTGAATGCATAACTGATGGCGTTAGCCAGTGTTGTGTCATGAGAAAAACCCATACCGCCTAGCGAAAGATTAATAACATCAGCGTGATGGTCCGCCGCCCAGGTGATGCCTTCAGATATTTTTGTAGAACTACCAGCGCCGCTCGAGTCGAGCGCTTTCACTGGCATTAGCGAAACGGACGGGGCAGCGCCGGCAATTCCAATGCTGTTGTTGGATGTTGCTGCAATTACACCAGCGATTAAAGTGCCATGGCCATTGTCGTCAGAATTTACACGACCAATAATTGATTTTTTATTAAGGACATCATAACCGGTAACAAAGTGAGTGCCAGCGAAATCTTCGTGCTTGGCATCAATACCTGTGTCTACGACTGCCACTATTACACTGCGTTGGCCCGTGGTTTTTGCCCAGGCATTTATGAAATTAGCCTTGACCAATCCCCACTGCTTGTCGATGTTATTAGCTTTGGTTGTAAAACCCGGATCATTCGGTTTAGTAACAATCACCTTTTTTGTTGTAGTTGATGTATCTGCAAAACTAACTTCCGAATCTAAGTAAACATAAAAGCCATCGAAAGCGCGACGCAGATCTTGCAGATTCGAAGTTGAAGTAAATTCGTAAGTATTATTTAAGTCGGGCAGTTGTTGAATATTTGATAAACCGGGAATCATGGTCAGGACAGATTTTTGCCCGGAATATAATTCCACAACGAAATGATTTTCCGTTTTCTGAGCAGTTGTCGCAGCCTGAGCAGGCATAGCGAAAACAACCCCTGCTAAAACAGTGGTTGTTAAACTAACCCTAAATATTTTTGAGAGTTTACCAAACATCAAAATTTTTGATTTATCAAACTTATTTAGCGTACTTGCCGCTAAGAGATCGTAATTTAATTTTGAAAAGATCTACTAACGATTCAATGTAAGCCTTTAATGGAACGTGTCCACCGCCGTGTTCTGTCCAAGATACGCCCACTTCTTTAATTTTGTATCCTTTAGCGCGAGCAATAGTTAGTACTTCCATATCAAAACCCCAGCGAAGGACAGTAACGATTGGAAAAATATCTTTTGCAGCCTTAGCAGTGAAAGCCTTGAAACCAAGCTGTGTATCTTTTATACCAGGGACAGCTAAAAATTGTATGAGCATATTGCTCATTCTGGAAAGGACGATTCGGTAAAAAGGTTGATGCACTTTTACGAGGTCAGGGTTGGTATATCGAGAACCAATAACTACGTCGAAGCCTTGCTCAAAGTAAGGCAGGAATTTTTCGATTTCGGAAATCGGAGTGGCATTGTCAGCATCCATGAACATGACAATATCACCTGTGGCTTTTTCTAAAATCCCGCGGCGAACGGCATTTCCCTTCCCACCTTCTTTAAGATTCATGGCTGTAGCTTTTTGGACGGTAGAACTCTCCAATTGTTTCACTACATCATAAGTTTTATCATGGCTGTTATTCACAACCACAATAATTTCGTAATCATAATTCTGTTTTTCCAGATAACTATCGATGTTTTGGAGAGTTTCGGCAATACGTTTTTCTTCGTTATATGCCGGGATAACCACTGAGAGTTTTTTCATTTGCTCTATATTACTTAAATTTATTATAGCAAATTTCTGTGGATAAAAGAAAAAAACGCCTGTGGGAGAAAAAGGCGTTCAGGGGGGAAATCAAGGCGCTGCTACCAGTTGTAGTAGCGGCGGTAATTGCCGTCGTAATAATAGTGAAGGTTGTAGCGACTATCGAAATAGATCTGCGGTTGATAGGTGTCGCGGTTTGTTTCGACGTGGATCCTTTCGCGGTCGTTTGAGTAAGAGCCGCCGACGGCAGGATAGCGACGATAATACCCATCGCTTGGAACAACGTAAACGTCATAGTGGCGGGTTTGCCTGGTCTGCGTTTGATAGACTGGTTCATCGTCGCGGTTACGTTGCTCGGGGACGTAGCCCGGTCTTTTTTCGGGCACGTAGCGCGGGCGGATTTGGTGATGGTCGTAGTTTCGCGCTTGCGTTTGCTGCCGTTGATAGGAATCTCTGGGACAGTCGACCCGATTATAGCTTTTGCCAGGATGGGGGTCGTAGCAATCTACTGCGTCCGGAGACGAGAGCCAACATGTCATTGGCGTTCCGGTGTGTCGGTCCGGATAATCCACCCAATATTTACATTGGGCTTGGACAGTTAAACCGCTGCCGACTGTAAGAATAATCAGCAATAAAAAAATCGAAGTTTTCATCTTCACCTGTTTTTCCTCCTTGGGTGTCTGTATATAAATTATACACCCTGCGGTGAAGTTGGTATGAAATATTAAAAAAGAGAGCTCTACACAAAATTTGTGCAAAGCTCTCAAGGGAAATGAGACAGTTTCGAAACTAACGGATACTAGTGAGGCATCCGACTAGTTGTCGGAGTTGCCCCATTCTTGTTCATGCCCGTTACGATCGGCTTCTTCGGGTCAGAGGCGGCCAGCGCAGGTGCCGAATACTCCTGTTGAGGAGCATTGTCGGCGAACTGCTGACCATAGCCACCGCTGTACTCAGCTGGCAAATCCGATGCCAGTGCGAATGCACCAGTTGGATTGCCGAGAGTCGGACGGCGGTTGGTCGTTGCCGTGGTCGAACCACTGTCGCGGACCGGGCGAATAGGAACATTGTTTTCAGACTTCACCGGGATTACGCTACGCTTTCCGTTTCGATCCACAATCGTGACCGATCCGTAAACGAATGCGTCCTGGAGATAGGCGTAAAAACAGATGTTTCCATCCGAACGACCCGTGATCGTATTGTCCTGATCCCAGGACAGCTCGAGAGTCGACGAACCCGCACGGACACTTTCGTGACCTTTCTTGCGAACGGTCACAGCCTGACCATTGATCATCAGGGTCAAGGTATCCTTACGCGGGATAAACATACGAATCGCATTGGTCTTGATAACACTCAAGCCGCCGCCAATCGCACCGTCTTTCCAGTCGTGATCACTGCTCGCGAAAATTGAGGTTAGAAACCCATCGAGGCCAGCAGCCAAGTCCTCTTTCCAATTGGCCAGATGCGAAGTCCACTTTTTCGTGACGAACCTCGCTCCGCCGACCTGGAAATCTGCGCAGCTTTTGCAGACTACGGGAGTAGCCTTAGGAACCGGCTTTTCAGCCACCGGTTCGATACATCGACCGTCTTTGGTGACCGAATGACTATCGTCGCGAAGCCACTCCTCTAAAGTGACGTTCATGTCTCTGCCGTCACTGGTTTTGCACATCCTCGGCGGTGGCGGAGGGTTTTCCTTCCGTTTGTAAGCTACCGCCGGACGAGGGATGTTCGTTGCGCCGAACTCATTGAGGCAACCTAGGGCGAGGCCAATGCCGTCGTTGTTAGGATTAGCACGAATTCGAGTACCGGCCGGAAGGACAATGGGTATACCATATACCTTGCCATTTCTCTTACGTTTGATAGTGTGTGCGGTTTTGATCTCGCCGTCCTTGCAGTAACGCATCCACTTAACGGGCATGTCTTCTGTTAAGGTGATCTCGAAGGTAAATCCTTTCGAAATTTCACTATGCAGGGTAACCCCGCAATTACGCATTGCGGTAGGAGAGTCTGCACCAGGATGATACCTGCCCTGAGCGTCAACGTAATGATGACTTGAATTCGCGTCGTCTTTCGAGTCGTCAACGACTGGAGAGTCGTCGTCGTCCATGAATTCACTATCGTCGTCAGACGATGTTGCCTTGCTAACGCGGTCCCGGGTCTGATTCGGCCCGGACTCGCTATAGCCCCGATTGTTCTGAGCGTTCGCGGCGCCTGCCGCGATCAGAAACAACAACAAAAAGATCCAAAATATTTTCTGTCTCATTTTAGTTCCCCCTTAGAACATGTAAAAGTGTGATACCGCGTTGTGCGGCTCTGCCTGTTTATAAAGCAGATCAGTGCTCACCAAACGCACGACTAAAGAAATTATTTCGTGGTGATGAGCAAAAATCTACTTGCCATAATTGACTCAACTATGACTACATAATATAGCATAAAAACGCCATATTGTCAATAGTTAAGCAAAAATAACTGATTTTGCTCTCTTTTCAGTATATTTAAAAGGATTTCCTAGGAAATCCTTTAATTCTATTCTTATTTAGGCTTTTAGTCAAAGCCTCAAAAATTTTGCTATTTTTGCTCGGTTTGGGTCAATTTTCCATAGACAACCAAACGACGGGCTGTTGTTCCCACAGGCCAACAAGTCGACAAAGCTACTACTGAATCAGCGGTGTTAGCAAATTGTGCTTGGTCATTCGCTTGATACTCACCGCGCCCGACAACTACATAATGAAATACGACTTCCTTCCCATCTTTCTGAGTGGCGGTAATGCTAAATGAAGTACCATCCTTAACCTGCCCTAAAATTGCGAAAACTTGTTTGTACGGACTACCATCCCATATGTATCCACTCGAGTGGCCAGAAATATAACTTGTTCCCATCTGACCAGGTAGAGCCGTGCCAGGGTAATGCACTGTTCCCTTTTTCAAGTCTGCATCAAAGTTTTTTACATCTGTTGTCCAAGTTAACGGCACAGAAACTTTTACATCTGGGATATCAATTCTGCCTGGCTTGGTCTGGTCAATGTCCTGACTTGGATTAAAATTTTGTTGATTATTATTGCTACCAGAAATTTGCTGTGAAGCATTGTAAGCCACTTCATTATTCGAAACCTCTGCAGAGTTACCAGTATTTGTATTCGTGTTGGTATCTGATGCATTCGCAACATAATATGGCGAACCCTCGCTTACGTATTGCGCAAACTTAGTTTCACCTTTGTTCAAGGCTGCAGCCGTAATGCGATTGCTAATGTCTTCTTTGTTGATGTACTTATCAACTAGATCTTTTTGCTTGTCAGTGAAAGGTTTACCTGTCCATGGATTAGTACCCTCAATTACCAATTGACCATCTGGTTGATTAGTGCCGCGAGTGCTATAAACTTTTGGATTTAAATCTAGTAAATATTTTTCGAAGTTGGTTAAACCATTTCCGGAGACATCGGCGTCCATAGAAACGATCGCGTCATCGTTAACAGCAAAAAAGAATTGTGACATCCACTGCTTGTAAGCCGATTCTTGGTCAGACTTTAATTTTTCTAAATCTTTGTTACTGGCTTTTTGAGTGACCTTTTCTAATGTAATGGAGTTGGTGTGAAAAATGTTAGTAAAGGACCAGTCGCTAAAGTAGAACACATACAAACCAATCGCGATTAAAAATACCACGATGTATGGCAAAACGCTTTTGCCTAACCACAATGCAAAAGCATAACCTTCATTACCCTTTTCGGTAGCAGGGCCTAAAAGTTGTGCCGCAGGACCTGCGGAACCCGCCGGAGCTTCTGGCGGTGCTTTCATTTCTGCTACGACATCACGAGGGGGTTCTTCCAAAGTTTCCAGGAAAGGTAAATTCGGCGGGAGATTACCAGCAGTTGGTAAATCGTCCGGATTTACACTTTGCTGACTTGGCTCTGAATCCGGAGTTGGTGTATTTTCCAAATTCAAAAGATCTGAAATTGAATCAGATGCTGCTAAATGTTTTTCTACTGGGGTTTTTTCGTCAGCCATTGTGCTAATAGTTTTCGCTTAAATTATAACATCATTTATCATGACTTGCTATTATAGTGATAATTTTTCATTTTGTCAAGATTTGCTTAGGATTTGCTAACATATTTATCTTTCCGAAAATAATTTTGCACCGATTTAGTCCAGTAAAGAACGCGGGTTCCGAGAAAAACAGGGATGTCCATAATGTGCCAATATTTTTTGCTGTACCATTTTTTATAATAAATCCACATGGCATCATAAAAAGCGAATAACATTTTCTGGGGGGTTTTTTTAGTTGATTGCCCACGGTAATGAATGCATGTGGTTTTTGGATACCACCAAATTTTTAGCCCTGACTCACGAATGGTTCGGCATAGATCAATATCTTCCCCATACATATAAAAACGCGGATCAAAACCACCGGAATTTTGATAAGCCGGGCGTGACATCATCATGTATGCTGCGCTGCAACATTCCAGTTCGGATTCAACATTGGGATCTTTGTTGAGCAAGTTGTAAGCTCCAAAAGTTTTTGGAAATAATTTTTGAAGGCCGAATAAACGGAAAAAAGATCGGACTAAATTAGGCTCTGCCCGGCGGGATGCCGGATCGATTTCTCCATTGCCTTTAACAAGCTTGCAAGTGACAGCCCCAATGTCTGGGCGGGTTTGCATAAAATCTACAACAGTTTGCAAATTTTCTGGACTCAATTTAGTGTCAGAATTCAAAAGTAAAATATAATCTCCTGTCGCCTCTTTCATTCCGGTGTTATTGGTGATTCCGAACCCGTCGTTAGTCGGCTTCAAAATTAATTTTATTTTTTTTGCTAGCTCAGGTTGGCTTAAATATTTTTCTTGTATTAATTCAACTCCGTTGTCCGGCGATTTGTCATCTACTAAAATCACTTCATAATCAAAATTAACTTTTGATGCAAAGACGGCATCTAAAGTTACTTCAATTACATTGGCGGAATTGTAGAGCGGAATGATAATAGAGAGTTTCATGGGAGTTTAAACAAAAAGTTTTTCAATTTCTGCGGTTGAGGTTTTGCGATGAGACTGATTATACCGGCGCTTTTTCCAGATCAATGGTAACTGTTTGAAAAAGGTTGGGAGTACAGCGTAAGTCTTAGTTTCAAATACAATGGCAAAACAATTGTAGAAAAATTCGCGAGCAAAAAATTGCCAATACCAGCGCGGGCTATTCTTTATAAATAGAAAAATATGATTCTTGTAATTAAATTTTAAAATCCAAGGAGCTATTTGTCGGTGATGCTTTATAAATGCCCAAACTCGCGAATAGCCTTTCGGGCTCGAGGCTGCAGTTCTCCCGTGATAGCCAATCGCAGTTGGTACAAATTTGCATTTCCAACCTGCATTTACCATCCGCCATGCTAAATCAACATCTTCCCAGTACATTTCAAAGTCGAAATCAAAATATTCAGTGCGGCCATCGGGGCGTTTATACTTTACTTCTTCGAGCGCAGCTTTACGATACATGCAGGCCGCGCCGTCGACGGCTAGGAGTTCGGTTTTGTCGTCGTACTGTCCTTGGTCGATTTCGTGTTGGCCACGGCTGCGGGCTCGGCCGCTGCGCTGAACTACTACTCCTGTAGTATCTAATCGATCAGATTTTTCATTCTTAGCAAAGTTATATTGGTAAATTTTTCCATTGGCAGCACCAACTTTTGGATCTGCAAATACTTTCAACATCTCTTCGACATAATTTGGTTCCAAAATTAAATCATCGTTAACCAATTGAAAAAAATCAGTATCATTTTTTTCAAATACTAAATTATGGCCACGCACAAAACGCAAATTTTCCCCTGGATCAATAATTTTCACTTGCGGATAATTCTTCTCTATATATTCTTTCTCGCCATTTTCGTTGCCATTAATTACAGCCACGATTTCAGTATCGCCATGCGTTTGCGCAATCATTGCATCAAAAGACTGCGGTATATATTTCAGGCTATTAAAAACCATTTGAACTAAAGTAACTTTGGGCATAGCTATATTTTAGCAGAAAGCAGGCCCGTTGACTTTGGCTGCAAAAACTGTATAATCATTCCAGCTAAAGGAGGTAAAATAGTGACGGACCACACCCACAGTCGCCTGGAAATAAGCTTAGTGATCCTTGGGGTCGCAATCTTTGTTGTCGGAATCGCAATTAATGGGTACAATTTCTACCGGAATTACTGCGCCGAACAAGAGCAGCTTTACTTTGCAGAAGCTTCTGAGGAAATGAACAGATACTATCTCGAGTCGAGCCAGGAAAACAGTGACCCCTGGCGAAACGCACGGACTCTCATCAAAGCCGATGTCGCCTATCACAAAGCGATTTCGTATGGCGCCGACCCTAACGACAAACTCCACAGATATATCGAACTAAATCTGGCCGGAACAAAAAAGATTCTGGAGCAGAAGATAAAAGGTTTAAAACTCACCCAGCAAACCAAAGATGTTCTTGGAGAGTTCGTAGATCTGATCCCTCAATAACGCCAATTTTGGCAATCGAGCCCCACTCAACCGGGGCTCGCTTTTTTGTTATAATTAGAACATGAAATTACTTATTACCGGTGGGGCCGGTTTTATTGGCGCTAATTTTGTCCTGTTTTGGGCGAAAAATCATCCTGATGACCAGATCGTTGTTTTGGATAAATTGACTTACGCTGCCAATCTTTCCACCCTTAGTTCAATTAAAGAAAAAATAGATTTTATTGAGGGTGATATCACAGACCCGGAAATTGTGCACAAAGCCATGGCCGGCGTTGATTGCGTAGTGCACTTTGCAGCAGAAAGTCATGTGGACCGCAGTATTGCTGATCCGTATGTTTTTACTAAGTCTAATGTACTTGGAACGCATGTGCTATTAGAAGCTGCGAGGCAATTACAAATCCCTCGTTTCCATCATATCTCTACTGACGAAGTGTTTGGTTCTATTCCTTTAGATAGCGCTGAAAAATTTACTGAACAAAGTGCGTACCACCCAAACAGTCCTTACGCAGCGAGCAAAGCTGCGGCGGATGTTCTTGTACGCGCCTATGGCACAACTTACAACTTACCTTTCACGATAAGTAATTGCAGCAATAATTTCGGGCCGTACATGTATCCGGAAAAGTTCATCCCCCGCTCTATTATTCGATTGCTCAAAGGTGAAAACGTTCGTTTGTATACGCCGGGAAATCAGGTGCGCGATTGGTTGTATGTAGAAGATCACTGCCGCGCTATTGAGGCAATTTTGCAAAAAGGAAAAATTGGTGAAACCTATTGTATTGGCGGGATGACTGAAGTGATTAGCAATAACGAAGTTGCTAAAATGATTTTAGAAAATTTGGACTTGCCTGAATCGCGAATCGAAATGATCACCGATCGCCCGGGCCACGATGTAAAGTATGATGTTGATTGGACAAAAATTCGCCAAGAATTAGACTGGCAACCGCAAGCTGATTTTAAAACTTGGCTGGCCAAAACAATCGAATGGTATAGAGATAATGAAGCCTGGTGGGAAAAGTCCTACGAGGAAAGTGAAAATTTTTATAAAAACAAAGGAGAAAAAGTTGTCTAATTCTGATTACTACAAAGAAGCAAACTCTACATACAAAGCTGGTGAGGATTTTATTGAGACTACTGAGCTAGACGGTGTGTTTGTTATCACTCGCCCTCAATTCGGCGATGACCGGGGTTTTTTCCGAGAGATCTTTCGTAAGAATGATTTAGAATCGAAGCTTGGGGGGGAATTCAAAGTAAACCAAGCCAATCATTCTCGTTCCCCAAAAGATACTTTGCGCGGGATCCACATTGCTCCATGGCATAAATTAGTTACTTGTGTTCGCGGGCAAGTGCAACAAGTTGTTGTGGACACTCGCAAAGACTCACCGACTTTTGGTGAACACATTTCGGTGACACTTGGTGAAGACAATTTTAAAAGTGTTTTTATTCCCGCTGGATGCGGCAATGCATTTCTGGTTTTAAGTGACGTCGCTGACTATGTTTATTTGACAACCGACTACTGGGCTCCTGGTAAGGAACAAGATTTAATATGGAGCGATCCGGACTTAGCTATTAACTGGCAAACATCAACTCCGATTGTTTCAGAAAAAGATGCCCAAAATCCAACTTTAAAAAATATATGATTAAATATTTAATCGTTGGAAAAAACGGCACCTTGGGAAGCGAGTACATGCGCCTACTGGGTAGCGAAGCAATTGGTTTAGATAAATCAGATTTTGATATCACTAACCAGGAATTGGTTTATCAGAAAATTGCAGAATTACAGCCAGAAGTTATCATCAATTGTGCTGCATATAATGAAGTCGATAAGGCAGAAGTCGAAACTGACAAGGCAAATCTATTGAATGGCACTGCGGTTGGTTATTTGGCAGCCGCGGCAGAAAAAGCCAATGCAATTTTTGTGCATTACAGCACGAATTATGTTTTCAAAGGTGACCGACAAGAAGGATACAAAGAAGACGATCAGACAGATCCGCAAAGTGCTTATGGCCGATCAAAACTCCTTGGAGAAAAACTGGCCCTAGAAAATTGTTCCAAAACATACTTAATAAGAACAGCTTGGCTTTATGGCCAACAAGGACAGGGAAATTCCAAAATTAATTATGTGGAGAGAATAATTCAGTTAAGCCAAGAAAAAGATTCTCTTCAGGGAGTGAATGATCAATTTGGCCAACCAACGTGGACAAATGATCTAGCTCGATTTACACTAAGCCTTGTAGAGAGCCATCAGCCGTACGGCATATATCACGGAACAAATAGCGGCGAGGCGACTTGGTTTTCCTGGGCTCAAGAAATTTTAAAAATTAAAAATATTGATATTCCTATTTCCCCGGCTTTAATGGCCGACTTTCCTAAAAGCGGACATACGGCTAATCGCCCTCAGTACGGTCTACTATTAAGTACCAAATTCACTCCAATGCGACTATGGTCCGAAGCACTTAAAGATTACTTAACTACAAATACATGAAAGGCATAATACTATCTGGAGGTGAAGGCACTCGGTTGCGACCACTTACCCGCGTTACATCAAAACAACTCCTGCCGATTTATAACAAGCCCATGATCTATTACCCGCTTGAGAAATTAATTAACGCGGGAATTAAAGAAATCCTAATTATTGTAGCGCCTGACCATTGCGGAGACTACATGAAACTGCTAGGCAGCGGTCGTCAGTTTGGGGTCAGTTTTACCTACGAAATTCAGGACAAACCCGAAGGCCTGGCTCAGGCGTACATTATTGGTGAAGATTTCATTGGCAATGACGACGTGGCCATGATTTTAGGTGATAATATTTTCGAAGACGAAATCAGCGATGCCATAAAAGAATTTAAGAGCGGTGGTTTAATTTTTGCAAAAAAAGTTCCTGATCCTTCGCGCATGGGTGTAGTTGCTTTTGACGAAAACATGAAAGCCGTGCAAATTGTCGAAAAGCCAAAAGAATGGATTTCCGATTACGCCATTCCGGGGATTTATATTTTTGATCATCGGGCTGTTGAAGCAGCCAAAGCGGCCAAACCATCCGAACGTGGTGAAATTGAAATCACTGAAATTCACAATTGGTTTTTGCAGCGCGGCGAACTGAATATCAAAATTCTTGAAGGTGATTGGTTTGATGCTGGTACGTTTGAATCTTTTGTAGAAACCAACCGGTTCGTGTACGAACTGGCGCAAAAAGGCAAAGAACTTGGTGTCAAAGATCCCCGCGATGTTAAATAAAATTTTGTTTTCATTTGTTTGTGTTGTACTGTTAGCAACCGGTTGCCAAAAAACGAAATCGCAGCCTAACATAACAACATCAAATAACGCAATTAAAAATTCTCACATGACTATAACTAGCTCTGTCTTCGAGCCGAATGGTTCTATTCCACAAAAATATTCTTGCGAAGGAGAAGGGGTTAATCCACCTTTGGAATTTTCTGATGTGCCAACAGGAACCAAAAGTTTAGCGCTCCTAGTTGATGATCCAGATGTTCCTAAAGAATTATTGCCCAGCGGTGTGTTTGATCATTGGATTGTTTATAATATGCCAGGTGATACGAAATCTATTTCAGAAAATTCTGGGGATAGCACTCCAGGTAAACAAGGCAAAAACGGCGCAGGTAAACTTTCATACGCTGCACCATGTCCACCAGATCGCGAGCATCGTTATTTTTTTAAATTGTTTGCACTCGACACTGAGCTAGATTTATCTGAACCCACGAAAGCCGAAGTAGAACAAGTCATGCAAGGCCACATCATTGCCCAAGCAGAATTAATTGGTAAGTACGAAAAACAAAACAAATAATATTTTACAAAAACCGTCCTCGGAATGAGGGCGGTTTTCTTATCTATCAAATTAAATTTTGGTGATTTCGATTTCAGTGTAAGCTTGGCGGTGACCAATCTTTTTGCGGTACTTGCTCTTTGGCTTGTACTTTAAGACTTCGATCTTACGGCCGCGGCCTTGCTTGGTGATGGTGCCTTCAACTTTAGCGCCATCAACTGTTGGCTTTCCTAAAATGTAGGCTTTATCTGAAATAGTGGCTAAAACTTGGTCAAAAGTAACTTTATCCCCGGCCTTGCCTTCCAATTTTTCAACTTGAACTTTTTCACCTTTGGCAACCAGATACTGCTTTCCGCCGGTGGCAATTACTGCAAATGACATATTTCTTTAAGTTAGATAAATTAAAATACCACATAATCTTATCGAAAACATGGTATTTTGTCAACTGACCGACGACGAAGGTTATTGCTTATATTTCATAAGCTGAAGCATTTCAACGTATATTTTATGGTGCATTTCCCAGGATTTATCCCGACCCATAATGTTTGAATCGTGCCTAGCCCTTTGTTCGTATTCCTGGAAAGTTATTAAGGCGGGCATTTTGGGTCGTAACCTATCCTTACTGCATTCATGATATTGCATGGGATCGGCGCCATGCTTCATGCAAATTCCGACATTCGCCGGATCCCAAGTCCGGATAGCCATAATTAACGGCGTTTCGCAGCTGGGAGTGAGATCATTGATCAAACTTGGATGATCGGTCAAAATTCTATCCACTTCGGTTCGGCGTCGGTTTATCATAGCCTTTCCGAGTTCTTCTAAAAGCGTGCTGGTGTCAACCGCATCTTTTCGTCGCACAAATATCCTCCTCTAGCAAAGTTTTTTTACAGAGAATATCCTAACACAAAAAGTCAGCTAGGTCAAGATGAGATAATCTAACGATTCAGTTTTTGTTTCTTCCGATAAGCATACAAAACACCCAGGACCAACGCACCCATCATGATTAACATGATCAAAAGAGCAACCAGTTTGCCTAAGCTTTGCAAAAACACAGCAGTAAAACCAAAGCCAGCAGAAAGCGCGTACAGCAACAAAGCAGTTTGGCGCTGCGAGAAGCCTAAATCCAGAATGCGCATGTGAATATGCAAACGGTCACCACGAAATGGCGATTTGTGCGACCAAAGTCTTTGTACAATCACCCAAGCCACATCGAGAATAGGAATGCCCATGACTAACAACGCTGTCGCGATTTTACCACCAAGTATGACTGACAACACCCCTAAAATAAATCCTATGAAAGTGCTCCCGCCTTCTCCAAGAAAAATTTTCGCTGGATGAAAAGCATAAATTAAATATCCTGCTAAAGCGCCGACTAAAATCATGGCAAGACTTGCAGTAATCGGCTGCTGAACTTTATCTGTCAAAGAAAGAGCGAACAAAGTGAGGCCCGCAATTAAACCAATCCCAGCAACTAAACCGTCGAGACCATCTAGAAATTTTGTGGTGAACATCATGCCTACCATCCAAATGAAAATAAAGTAGTATGATGCAGGCAATCCTAAAATATGAAAATTCAAACTAAACGGTGCGCCAAATGGATTGCTAATTTGATTTATCCCTACGCCAATTCCAGCCGCCACAACAATAATTGCTGCAGCCGCAGGAAAAATCCATAACACCGACGCTGGCAATTCATATTTATCATCTAAAAAACCACCAATCATCAGAACCACACCGCCAATTAAAGTAGCCCACACAAATTTAAACGGCACGATGTACGGATTAATGTCCCCTGTGTAAATGTAAATCAAAATTCCTACAGCAACACTTACGAACACAGCCAGTCCACCTAATTTGGCAATCGGATGAGGGTGCAAATTTCGCGGCGGCCTAGGTATATCCATTGCACCAACGCGCTCGGCAAAATAGCGAACCAACGGTGTTAGCAACACAGCCATAATCAAAGCAAAAATTCCGTAACTTAAATAAATCATTTGACTTTTGCCCCTTGCATCTCGCGCATTTCCAAAGCAGTAACATCACCCTTGCGCGCTTTCGGTGTTACGAAAAATTCCAAGTACCAACCAAACATCAAGCGAGTCTGCGCTTCAATGGCTGGCAAACTCCCGAAAATTAAAGAGGTTACAGGCACAAGAACCCATTGCAGATACATCATAATGCTTCGCCAGACGCTGTATTTCTTTGGACGTGGCGGCAATAAAATCATATTAATGTAAACACTAAAGATCAAAAAGCCTAAAGCCACAGTCATCAAGGTACTGGTAATGTGCGGTAAATTGTACGCAATAACAGTGTCTGTAAATTCCTGACCGCCGACCAACAGCGGTAATCGACCTAAAACAGTAATTAACAAACTCGCTGCTGCCCAGTTAAAATCCCCTTCCACATATTGATACAACTTGTACATCCGATCCCAAAACGGCGCCTTGCTTTTTAATAAAGCCGGCACTAAAGTTGGATAGTATTCTACATTGTATGCCCAACGCTTTTTTTGTTTGTATTGATTCTTCAAAGTTTCCCAAAACGTCGGCGCTAAACAAGTATCCAAAGACACCGGAATAAACAATGGCACTACTTCATAATCACCTTTATAACGTAAATAACATTGCCAAAAAATATAACCGTCTTCGTTAATGATATCTTTTTTCCAGAAACCCACATCTACTAACGCACGCAGTGTCATAGTATGCGATGCAAAAGTACGCAACCGATCTGGTCGGGAACTTTCTGTAAATTGCCAAAACGAATTCGAAACGGATACCACACGAATGAACGCCGGGCTGTCCCAAATGTTATTATTGTAAACCGCAATCGGTTGGTAACTACGGCGATAAGGTTTAGGATTGGTCAAAAACGCATACATCACCCGGGCAAAATATTGCGGGTGCACAATTGTGTCACTGTCTAAATTCGAAATTAATACTTGGTCAATTTCAATATTTAATTTTTTTAACTCGGGTAGCAGCGACTCAACGGCATAACTCGCATTCGCACTTTTACCCTTAATTTCTCCCTCTAATCCATCAGGATGAACAGTAACAAAAAACTTATAGAACTTATCTTTGAACTTTTCTTTGATATTTTGGCCAACTTTTTGTGCAACTTCTCCGGCCCGCTCTTCTGAAGCCAAAACCACAATCATATTTTCGTGCGGAAACTGGGCTGTTTCCAGCGCGCTAATAGTAGAGCTTAATACCCCTTCCGACTCATCAACAAAAGGCACTACAATGATATGATAAAAATCTTTGTATGAACGATTAATAACTTTATTGTCTTTTAGTTTGCGCAGCCCTTCGATTTCACGTTTGTAAAATTTGCGTTCTAGTCCTTTCGTTGTACTGACTGCATGCTGCATGTGGTCAACTGTCTTGTCTTTATCATCCAGCATGGCTACTAATAACAACCAATCAATTTTTACATACACCTTAAACCATCGGTAACTGGAAATTAAATGCACAGAGGTATTGAACGCTTTTATGAACCAATACAAATCAAAACAAATGATAAATATCGCAGCCCAGATTGGTTTCGTGAAAGACAGCACTACTGCAGCAATAAAAACCGTCCAAATGGACAGGCCAGGTATAATTTCCCAAAAACGTTCGCGCGGAGTTCGTTTTCTAAACATTAACTTACTTTGAATAAGAACAGCACTGCGATTAACAAAAAGAGGTTAACCAAAGCTGTTGCCAGAGCTGCCAAAAATGGCAAAAAAGATCGATCAAATTTTTGTAATCGAATCAGTGCAAAATTAACAATGCCGATCAATAAACCTGTTGCAGGAATTTTTAACAATTCATACTTATTACCGATTTCATTTACGCCGACAATTATGTTGTACCTAAGCGCAATTGTTTCGGGCGCACCGCGCATTTTGAAAAACACCGCAACGAGTGTTATAATAAACAAGACAATTGCGATGATCCATGACTTTTTTGTAATGCTTTCGTATTGCATAAATAAGTGGTTCCAGCCCAAATTATACCAAAAATGACACCAAAACAAAAATGGCTCCTGGTCGGCATAATGGCACTCGCCATCTTTTTCCGTTTCTACCAGATTATGGCCATGCCCGGCGGATTATTCCCCGATGAAGCTGCTAATGGTTTAGATATTAACCTGATGCAGCACGGACAGTTGCAACCATTCTACGAACGTGGAAATGGTCGCGAAGCGTTGTTCTTTTATTTAGAATGGGCCAGCGTAGCCGCCTTTGGTAAAGGGCCATGGCAACATCATATCGTTTCTGCTGCTATTGGAGTGCTGGCAGTATTGGGATGTTTCCTGGTTGCTCGCAAACTCTTCCAATTATTTAGAAGAGACGAAAGCGAAGAAGGTGCAAACCGAGCGACTAACTTGGCATTATGGGCCGCATTCTTTATGGCAGCAAGCAGCTGGCATGTGGTTTTGTCGCGCACGGCTTTTCGCGCTAATATGTTGCCGCTTTTCGCTGCGTTCACTTTTTACTTCGGACTACTTGCTTACAGTGCTCAAACTCGCGGGAAAAGATATCTATGGTCTTTAGTTACCGGCGCAACATTTGCATTGGGTTTCTATACCTATATCGCCTACCGCATGATGGGTCCGTTAATTGTGGTGGCCCTATTGTGGCCAATAGCAGTTGATGTGTTTAAGCAACCGCGCTTTGAAGCGATTAAAAAATTCTTTGGTCCATTTATTGCTCTGTGTGTAAGTTTTATTGCGTTTATTTCCTGGATTGCCTACTGGTTCTATCATCACTTTGATTACTTCATTGGCCGGAGCGGTCAGGTTTCAATCTTTAATAAAGATTTGAACGGTGGCAATTTAATTGGCATGTTCATTGCTGTGTTCAAAGCAAGTATGCTCGCTTTCTTCACCCAAGGTGATTTAAACTGGCGCCACAACATTTCCGGCCACTCATTCTTGTCTATAATGATCTCGCCATTCTTTGCAATTGGCTTAATTGTCAGTACTTTACTGGCTGCCCGCTATGCCTTTACACCAGTAAAAAACAAGTCTGATTGGAAATATTTCTTGCTCGCTGGTTGGTTCTGGGCGATGCTTGTCCCGGTTGTCAGCACAGCAGAAGGAATTCCTCATGGATTGCGCAGTATTGGCGTGATTCCACCTGTATTTATTTTGGCTGCATCAGGATTGATGACAGTAGTAAAACTGGCCAATAAAGTTGTCAACAAATACATGCCGTACTTGCCGGAATGGAAGCAAAAAACTTTGAACTTCATGTTCAACTTCAAAACAATTGTGTTCATTGTGGCAATTATTCTGGAAACTTATTTCTTGTATTTTGTTTACGC
This sequence comes from uncultured Candidatus Saccharibacteria bacterium, assembly GCA_964473815.1. GTDB lineage: Bacteria > Patescibacteriota > Doudnabacteria > UBA920 > UBA920 > UBA920. The sequence goes on along the minus strand of CAYYQK010000001.1, from coordinate 75,787 downwards.
TGCCAACAGCCCAGAAAACTTCTATTATTTCCGCAGCGATTTAACTACTGTTAGCAAGTATCTAAATGACTTACCAAAAGATGCCCAGAACAATCGAGACAATACGTATTTAATTTTGGATCAGTTCTCAATTCAAACTGTTGATTATATTACTTCGCCAAGCAATCAGCCTTATCATCAAGTTGATCCAGAACATTCCTGGCAACTGCAAAACTTAAAACCTGGTGATCGAATTGTGTTTACTCAGTCAAGCATATTTGATATTAAAAAGTTCAAGCAGTATCATCCAGAAGCGAAGTTAACACAGGAAGCACGCAATAAATTTAATCAAACTGAATTAGCTGTATATACCATTCAATAATATGAAAGCATTTTTCGAAAAAGTTAGTAATTATTTTAATGACAATTTAGCTTTAGTTGGAATTGTTATCGCGGGGCTGTTATTAAGACTTTGGCACCTTACCGCAATTTCTCTTTGGCACGATGAAGCTTTTTCTGCTCTCTTAATAAAATATTCTTGGGGCGAGATGATGCACCGCATTGGCCTGGATGTGCATCCGCCGATGTACTACATCTTCCTGCGATTATGGTCTTATATTTTCGGAAGTTCGCTATATTCGCTGCGCGGCATGTCGGTGCTGTTTGGGGTAGCCACCATTATTGTGGTGTATCACTTTGTTAAATACACTTTTGCGAATCGGTCAGCCGCGATTATGGCGGCATTGTTTGTGGCATTAAATCCATTTCAAATTCAGTATGTAACCGAAGCGCGCATGTATACCATGGGTGCGTTTTTCGCCATGGCTGCTGCACTTTGTTTGGTAGCGGCCTTACGAAATCAACTCGCCTATTACAACACTGGTACAAATATAGTCTTAGCGCAGCAACTAAAGAAGAAATTCCTCCTTAATTATGCACTTTTTGTAGTCTGTAGTGTAATCATTATGTACACTCACTACTATTTATTGTTCACTGCTGCCGCTTTGGGTGTCTATGCAATTCTATTTTGTTTATTCAAATTTAAATTACAAATTACGAAATGGATTTGGGTAGTCCTCTCAGGTGTTGCGATGTTGGTATTGTTCGTACCGTGGTTGAAAGTTTTTCTGTTCCAACTCAAACAAGTTGGCGCAGGTTACTGGATACCACCGATGGATCGCTGGAGTATTCCTAATACAATTTGGGAACTCGGTATTACTTTGCCTTTACGTGATACCCCACTTGGTCCCCATGGTTGGTTTTCGTTAGGTTTGCCTGCAACACACTTTGCATATTTAATTACTGCGATAGTAACCTTAGTAGTAATTTATAAACTTCTGAGGAAGTACGTTGAACCAGAAAAATGGCTAGTACTAATTGCTTTCCTCGCTCCTTTTGGTGGTGCAATTTTATTTTTCTTAATGGCAAAGTTGCAACATTCTGATTCATCAGTTTACTTAGTACGTTACTTTATTTTCTGTTCTGCATTTTTCTCTGTCATTCTCGCGCTATTTTTAAGCACATTAAAAGTTAAGCAAGTTGGTTATGCTTTTGCTTTGATATTAATCGCAGTAAACTTATTTGCTGTATGGCGATTTTGGAATGACTTACAAGTGCAAACTAAGCCCGGTATGGCAGCTGCAGCAAAATTCTTAAACACGAACGTTGAACCTGGTCAGAAAATTTATGTTGGCAGTAGCTTCGAATTCTTTAACTTCAAATATTACAACCACAGTAACGCTCGCCCGCTCCTATATACAGACGGTCATCATGTTCACGATCTACCACACTTTGCCGGGACTGCAATTTTAACAGACGAGGATTTAGTTTTGAATTTTTCAGATTCAACCAGACACGGCGATACTGTCTGGATGCTGTGGACCAACGGCTTCGGCGGCAGCAAACCCAACGTCCCGAAAAACTGGATACAAGTTGATGAAAAAGGTTTTGCTGAAGTTCGTCCCTATGTTGGAACTTGGGTAATCGTTACAGAATATAAAGTTAACTAATAAAAAACTCGCCTAGTCGGCGAGTTTTTTATTGTAGTTTTTATTTGCTGCACGGGGTGTTCACTAAACATACAAACGCACGATTACTAAGTCGCAAGTCAATGTAAGACAGCTGACTGTATCGGTCAGGGGCAGTTTGCGACAATAATAAATTTAAACGCTGCACAACATCGTGCGCGTTTTCTTTTGTATCGATAATAACCCGAAAACTTTGGCTAGCGCTAGCCCCTTTCTGTAACACGATATCCAGCTCTTCGGTGTTGAGTGGTGATTGCACTTCAACAGTATTTTCGGTCGTTGTGGTAGCTAATTGGGCTTCTGGATGGCTTTTATCCGGCTCAGATAAGCCGGTATTTGCAGTGGCAGTAGCGGTTGATGGTTTGGTTTCGATTTCTGATTTAATTACATCCGCAGGTGATGCTGGCTGGCGAAATTCCGGTAAAGGGATTTGAATGTAAGCCAGAGGGGAACCCTTTATGCCAATTAATTCTTTCTGCAAATCATTCAAATATTGCACTGAGTTTATTGTCAGAATTTGATTGTTATTTGGATTACTAATTTTTCCTGCTAGTTCCAATTTTATCATTTGTGAATTTTGCACCGCTGGCCAATAATTTCTGTCTACTCCGGCCACACCTTTTACGCGACCATCGTTGTAAACATCTAACACGTTGTCATTGGTGCGCAACAAAAATCGCTCATACTTCGAAGTTATTGAGATGGTTATTGTGTGTGTTTTAAAATCTCGGTGAATACTATTAATCTGGCTCACAGCCGGAATTTTTGTAATTACTTCTTGCAACCGCTTCTTACTAACAAACAATAGGTTATGTTGTGGGTTATAGAACTTTGCATCCTTAATTGCCTGGGTTATTGCATCGCGGGTTTGCTGTTCATCAGCTTGGCTCATTCCATCGATGCGGATAGTCTGCCAAGTCAAAAAATTTGGAATGTATACCAAATAAATTGCGCCGCCTAAAATTAATATTGCTAAGATTTGTCGAAAAATAGTACCTAAACCAACCCCGGTAAGGAATTTTTTTAATTCGCTTTCGGGTATTGGCCGAGCAGTGCGTTTGAAAGTTCTGGCTTGCTGTAACTTTTGGTTAAACTGTCTATTTTGAAACCGAACTTTCGGATCCATTTTTGGTTTTTTCTTTTGGAAGAACATTGAGATTTTTTATGAGTTTAACCATTTGCCATATTGTCGCGGCAATACTTGAGGAGCTTTCATTGGTTCAGCCAATAATTCTTTACTGATTTTCTCCATGCGTGCACCTTGCGAACCTTTTACCAAAACTACTGTTTCTGGTTCGATCATTTGCAGTACTTGTTGCTTGGCTTCGTCGCTATTATTGAAGGAAATAATTTTATCTTGTGACATACCCGCTTCCTGTGCAGCGATGGCAATCTTTTTTCCTAACTCGCCTATTGTAACTAACTTTTGTAAATTTAAACTCGCAGCAAGTTTCCCAATTTGCGCGTGTGCGGAATCACTTTCGTCGCCCAGTTCAAGCATATCTCCAAGTACAGCGATTTTTTTGGCTCTTGGGAATCGATCTAAAAGCTTAATGGCTTCGGTTGCAGAAACTGGCGCGGCGTTGTAAGAATCATCAATTAAAATACTTCTCTTAATGCCTGCGAGAACGTTTAAACGACCTGGAACCGGGCGATAATCGGCTAATCCCTGAAGAACCAGGTCGGTATCGACTTCGAGAGCATCAGCCACAGCAACTGCTGCCAATACAGCCTGCACATGAGCAGTACCCAAAACCGGAATAGTAACTGTTATTTCACGGCTCGGTGTTTTGATCCGCATAGTTGTTGAAGCATGGAGTGCCAGATCTTCTTTCACTTCCAGTAGTTCAACATTGGCATCGTGTCCGAGAGATTGCTTCCCAAAAGAAATTTTTTGGGCATGTACATTTTGAGATTCTAATGACACGTTTGGGTCGTCGGCATTGTAAACAAAAAATTCGTTGCCATTAAGTTGAGAAGCGATCTTTACTTTTTCTTTTGCAATTTCTTGCTCTGAATTAAAAAATTTTCGGTGCGACATCCCCACTGTTGTGAATACTGCAAGGTTAGGTTTTACCAAAGATAAATAATAGTCCATGTCGCCAGGGCGATCGATACCATATTCTAATATCAACATTTTTGGATAGTTTTGTGGCAACATCCATACAAAAAAACCCTTGATGATCGCTTTTAGACCATCAACTTTATTATTAATTTCATCAGCGCCAAAAACAGCTAAGGGAATTCCCTTTTCGTTATTGTAGTTGCGCTGAGCCTCGCGGAGTTTAAATTTATATTTTAAAGCGCAGGCAATTGCATGCCGCGTCGAAGTTTTACCAACACTGCCAGTAATACCAACCACAAACGGTTGGTATTTAGCAATTATTTTGCGCGTGAAAAACGCAAGCAAATTTTGAACTGTATCTTTGTTAGACATTATAGTGTGGTAATTGGAACAATTTTCTTTGAAATAGCCCCTGCAAAAACTCGGTAAGCCGGTCTATTTTCTTTTTTATAAATTCCTAATATTCCCAGAGTTTCTTTGCATTGGGCACACGATAGAGTTTTTGAAGATTTATTGCCCACAAAATCTATCATGCGGTCTTTATAAATTCTTTTTATTATTCCTGGTCCGTCTTTCTGATAATAACAAATCACTGCTCCACATTTTTCGCAATTCAATTGCAGCAGCCTGGAATACCCACCTCTTTTTCTCTGAAAATTATCTCTGGTAAATTTCAAGTTTATTTTTTCTTGATTACGTCAGTACCAACGTACTTTTGCAAAACTTCTGGTACTTTTACACTGCCATCGGCTTGTTGGTAGTTCTCTAATAGCGCGATTAGAATGCGAGGGCTAGCAACGGCTGTATTGTTCAAAGTGTATGCAAATTTGGTTTTGCCATCTTTCCCTTTATAACGAATGTTCAAACGGCGGGCTTGCCAGTCAGTTAAATTAGAATCACTGTGCGTTTCGCCATACCCATTGCGAGCCGGCATCCATGTTTCGATATCATACATTTTATATTTACCAGCACCCATGTCCCCGGTACAAATATTCAATACACGGTATGGCAATTTCAAATCTTGCAAAATTTCTTCTGAAATTGCGCGAAGCTTCTCGAGCCACTCATCGCCTTCAACATTGTCAGCTTTACAAATAATGACTTGTTCAACTTTCAAAAATTCTTTGACGCGATACAAACCCTTGGTATCTTTGCCATAACTACCGACTTCGCTTCGGTAACATGCGGAAATTCCAGAAACTTGAATAGGCAATTGTGATTCATCCAAAATTTGGTCAGCGTAATAACCAATCAAGCTTGGCTCAGATGTGCCTGCCAAAAATTGTTTTTCTTTGGATTCATCTTCTAAACCTGCTGCATTTGCCACCTGATACACTTCGGCTTTGCCAGTTGGAAACATTCCAGCACCTTCTAAAGCAAAGCCACGCACCAAGGTTGGAGTTTGCATAATCGTAAACCCTTTGCTGCGAAGTTTTTCTAATGCATAAAACATTAAACCCTGATGCATCAAAACTAATTCGTTCTTCAAATAGTAGCCGCGGAAACCAGAAACTTCTGTACCGCGTTCTGTATCTATTAAATCCAGTTCTTTGCCTAGAACCTGATGGTCTTTTATTTCGAAGTTGAATTTCGTTGGCACCTGCTCAACCTTTTCTTTGTCATTCGGATCAACCGGACCGAGCTCTGGAGACCAATATGCCCATGGTACATTTTCGCTGTCGTCTTTGCCGATTGGACTTTCGGGTGATGGAATGTTCGGAGTAAGCAACATCAAATTGTTAAAGTCTGATTCTACTGCACGGAGTTTTTCCTTAATCTCCGCGTGACGAGTATCCATTTCTTTCATTTCTAAAAGCTTGGCCTCTTTGGCTTCGGCATCTAAATTAGGAAGTTCTTTGGAAAAAGAATTTTTTGTAGCTAAGAAAGTTTCGTTTTCTTTTAGTAGATCGAGGCGCTGTGAATCCAAATCCAAAAGCGCGTCTAGATCTAAGTCCACACGCTTATCCTGAATCGCTTTTTTTACAACGTCAACATTGTCTCGAATAAATTTGATGTCTAACATATTACGATAGTGCTAATTCTATAATTGATAATTCAGTCGGATCAATAAGTTCATCTGGATTCATTGTTGTATGATCAACAAATTTTAACTCACTTACTCCTGGATCCTGAGGCGGGTCATGTAATTCACCGCCAACTATTTTACAATAGTAACTACAAGGGAGTATTTGGATAAATTTACCGTCAGAATTATTGTGATACCGAGTAAAAATTTGTGGGACTAACTTAATAACTTCAACATCCAAACCAGATTCTTCTTTCATTTCCCTCACAATTGCCTCTTCGGGAGTTTCTCCAAATTCGATTCTACCACCTAACAAATTCCACTTACCATGACTTTGGGGATATTGAGGTTGATTTCTTTTTCCAAATAAAATTCTCCCCTCGTCATCTTTTACCACTCCTATAACTACTGGTAGGATAATTTTTTCCATATTAACTGTACAGCTCAAGCTTACTAGTCAATTCTTCAACTGCGGATTTCTTTCCAAAAATTAATAGTCCTAAAAATTCTACATCGTCCAAATTCTTTGCTTTGGTTTCAGAAATAACTTTTTTGTCATCAGTGGTTTCAATCATCTCACGAGTGAAAGCAGAAATTTCTAAACCTTGCTGTTTAGCAGCATGCAACAATTGCTGAATTGTTTTATTGTCAGCTGCAGTTTTGATCATGATTGCATGCTGAATGTTCAGTGCAATTGCTTCACCATCTTTAGTTTGAATTTCATTCTGATACAACAATCCTTTCCCAGCACGTGATGCAAACGAGGCATTCAAGTGTGCAATGGTATTTAGTTCCTGCCACGGCAACAAACCAATTCCCTTGTTCAGCACAGCCACAGCAATTTTAGTTTCCTTAGCCTTTGCCGGGGCTTTGCCTTCTTCTTTCATTGGTGGGAAAATAACAGTTTCACGAATAGCGCGATCAGCCCAAACCGAAAAGTTGCGTTCACTAATTCCAAAGCCTGCTGCTGGTGGCATTCCATATTCCATTGCTTCAACATAGTCTTCATCGAGCATTTGCGCTTCATTATCCCCGGCTTCGCGCAAAGCCATTTGGTCCTCGAACCGTCCGCGTTGGTCGATTGGGTCATTCAGCTCGCCAAAACCTTTTCCAAGCTCTGTACCGTAAGCCACAATTTGCATGCGCTGCACAACTTTTGGGTTTTTCGGATCACGTTTTGCAAGTGGTTCAAGTTCAATTGGCTGATTCACCAAAAATACCGGTCGGTCAACTTTAATGTTCGTACGAACTTTTTTGAAAATCAAATCAATGACGCGGCCGCGCTGTGCGAAATCTTCAAAACTAATTTTTTGTACGCGGGCATAATCTTTTAATTCATCATCACTGCAAGTTTCTAAGTCCAAGCCAGTATGTTCTTTGAACAAAGCGATGTAATCTACTTTTTTCCAGTCACCGGACCAGTCGCAGGTTATTCCGCCAGAAGTTACCTGCAAAGTCCCAAATGTATCTTGCAAAATTTGCTGATACATTTTTTGTACAAATTTCATCATGCCTTCGAAGTCGCCGTAAGCCCAGTAAAATTCCATTTGGGTGTAATCTTGCAGGTGAGTTGTAGAAATTCCTTCGTTACGGAAAATGCGGCCAATTTCAAAAACTTTTTCATAACCTGCTACTAACATTTTTTTCAAAGGAAGTTCAAGAGAAATGCGTAAAAAGAAATCTCGATCCAAAGCATTGTGATGCGTAGTAAACGGTTCAGCTTCCGCACCGCCAGGCGTTCCTTCCAAAATGGGCATTTGTACTTCCAAAAAACCATTGTCGATTAAGAAGCGGCGCATGCTTTCCCAAAACTTTGCTTTCTTTACAAATAATTCTTTGGTATCGCTGTCCATTAAAATGTCGAGGTAGCGTTTGCGCAATTTGATTTCAGTATCTTCGAGTCCGTAGTGTTCACTCGGCAGTGGTCGTAAAGATTTAGCCAACATTTTGTAATGTGTTGCTTGCAAAGTTTGTTCACCAGTTTTGGTTACAAACAATGTGCCAGTGGCTTGTACAAAATCACCAAGGTCGTAGTTGTCGACAAAGAAAGCGAATTTGTCGTCACCAATATTGTCGGATTTTAACAAAACCTGAATGCGACCTAAACCGTCGTCGATATGCAAAAACAACAGCTTACCCATGCCGCGCATACTGCGAATACGACCCACCAAGGTCACGGTTTCGTCGGACTTAGCCAAGTCATCAAATTTTTCTAAAACTTCTTTATTGGTGTGAGTTCGTTCCGTGGTCGACGGATACGGGTCAATTCCGGCCGCCTTGAAGTTTTCCAGCTTAGCTTTGCGGTGATTGATAATATCTTCCAGTCTTTCGTTCATGTTTTTCTAAAAATTAGTGTCTAAATTATACCAAAAATTCAATCATTATACCATTGACCGATACTACAAAATGTGGTCTAATTCCTTTAACAAAAAGGAGTTATTATGGGACAAAGTAAAAAAGAAGTTAGTAGGACTTTGTATTTCCATCCTGAAAGATTTGATGAGCTAGATCAGGTTATGCTTGATTTAAAAGTCAGTACTTTCAAGGATTTTTCCAATATTGCTTTTTCATTGATAACTTGGTATAGAGATCAGGTTAAGGATGGACGCCGCATGTTCAGCGTTAAAAACTACGACCCAAAAACCGTTCAAGAATTTGCGATGAATGGTCTGCCGTATGTTTCAGATGAAAGCGAAAACAACTGGGATGCATTCGAGGAAGAAGAAAGCGAAGTTGATGATAAAGCCAAAGTTAAAGCAGAGTAACTAAAAGAGCGGACGCCTGTGGTCCGCTCTGTTTTTTATTTAAATACAAACTAGTTAATCCCAGTGATCTCGTATTCTTTTTCCCCTGCTGGAGTTTCGACAACAACTTTATCACCCATCTTTTTACCGAGCAATGACTTCCCTACTGTGGACTCGTTGGAAATTTTTCCTTCACTAGGATTGGCTTCGTTGCTACCAACGATTGAGTAAGAACGTTCTTCTGCGCCATCAACTTTTACCTTCACACTTGAACCAATGGTCACAGTGTTGTGCTGTGTAGAATGAGTGATGATTTCGGCATTCTTGATCATGTCTTCAATTTCCATGATGCGGCCTTCAATAAAACTCTGTTCTTCACGAGCTTGTGCGTAGTCAGCATTCTCACTTAAATCTCCATGAGCTGCGGCTTCACGAATACGCTCAATGACTTCCTTGCGTTTGTCATTGATCAAATGCTTTAATTCTTCATTTAGTTTCAGTAACCCTTCTTGGGTTAACAAGTATTTCTTGGACATCTATTATAAAATTGGTGTTAAAAAATAGTATTTGCCTTAGTTTACAGATTTCTGTCAGTCGTGTCAAGGGCTACAGCCACACCCACATTATTTTTTGTTTTTCGCGACTATTAAAACGTTTTCTAAAAGTTTCGAAACAGTGAGTGGCCCCACTCCACCTGGTGTTGGTGTAATTAATTTTGCCTTTGGTGCAACTGAGTCAAAATCCACATCGCCTTTAATTGACCCTTCGGATTCTGATGTTCCTGCATCTATTATAACGACATTCTCTTTGATCATATCCGCTGTTATCAAACCAGGTTGACCCATCCCGGAAATAATTATATCAGCTGAGAGTAAAACTTGTTCGTTATTCGAAGTGTCGCGAGAAATAGCCTGCAACTTGTAACCTCGTTTTTGCAATTCATGAGCAATTGGCTTGCCAACTAACTCCCCTTGTCCAGCTACAACAAATTGAAGATCTTTTAAATTCAAATTATTTTGTTGATCAATTTGCTCCAAAATATACATTATAGCTCCGACAGTTGGCGGCAAAACTACAGACTGATCATGATAAAATTTTTCTAAACTCTTCGGTGAAAGTAAATCTACATCAACTTCAAAACTTATTGCAGACAAAATGGCTTGTTTGTCTAAATGTGGCGGCAAAGGAAGCTGGACAATTAAGCCACACAAATTTTGATCTCCTTGAATTTCATTAATTTTGGCAGTGACTTGTTCCGTAGTAGAACTCTCTGGCAAATATTCTGCACGAAATGCAAAGCCAAATTTTTCAGCAGTGCGTTGCTTAATTCCAACGTACGATAAAGAAGCCGCGTCTTCACCAACAACGATGTCGCAAAGAAGCGGCATAAAAGACAACTGCTTTAATCCAGCAGCTGTTTGTTCGTTTAGCGCTTGTGCAAGCGCGCGGCCATCAATAACTTTATTGTTTAAATTACTTTCCATGTCGGTTATCTGCCCACCATTGTAGCGCATCTTTAGCGATTGGTACAGCCGCTTCGTGCCCTTCCCCACCGGCTTCTACCAAAACAGTGACCACAATTTCTGGATTTTCGTAAGGTGCGTAAGAAGTAAACCAAGCGTGAGTGCGTGACAAATCACTGCCATCGAACTGTGATGTACCAGTTTTGCCAGCCGCGCTAATTGGCAAACTCGCCAGCGCTTTACCGGTCCCATGCGCGCCCGCAACGTCTTCGCGCATTCCTTCCTGCACAATTTTTATATTACCAGGGCTAACTTTTGTATCAATAAATTTCTCTTGCTTGGCTGTAAAAATTACATGCCCTTGCTGATCCAGCACTTGGTCTAACAAATGTGGTCGATTCAAAGTACCGCCATTGGCAATGGTTGCAGTCCAAACCGCTACCTGCAAAGGCGTTGCCAGCATATCCCCTTGTCCGATGGAAATATGGTATGTATCACCTAAATACCAACTACCAGAAATTGGGTCGCCTTGAAAATATTTTTTCTTCCATTCGGGATCAGCAACCAACCCAGGCTTCTCGCCTTGCAAATCAATGCCAGTCGTTGCGCCCATTCCAAACTTTCTGTAATAACTGGCTAAGCGTTCTGCGCCAAGCCCATCGATTTTAGAGCTTGGATGACCGCCACCAGCAACATAGAAAAAGATATCACTGCTTTCGGCAATCGCGCTACGAACAGTCATTGGTCCTAAGCCGGATTTTTTCCAACCGTAAAAATTATATTTGATGCTCGGGTTGTATTGGTTTGGAATGACCAAATTTCCAGTATCATTAATTACTGTTTTGTCTGTTATGACGCCTTCTTGCAGCGCTGCCGCAGCACCGACTAATTTAATAGTTGAACCCGGCGGGTACGCACCAGAGATTGCCCGGTCAAATAACGGCAAATTTTTGTTATCAATGAGATTTTTGTAATCGTTACCAGAGATTCCATTGGCAAACAAATTATTATTGTAGCCTGGTACGGAAACTAACGCGAGAATTTCCCCGGTTTTAGGATTCATAGCAACTACTGCGCCTTTTACATTTGGCCCGTGCGAAGTAAAGTTTTTATAAATTTCTTTTTGCAACCCCGCATCGATGCTTAACTTAACGATATTGCCCGGCTGCGGATCCACATTACCTAACACTTTTATTGGACGACCACTAGCATCGACTTCCATTTGCGTGTTGCCATTAACGCCGCGTAAATATTTTTCGTATGAAAGTTCAATCCCTGACTTACCTATAAAGTCATTGATGTCATAACCTTCTTTTTCTTTCTCGCTAAGATCATTATCTGATATCACTCCAGTATAACCAAGAACGTGCGAAAAAGTTTCAGGATCCAAATATTCACGAATTGGAATACTTTTAATACTAAAACCTGCAAATTGATCGGTTTTGGTTTCGAAAAGAATGCTTTCTTGTTGCGTTACGCCGCGTTTAATTACAATTTGCTGGAGAGAGTTACGATCAAGGTTTTTAAGTTTATCTTTGATTTCTTCTTGGGGAATACTAAACATCTGCCCAATCTGGTCGATGATCTGGTCAAGACCATCTTTTGGCACGTCTAAAGGAGTGACAACCAAGCTAAAACTTGCGGTATTGCGCGCTAGTTGTTCACCGTTGCGATCCTCGATATAACCGCGTGGCGCCAAAATTGTTTGAATGCGAAGGCGGTTGCCTTCGGCCAAACTTTTCAATTCTTTCCCCTGCTTTATTTGTAAATTAAACAGCTGTACTACTAACGCCGCACACGCTGCCAAAATAAATATACTCAGCCAGCGTGATGAAAACGGCGTTCTTTCAACACCGGCAAAACCTTCCACATCAGTTTGAGTATCGGCCGCGCTTTCTTCCCAATCCAAAGAACGGCGGTCTTGCTTGGCCGCATCTGATCCTTCTATATCAAATGGATTTTTAGGAGTCAGTTTCATTCAACAAAAAATTATATTTTTAAGCGATGCTTTTGCCAACGAAGTTGCGAACGAGCAAACATTTCGACTATTACATATACTGGATATCCCAAAATTGCATTGGCCAAAATACTAAAGACTAAGTTACCAAAAATTTGTTTTGAGGAGATTCCGAACGAATGCCAATTGAAGATAAACAGCATATTAGTGTATCCCCAAATCCAAAGTTTTACTAAAACTGTTGCGGCGGCAATTGCCCCCAAAAAATGATACCAACGCACTTCGGCAAATAACCATCGGCGCAGGACAAATCCACTGAGAGCACCGCAAACCGTTAATGGAATTGAGAAACTACCGATTGGTAGGCCATAAACTATGTCTAGCCAAATGCCGCCTAGCACAGCGGCAAATAAATAATCATAATTTTCAAACACGACCGACAGTGCAATGACTAACAACAAAACAAAATCCGGAACCATGCCGCGCCAGCCCCACACGCTGAACAATCCAAAGGTAATCCCAATGAGCGCGCCAATCAAAATAATGTAAATTATGTAACGCATAAATAAAAATACCTGCTACTGTTTGGCGACAAACACAAACTCAACGGCGCGTTGGCGCACCGGCGAGGTCACGCTCATCTTTTTAAACAAGTCATTAGGGCCAGAAATAATCTGACCGATCTGACCAATGAGAATATCTTTTGGAATTCTTGGATTGATCCCAGCTGTAACAACAAGGTCACCCGGTTGGACGTCAGCGTTTTGCGAAACTAAGTCGAGAAGCATGCCAGATCCAAACGAACCTTTTACTACTCCTTCGGTGTTGTTTTTGGAAACCTGTGCATCGATGGAAGAATTTGAATTGGAAATTAATAGGGCGGTGCTTGTATAACTGCCGACATAAGTAATTTTCGCAACTAAGTAGCCTTGGCTAATTACAGCCTGACCTTCTTGTATCCCCTGTTCTTTACCACAAGATAAAATCATAGCATCGCTTAATTGTTCCGGATCAACAGATAGTACAGTACACGGCTCAAGATCAAGTTTTGATTGGCCTTTAAACTTCAGTTCGTTCCTGAGTAAATCATTGTCGCTTTTGATTTTATCGTACTGAACTTGTTGCTGCTGAAGCTGCGCAACTTGGCCACGTAATTGCGTGTTTTCGCGAACTACAGAGCGGAGTGACCCTAATGTAGAAAACAACGTACGAATAGGACTAGCTACAGTACGTACCACACTGGCTACCGGACGAGGCGCTTGTAGTAACCCATATTCAATCGGCTGCAACCAACCTTTGGATTGCATTACTAAACCAATTATAATTACCACTAAGACACTGGCAAAAATTACGAATGCTTTTGAATAGATGAAACGCATTTTGTTTTAATTACTAGCGTGGAATTCTGCTGAAGTCAGTTGGAAGGAGTACTTCTTTCAGGCTTTCGAGATCTTCGACTACAATGCCAGTCCCGCGCACAACGCAAGTTAATGGATCGTCGGCAATAGTTACTGGCATTTGAGTTTCGTCGCGCACGAGCTGGTCGAAGCCGCGCAGCATGGCGCCACCACCGGCTAAAATAATTCCGCGGTGCATAATATCCGAAATAATTTCTGGTGGAATTTCTTCTATAACAGCTTTGATGTTGTTGATAATAACTTTGATCGCAGGTGCAAGTGCTTCGCGAATGTGCGTGTCGGTAACAGTAATTTCTTTTGGAAGTCCTGATACAAGATCGCGACCGCGCAATTGCGCAGCCAGAGGTTCTGCTAAATGATAGCAGCTGCCAACTTTCATTTTCATTTCTTCTGCACTGCGCAAACCAATTAACATCCCAAAATGATCGCGAGCGTATTGCACAATTTGTTCGTTCATTGCATCGCCTGCAGTGCGAACACTACGCGCAATTACAACACCGCCAAGTGACAGCACTGCGATTTCGGTTGTACCACCACCGATGTCTACGATCATCGAACCTTGTGCTTCTTGCACTGGAAGTCGCGCGCCAATACTTGCCGCCATTGGTTCTTCTATTAAATAAGCTTCGCGCGCTCCGGCGTTAATAGCCGCATCCTGCACCGCGCGTTTTTCTACTTCTGTTACGCCGCTAGGAATTCCAATCACAACGCGAGGGCGACGCAAAAAAGAATAAGTTTGGTTGTGAACTTTATCAATAAAGTAACGAAGCATAGCTTCAGTAATTTCGAAATCAGAAATCACGCCGTCAACGAGAGGGCGTGTAGCAACAATATGCGTTGGGGTGCGACCTACCATTCTTTGCGCGTCACTGCCAATCGCCAAAATCTGCTTGGTGCGCTGGTTCACAGCTACCACGCTCGGCTCATTGATAACAATACCCTTGCCTTTTACATAGACGAGGGTATTAGCTGTGCCTAAGTCGATGCCTAGGTCTTGAGAAAATCGCTTAAATAAAGGGTCTAACATTGATATTTGTGTCTAAGGAATGCCCGGTTTCGGCAAAATCTGTACAAAAAATCCAGCCGTCTCTATGTATATTAGCTGGATTTCTGCGGGTTGTAAACTAAGTAGTTATTGATAATGAACTTGTATTTAATAAGCCTGTCCGAACAGCCACTTGCGTTTGGCTGGTTTACCGCAATGGAAGCATTTTGCGGACTCGTTCATGTTTTCGTTTTCTAGTTCAAGGCAGCGTGACACAGACTTTGTTGCCTCTTTAATCTGCGCTTCGCATTCAGCTTCTTCGCACCAGAACACGCGAGCAAGAGCACGATCATTTTCTAAAATATTTTTGTATGCATCAAAGTCACTCGCCTCTTTTGTAAGATCTTCCTTCACCTTCTTTGACTTCTTCAACATTTCGCTTTGAATATAAGTCATCACCTTAGGAATTTCTGCTTCGATTTCACCAACAGCCAGAAAACCTTTTTCTGCAACATCACGACGCACCCACTTCACTTGCCCACCTTCTACTTCTTTGCCACCAACTTCAAAACGCAATGGAATTCCTTTTAACTCCCACTTGTTAATGCGGCTACCAAAAGATTCATTGAACGCATTATCTAACTTTGCGCGAATAGCAGCAGACTTTAATTTAGCAACCACATCTTCGGCAAACTCATTAATCTTTGCTTGCTTAGCTTCGTCTTTATCTTCCATAACAATTACAGCTACCTGAATTGGCGCTGCATTAGGCGGCAATACTAAACCTGCGTCATCGCCGTGGGCTAAAATCAAACCCCCAATCGAACGCGTTGAAAGACCCCATGAAGTTTGCCATGGGTTTTGCTTTTCGTTCTTATCATCCAAAAATTCAATATTAAATACTTTGGAAAAATTTTGTCCTAAGTTGTGTGATGTTGCCGATTGCAAAGCTTTTCCATCTGGCATAACAAGTTCAATTGTGTAAGTTTTGTCTGCACCAGCAAACTTTTCGCTTTCGCTCTTTACGCCAACGTATGCAGAAATGGCAAAGACATCTTCAAAAAAACTGCGATACCATCCCAAAGCCTTCAAAGTCATTTCTTGTGCCTGTTCATTTGTTTGGTGCACAGTATGACCTTCTTGCCATAAAAATTCTGATGTGCGCAAAAAAGGACGCGTGCGTTTTTCCCAACGCACCACATTACACCACTGGTTTACAAGCAAAGGCAAATCGCGATAGCTCTTAATCCACTTAGCAAAAGTGTCATACATGATTGTTTCAGATGTCGGTCGCACTGCATAAGGCTCGCTCAACTCTTCCCCACCAGCATGAGTAACTACAGCCAACTCTGGTGAAAAACCTTCTAAGTGATCTTTCTCTTTTTCCAAAAGTGACATCGGAATAAACAGTGGGAAATAAACATTCTCAACACCACCTTCTTTAAACTTGGCGTCCAAATATGCCTGAACTTTTTCCCAAATCGCATAACCATGTTGTTTAATGATCATACTTCCTTTTACATCGGAATAGTCAGCCAAGTCGGCCAACACAACAATGTCGTTATACCAACCGGAAATATTTTCTGATTTGGGAGTTAACCCTTTTTTCTTAAAATCTGACATAACTTTTTTCTTACTTTAATCTTTCGGATAATTATCTATTGCATAAGCCGCAACTGCGCGCACTTGATCGAATGTTTTTAAATCTTTTAATTCGTCCTTGGTAAACCAACCAGCGCCGTGCAACTCATCTTCTTGATGTTTAATCTCACCTGGCTCACCAACCTCTTTTACATAAAAGAAGTGACCAATGTGCGGAACATCAAAACCTTCGACTTCCAGGTCCATGTAAAACGGCATTGGAATAGGTGTTGCGTTATCGTCACCAGCGAAGAATTGCGGCATGGCAGAAATAATTTCCATATCCAAACCAAGTTCTTCTTTAATTTCTCGAATGGCTGTTTCTGCAGGTGTTTCGCCATCTTCCATGTGCCCACCGGGCGGAGTCCATTTATCAAATTTATTATGATGTACCAGTAACACCTTGCCATCTTTTACAAGATATCCAGATGCAAAACTTTTATACTTCATTAACTAAATAAATTTTTAACTGTTTCGAGTTGCGAGACGTCGCGCACGGTGATGACCAGCATTAGTAGCAACAGAGCCATGAATCCAATGGCGTTGGCGTACTGCTCAACTTTGGCGTTGTTCGGCTTACGGCGAATCTTCTCTATTATTAAGAATAGCACGCGGCCGCCATCGAGCGCTGGAAACGGCAAGACATTCAACAAAGCCAAGTTAAGAGACAAAAATGCTGCGAATTGGATCAACGGAATAATCCCTAAGCTAGCCACCTGGCCAGTTAATTGCGCGATCTTTACTGGTCCACCCAAACTCTTTAGGCCAGCACCAGTCGCAAATAAATGATACAGCCCTGTTGCGATATTGACCAGCTGCTCATAAGCCGTTCTGAAACCCTGGCCGATTGCGTAGAAAAATGGAAATTTAAGCTTCCCATATAAAGCCATCCCAATACCAACAGCACCTTTGCCCTCAGCTGGGTTCGGGTCTGAATCAACAGAAATTGTTTTGTGCTCATTAACCCGCTGGATATCAAAAACAATTTTTTGACCCTTGTGCTCTTTAATAAAACCCTGCAAGCTTTGGATATTATCAAAAATTTGACCATTAACTTTTTCAATGATGTCATCTGCCGCCAAACCAGCTTTCGTAGCTGGCGAATTTTCTGCAACATAAATTATCGCCACATGTTTGTCTGCAAAGGTTGCATTCTTGGGCAAGTCATCTAAGCTTTGCACAGCAATTGGCAGGCCAGCCATATAACCAATTCCCAACAGCACCCCAGCTAAAATAAAGTTCATTATCACACCGGCCAACAAAGTTGCCAGCCGCTGGTAAAAAGGTTTGTTGATGAAGCTTCGTGGATCGGCACCAGAGTCATTATCTTCACCCATGATTTTTACAAAACCACCAAGTGGAATCCAGTTTACAGAATAAACTGTGTCATCAGTTTTAGTTTCTTTGTTGCCAGCGACAAACTTCCACTTACCATTTACTTTTTGAATTCCAAACGCACGCGGTGGAAATCCAAATCCAAACTCATGCACTTTCATGCCGCTGCGTTTTGCCACTATAAAATGACCGAGCTCGTGCACAAACACGAGCACAGACAAAACTATTAAAAAAATTATTATGGTTAGTATCATTCTGATTTAGGAAAATTTATAACATATAACTAACGAAGCTCGTTTGACCAATTTTGTACAAAGTACAAAATGTAGCGAAGCTTGTTGAGGTGTTATATATTGTAAATTTTACACAGTCATTAATTCTTTTTCTTTGTCTTCAGCTACTTCTTTAATTTGTTTGTTGTAGTTGTCGATTGTATCTTGAAGTTTCTTTTGTGCCCCTGCAACATCATCTTTAGTGGCATTACCATCGGCTTCTTCGCGCTTCACTGCTTTCAAAATTTCCTCGCGAACCTGACGAATTCCAATACGCGCTTGTTCTGCTACTTGTCCAACCAACTTTACCATTTCTTTGCGGCGATCTTCAGTCATTGGGGGCAGATTAATGCGCACAACATTCCCATCGTTGCTTGGAGTAAATCCTAAGTTCGCTGCCATAATGCCTTTTTCAATTTCCTGAATCTGGCCCTTGTCCCACGGCGAAATTGTTAAAGTTTTTGCATCGGACACAGTGATGTTTGCAACTTGTTGCAACGGCACCTTGGCGCCATAGCTTTCTACCTGCACTGTTGCCAACAATGCTGGATTAGCACGACCAGTGCGTACACTGGAAAGTTCATGCTGAAAATGATCCATCACTTTATCAAAATTTTCTTTGTGTTGTGAAATAATCGGTTCAATCATATCTTTACTTTTAATTAATAAACTCCGGCGAAAGCAACTTGCGGTAAATTTGGATCAATCAACAAAGCGTTCACTGACCCGGTAACTTTTGTATCTACTGATGACCAGGAATTACCACCATCGGTTGTTTTGAATACATTTGTTCCGGAACTAACGTATAAAACATTGTCACTTGAAGGCGCAATTGCCAGAGCAACCGGCGGTGCTGACTCCTTGTGCAACGGCATACTCACGAAGCTCCACGAGCCGCCACCATTCGTTGTCCGGTACAACCCCAAGTTGGTAGTAACATATATAGTGCTCGGATTAAGTAAGCTCGCTGCCATCTGGTTAAACTGCGAAATCGAATTGCCGAATATAGACAGATTAAGGGTATTGCCCGATGATTGCAAACTGGCCGTGATCAACTGAAAAGTGCTACCGCTATCCACTGATTTAAAGATTCCGGTTCCTTTTACGAGCACATACATTGCATCATTTAACCATAAAATCTTATTAATGCGGTCATTGTAACTTTGTGCCAATCGCCAAGTAGCGCCACCGTCATTACTAAGGATTAATTCTCCTTGCGACATTCCAATAGCCACCTGTTGCGGACTGTTGGGATTCACCGCGATGCTACGAACAGAAGTACTTGAGTTTGCTGCTGTATAAATTGCATTCCAAGATTTTCCTCCATCTTTAGTGATTAAAGCGCGGCCGCGATTGTCGAATTGTCCGGCTGCATAAATTGTTTGGCTATCGGTCGGATGAACAACAAAATCTAGAATAGGAATTTGGCCAAGGATTTGTTCCCAGGTTGAGCCGCCATCATTAGATTTATAAATTCCCGAATTGTTGCTGCTGGCATAAATAATATCAGTGGCTTGCGGATCGAAAGCGAGTTTGGAAATACTTAATCCGGCGATATCACCTTTATTGTCTTTTAAAGTGTTTGTTGCCTGCCAATCAATTCCGCCGTTGGAAGTTTTTAAAACTCCCGCGGTTTTGGATGGAAATAAATCACACGATGCCGCTGTAAGAGATAGCGCGCATACAGCGAGTAACAAATATTTTTTCATTTTGCTTTTGATTTTTTGTTTAAAAATTTACAGACCTGACATTACAAAATTTTGTAACACCATTTTTTTATTAAAGTTTCCTCGTAATGCCTGTAAAGTTTCCATTGTGGTACGAACCGCTTTGTAATTTTCTGGCTTTGTCCGAAGCTCAGCAGTTTGCTTTTGCAACCAGTATTCTATTAATTGCGGAAGTTGCTCATCTTTTAAATCGGCAAGCTTATTTACCAACGAAAGTTTTTCCGCCAGACCCGCATTACGATTCTGCTCTAATATCTGAACTGCTTCAGCCAATTCTGGCGAATCTTCGATTGAAGATTTGCCGAGTTGCAATACCTGACAGCGTGACATTACAGTAGGAAGCAATGGTCGGGCGCTTTGTAGTAGAAAAATGGTATGAGTTGGTGGTTCTTCCAAATTTTTCAGCAATGCATTTTGCATGGCTGGATTGGCTTCGTCCATATTTTTCATGACCACAATTTTGTAATTGCTTGCCACTGGGAGGAGCGCTGCTAACTGCAATATCTGACGAATCCCTTCAACACCACTGCCATCGGCGGCATCAAAATCTACCGTATCGATGTTAGGAAACTTCTTTCCTGTAATTTTTTGTGCAAAGTTTTCGACTATTGCAGTGTCATCAGTTCCGAGAAATAAAAAAGCATGAGGCAAATTGCCATTGCTCAAAAATCCCTCTAAGATATCAGCGGTTAGATCCATAAAACTAATAAACTTTCAATTTATTATACCATTTTTTGCCAGAAATAAAAACCGACCCTGCTAGAGGGCCAGTTAGAATATTATTTTACAATAATTGTACCGCGAGCTGATGGATTCAGGTGATTGTGGTATCCCCAACTTCCGGCTTTAGTAAATTTGAATTCGTAAGTCTGACCAGAAGGAATGGGACGCTTAGCATCAAATTCAGGATAATTAGTGTGGGTAGGATGAGGATCAGATGCAGGCCAAAAACTGGAATCACTTGAGTTTTTAAAAATCACCACATCTCCAACTTTTGCGTTAATTGTCGAAGGGCTAAATGAGGTGCCGTTGTATGTAACTTCAAAAACTGAAGGCTTTCCCGAAGTATTAGAGTTAGAGTTGGTGTTGGTGGTATTGGTGTTAACATTTGCATTCGCATTACCATTACCGTTGTCATTGGTAGTGTTAGTATTGCTTTCATTTGTATTCTCAGAAGTATTCGTGTTCAAATCAACAGTATTTGTGTTGGACTCTGTCGCCGGCTGTGTTTGCTTGTTGTGTTGGTTGTAAATGAACAACGCAACTACAAGCACTACTACCACTGCAATTGCCGTAAATAGATATTTTGTATTCATGGTTTAGATTTAATGATTACTTTATAATATTAACATATGCCAAATAAAGATGAAAAGAAACTGATAGTAATCGTGGGTCCAACCGCTTCTGGTAAAAGCGAACTAGCTGTTAAGCTTGCAAAGAAGGTTGATGGCGAGATCATTTCAGCTGATAGCCGGCAGATTTACAAAGGTTTGGACATTGGTTCAGGGAAAGTTCCCGGGAAATGGAAGACTGTGGCCGGCCGTAAAGTTTTTGTGTATAAAAATATCCCCCACTATTTAATCGATGAGGCTTCGCCATTGCGACAATATAGCGTAGCGCGTTTTCAGCGCGAGGCCAAAAAACGCGTTGTTGATATTATCGCGCGCGGAAAAACTCCAATCATCTGTGGAGGTACAGCTCACTGGGTTGATGCAGTTGTGTTTAATCAAGCTCTGCCCGAAGTAAAACCGGATCGAAAACTCCGGGCACAGCTCTCAAAACTTACTACACCTGAACTTCATAAATTATTACAAAAAATTGATCCGATTCGGGCAAAAAATATAGATGCCCAAAATCCGCGGCGTTTGCTGCGGGCTTTGGAGATTGTGATGTCGACGGGGAAACCTGTGCCAAAGCTGAATTCAGCCAAGAATAAGGCTAAATTTAAGGTTGATTGGATTGGGATTAATCCAGGGCAAGAAATTCTAGATGGAAAAATTAAAAAACGCCTTAGCGCCCGGCTTAAAGCCGGCATGCTAACTGAAGTAAAAAAACTTCGTAAACATGGCCTCTCATGGAAGCGACTTGAGTCATTCGGGCTGGAATACAAATTTTGCACCCTCTATCTACAAAACAAAATCACCAAAGAAGAGTTGGAAGACCAACTCTTTCGGGCCATTCGCCAATATTCCAAACGCCAAATGACTTGGTGGAAGCGCAATGGCGAAATTAAATGGCGAACATCTTAATTTACTGAATTGTGAAAGTATCTTGCCAGGTATTATCTGCTTTATCCCCTGCGATTGGATACTGACCAATGCTGAAGAACATAAACTTGGTTGGGTGCGCAGGATCCATCGCAAAGTAACGCGACCCATTCGTCACGCTGTAATTTGGTGGGCAACCTTGGATAGAATCAAACATTTCTTCCACGCCATAACTATCACCTTTACTGAGTAATTCTTTTGTAGTAATTGATGCTGTTTGGTAGCTACCCATATTCCGAGCGGAGTGATCTTCCATCACTGCAACACACTTTGCGGGAGAGCTGGCTAAAAAGTTAGTTGTAACTGCTTGAACTAAACTTTGTCCAGCAGGCTTAGACCATATTTCTACCCTCTGACCTTCTTCAGGTTTCATAGTAGAAAAATAAACATAAATTTTGTTATCAACTTCTTTTACACTTACATCTGGTTCGCCAAGCTTAAATGATACTCCCAGTTTATACGAAGTATAGATTCTAATTTTGCCGCTGTTAATTAACGTGCTCGGTTTGTTCGAATTCTCAGTGCTTTGAGTCGTAACCGAACTATTCGCATTAACCGAACTGGATGAAGTTGCGGGAGCCGGAGCCGGAATGATATTTGCCGGTTGCACATTACAACCTGCTGCTAGCAAGGCTAGTAAGCCGCCAGCTAAGAAAAGTTTTTTCATTTTCTTTTTTTATTAATTTTAGATTTGTTTCGTCTGAAATATTATTCTAATTTCTTTTTTAGTAACTCGTTAACAACTTGTGGGTTGGCTTTGCCCTTCATGTGCGCCATAACTTGACCCACTAAAAAGCCAAAAGATTTCTGCTCACCATTTTTGTAATCTGCAACAGCTTTTTCGTTGTTGACAATTACTTCGTTGATTGCTGATTTAATTTCGCCCGTATCGCTAACTTGCGCCAAACCAAGGTCGGCAACAATTTGTTTTGGCTCGCCGCCGTGCTCGTACATTGTTTTGAAAACTGTTTTTGCTGCGCTACCGGAAATTTCGCCGTTGTCTATTAACTTAATTAGTTCAGCAAAATTTTCTGCCGCAACTTTCGATTCTAACGGATTTGCAAGTTGTGCGTTAAGTGCGGCAGAGAAATCCTGCAAACACCAGTTCGCTGCAAGTTTAACTAATTTTTGTCGAAGTTCTTTGTCTTCTGATTTTCCTTCGGTTAATAGCCACGCGTCCAGTTCGCTGACAACTTCCTCAAAATATTCATTTAATTCTTTCCAGTTTATAAGATCATCGATTGTTGCTGGCGCTAAACCAAATTCTTCTGCAAAACGAATACGCTTTTGCGCCGGCATTTCTGGAAGTTGCGCGCTAAGTTCTTGCTTAAACTCTTCAGTGAAGTGCAATTCTGGTAAGTCCGGTTCAGGCATGTAACGATAATCATTGGCCTCGCCTTTTTCGCGCTGCTCCACTGTCTGGTTCAACTTTTCATTCCAACCCATTGTCACCTGCTTTGGCATATTTCCCTCTTCGAGCATTTCAATGTGACGCGGAATTTCGTAATTAATCGCTGCTTCAGCAAATTTAAAACTGTTGATGTTCTTCACTTCAACTTTATACTTCGGTAATGTTTCTTCCCCTGGCTTACGCACAGAAATATTTGGCTCGCAGCGCATGGTTCCCTTTTCCATGTCTGCACTGCTTGCACCAACATAGCGAACAATTCTCTGTAATTCCTGCAAAAAGATACGTGCTTCTTCTGCTGTTTCTACATCAGGTTCTGTAACAATTTCAAGCAGCGGCGAACCTGCGCGATTATAATCTACCAAAGAATACGGCAAACCTTCTGGGTGAGTATTCTTGCCAGCGTCTTCTTCCAAGTGCGCGCGAGTAATACGAATGCGTTTTGTGTAAGCTTCAGGGTTTGTTTCGCGATTCGCATCTGCAGGAACAGAAATTTCCACCCAACCATTTTGCGCAACTGGATGATCCAGCTGAGAAATCTGATAACCCTTCGGTAAGTCAGGATAAAAATAATGCTTACGGTCGAACTTAGAAAACTCTGGAATTTCACAGTTCAAAGCCATACCAACCATGACACCCAAGCGCACAGCTTCTTTGTTGATCACTGGCAAAGTTCCTGGCTCTCCAGTTGCCACTTCATCAATATTTGTATTTGGAATTTTTTCATCAGGATTATTTGGCGCACGACCAAACATCTTGCTTTTGGTAGCAAGCTGCACGTGGATTTCTAATCCGATTACTGGTTTATATCCGTTGAGTTTCATTATTTCAAAATTGATATTCTAGTTATCCACTCATTTAATTTATCATCCAATTCTTTTAGTGTGGAATAATATTCATTCTCATTTTCATTATCAGTTAGATTGGAAGAAAAGATAATATGAATTTTATTCATAATTTCATAACTTATGTCTTTAAAGGTTTGCTGTTGGTCTTCTGACCAATCAGAGATTTTTTCATCCATATTATCTTTGTATATATCTAAACCGGGGAAATTATCTTCTAGATTTTTTAAACCCTGATCAAGTTCTGTTCTAAGATCACTTAAAGATTTATTGTCGGGATTCGAATAAGGTTCTTCATTTCTCCATGAACCTGGTTCGTACTTTTCCATATCCAACATACTAAGCTCCTGGCACTTTCTTGTGCCAATCAGTCACGGCTTGGAAAGCAGCGCCGACATTAAATACTTTTTGTTCGCCCCATTGCGGACCGATAATTTGCAGGCCAACTGGTAATTCTTTGCCGCCAGCTTCTCCGCCCGCAGGTGCAAAACCACAGGGAATAGAAAGTCCTGGCGTGCCAGCCAAGCTTCCCGGAATATTCAACTGGTCAGCAATGTAGCCAAACAATGGATCATCAGCGGCTTTACCCAAAGGTAACGCAACATTTGGTGAGCTTGGTGCAACTAACACATCAACTTGTTTAAAAATTTCTTCAAACTCATTCAAAATTAAACGACGAACTGCCTGCGCTTTTTTGTAATAAGCATCGTAATAACCAGCGGACAAAACATATGTACCAGTCATAATACGTCGCTTAGCTTCATCACCAAAACCTTCAGCGCGAGATTTTTCGTATGTTTCGAGCAGGCTGCCTGCTTCCGCAGCAGAATGACCATAACGAATGCCATCGTAACGCGCCAAGTTAGAGCTAACTTCACTTGGACAAACAATTGCGTAAACTAATGAGCCATATTTTGTGTTTGGCAAACTTACTTCAATAATTTCTGCACCAAGCCCGCGCAACACTTCGATCGCTTCTTTAACGCGCGCGCTCACGCCCGCTTCCATACCATCAACAAAATATTCTTTCGGCACACCAATTTTCATGCCTTTAATATCTGTTTTTAAATCCGCCGAATAATTTGGAACTTCAACAGGACCGGTAGTAGAGTCATTGGCATCCTGTCCCGAAATTACTTCGGCAATCATTGCTAAATCTTTTACACTGCGCGCCATCGCGCCCATTGAATCTAAGCTTGATGCCATCGCTGCCACCCCATAACGACTAACACGACCATAAGTTGGTTTCCATCCGGACACACCTGTTAGTGAAGCTGGCTGACGAATACTGCCGCCAGTTTCTGTTGCCAAAGCCCACGGACTTAATCCAGCCGCAACAGCTACCGCACTTCCACTACTCGAACCGCCTGGCATTCTCGAAATGTCCCACGGATTTCTTGCTGCACCATAAAAACTCGTCTCGCCGCTCGAGCCGTGCGCAAACTGGTCCATGTTCGCCTTTCCAATCATCACTGCTTTTTGATCTTTCAGCTTAGCAATTACAGTTGCATCGTATGGGGGAATATAATTATCCAAAATTTTTGATCCAGCTGTTGTACGAATACCTTTAGTCAAAAACAAATCCTTTGCTGCAAACGGAATGCCGCACAATGGAAAATTCTCTCCAGGGCTAGCCATAAACTCATCTGCTTCTTGTGCCTGGCGCAAAGCATCTTCTTCATCAATAGTAATAAATGCATTCAACTTGTCGCGGTCACCTACAGGCGACATCTCTTTAATGCGCCCCAAAAAATACTTCGTCAGCTCAACCGACGAAATTTCTTTTTTATCTAATCTTTCGCGCAACTCGTGCAGTTCTAATTCTTCCCAGTTCATCTTACAAATTCAAATTACAAAATTGATTTCACTTTATAGTAACGATCTTTGCGGTCTGGTGCGTTGGCCATAATCTCTTCCTGATAGTCAATCAAACGTGGCTCATCTAAACGCTCCACATTTTCCAAACCAGTCACACTCGAGACGATCTCCAAACCTTCAGTGTCGACTTGTTGCAGTTCAGCAACGTAATCCAAAACTGACGAAAGATCCTTTTGGAATTTTTTCACCTCTTCGTCTGTCAGAGCAATTCGTGCCATTCCGGCCACTTTTTTTACTTCTTCTTCGCTTAACATAGGCTTATTATAGAGAAAATCAGCCAAAAAGAAAAGCACTAAAAACTTGTTTTATATATAGAATAGTTTTCTAATAGTCGTGATTCTAAATTCAAATTCTTGATACTTTCGGTAATTTCAGATGAAATTATTTCGATTTTATCGCCACCAGTAACGAACAATGTGTAGTAACAATTAAAATCAAATTTTTGCGCATTCAAATTATCCTCGTTAAACCAACGTGCTGCCGTAAATTCTTTGCCATCAAACAGTAACAAAGTCGCTGAGGTATAATCGATTGTTGATAGTGACGCCAAAGTCTTCTCAACATCGTTTTCATTTAACAACTTTTCAAATAACAATCTGGAATCATTTTCTCCATCTCTCAAAGAAGGAAAGTGAACAGTTCCATTTGTACCGAAACTATTATCACTCAAAATAAAAGGTTGATTATTCGTTGCATGGTTTTCACCTTTTGTTGCTTTACGTAAATGACCCATAACAAAATCTGCATTCAAAGTTGAAAGAGAGTTTAAAATACTGGGAAAATTTTTATCCTGATACGGAGGCAGTGAATTACGATAATAAAAAATTATTGAACCATTTTTATAAGCGACAATACCGTAACCGTCGCTGTGTCCTTGAGAAATAGTTTTTGGAACACAACCATTTTTTGATAAATCAAAAAACTCAGTTAATATTTTTGACCGATTCTCCAATTCAAGATTGGAGTATCCTTTAATTCCTATTAATCTGCACATTTTTATAAAATTAATTTTAAAAAGGGAGGGGCAGATTTTGCCTGCCCGTCTTGCGTGTAATCGGAGTTAACAATTACACCAGTTATTGCTTCAGGGGTGCCGTGAATTTTGATATTATTCGTGGCCAACCAAAGCCCTCCAATTACCTGCCACTCAAGCCTGAGCGGTGAGTAAGTTACATAGCTGCGGCGCAGAAGCCGATAATTCTCGGCGAGAAAATCGTGCGACTCTGGCATGATCATTTCTTGCAAATAGCCGCCCATTGGATTTCTCTCAAAAAAGGCTTCTATTTTTGACCGAGTTGAACGGCCCCGCAGGTCTTTTTCCGGTGACCAAAACACAACTTCTTCCGAACGTGATCCAGCCAACGGCTTCAAAACAAACCGATTGTCAAAATCTAACTCTGCCACGCTCGATACATACGACCACAAACCCAGATCCTGACCATACGATTTCGAGCCTTCGGAACGAATTGTCGTAATCGATCGATCTGCAATTGGCCATACATAGTCTTCAGTTCGATGAGAGCGAACGTAATAGAGTGCGTTATTGCACGAACACGGTACTGTGGGATGCAATTCTGCAAACAAAGACTGCTTGCTAATGTCTTGCAACATCCAATCATCAGTGTTGTCTTTTCGACCAGTAGACACCAACACCTTCACTGGCCGGCCGGAATATTCCGACAGGTCGGCAAAAGTGTTTAGCAAACCAAATTTAACATCTGGATTTGCCCACATCCCAATAGCCAGAGCTGGCCGCTCTTCTATTTCATACACGCGAACGCGATCGTTTTGCATGATGTAATCAAAGCGCAGAATAATTGAGGCCATACCAAAATTATTTTGCACATAGGTCGGGCACTGTTCGCTGAATGCCATCTGGCCGTCCACTTGCCAACGTTTTGCAAACGCCAATAAGTCTGTTATTTCCAACTCTGTCATGGACAACCTGTGATTACTACACAGAACTGACCATGGTCCAAACTGCCTACGAATATTATCTTCTAACATTATCCCCGATCCTCCTTCGAAATTTAAAATAAAACCACCTTCGAAAAGGTGGGGATGACGGCTACGAAAAAAACTTACTCATAGCAAACATGCCTACCCTTTCGAAAAGGAGGTATGACAGTAAAACCAAAAATAAGTAAGTGCGCTGCTTTGTATGTTCATATATGAATTATAAAATTAATAAAGTTGGAAAGCGTGCGGTTCTTAAGCACACGCTTTCACTCAAAATGTTTGAGCGGTTAGGCAATTGCCGGACCCTGCTCGAATGGATTGGGAATCTTTCCAAAAGTTACGGGCTCACTGTTGTCTGTTGAAGCTTCTTTTTGTTCGATGTTCCAAATGAACGGGATGCATTCGGTAAGCTTAGAAACTTCCTGCTGACCGCATCTCGTACAATAATCTCGATCGGCGGCATGGGTGGTTATGAGTTGTGGTGGAATTGTTAGAGGTGCTGCTACTGAACTGCTCATGGCTGGTTTTTTCTCCTTCTATGTGATCGATCAACCTTAATACATTTTGGGTTTCGTCTGTTTCGCAGACATGCCCGACTCTTCCCCGTGCTTTATCTGAATGATTCTTCGGATCCATTTTCCTCCTCTCGATTTCTGATGCAAAATAAAACTCGCTACTGGCTTGTGCCTAGTAGCGAGCTAAATTCTTTTTAGAACTTATGCTCTCTTACTGACACCGCCAAACCCGCGCAACGGCAAAAAGGCAATCTTGGTCGCCTTAATGTATGTGCAGGAAATTTGATGCCAACTTTTTTGCATATGGAGAAATTATATCCCTCTATATATTACCTGTCAATCAATCTATCCACAGCCCCAATCTTTTGATATACTGCACTTGTAAGCATTAATTTAACAATTAAACTCAAAAACATGTGGATTTTTCTTATAATTATTGTAGCGATCATCGCAATTATTGCGTTTATCTATAACTCACTGATTCGTTCTCGTAATAATGTTGATGAATCTTGGGCAGATATTGAAGTACAACTTAAGCGTCGTTACGATTTAATTCCAAATCTAGTTAACACTGTGAAAGGTTTCGCTGCTCAGGAATCAGGTGTTTTACAAAAAGTTACCGAAGCTCGTACTCAGGCAATGGGAGCAACAAACCCAGCTGAACGCAGTAAGGATGAAAACGCTTTGTCGGGCACTTTGAAAACTTTGTTTGCTGTTGCCGAAAATTATCCTGACCTGAAGAGCAACACCAACTTCTTGCAATTACAAAATGATCTGCGTGACACGGAAGACAAAATCCAAGCCGCTCGTCGTTTCTACAACGGCAATGTTCGCGACTTCAACACCAAAATTCAAGTCTTTCCAACAAATCTGTTTGCATCGATGCTAGGATTTACAAAGCGGGCATTCTTCGATATAGATGACAACGGCCCAGAAAGTCAGAACGTAGAAGTAAAATTCTAAACCGGAAAATGAAATAATTAAAACGCGGGTACCCGCGTTTTAATTTTAAGTTAATTTGTTATTAATTTAGAAGCGACTGCGCTACATCCATTCCAAACCCCCGACTCAAAACTTTTCGCATAACTTTCTGTTTATCCTCGTAATCAAACTTACGCACAGTTTTTAATTCACCAAATTGTTTTTCAATGTAATGCTTGGCAATTTCGCGCTCGTCCTCAGCGGTAAAAAATTCCTGCAATGAAGACTCAATAATTTCTTTGGGTAATTTATTTTCTGACATCTTCCGCCGGACGGTAAATCGACCATAATATTTAAACCGTTTCATATTTTCCAAAAACATTTCTGCGTAGTACTCATCATTCACATATTTATCTTGATGCAACTTAGCAATTACTTCGTCTATAACTTTAGGTATATAACCGCGGGCTTTCATTTTTTCACGAATTTCACCCTCAGTTCGCATACTTAAATTAAGCAAAAATAGCGCATAGTTATAACCATGATCAACATCTTCAGGATTTTTAAGCGGTTTGGCTTTCTTAAACATTATTTTTGTGATAGTTATGCACTGTTTAATCTCTTAAATTCATTATACCGTGATATGCTAACTATATAGTGAAAATATAGATAAAGTTTTCCTGAATTTCAGAATTCATGCCTTGACACAACACTACGTTCAAGGTATAAATAAATTAGCAGTCTCGGACAGAGAGTGCTAAAGAAAATCTAAAATCTTACTAAATTTTTTACAAAAACCCTTAATTTTTATGGATAATTTCTCATTTATATTAGAACGCCTGTCATCCCGCGCTAAAAATGCGTTGATTGCAGCACAAATGGCTTCCGAAGAACTTCAACACGACCATATTGGTACTGAACACCTACTCTACGGAATTGTGGCTGAAAAAAGCTCCTTCGCTGCTGAAATTTTAATCAAAGCTAAAATTGCGCCTGACATTGTGAAGGCGGAATTAATTTTGGTGAACAAAAATCACGAGACTTCCAATTGGAAGCCAGTGCTTTCCGAAAATTTAAAACAAGCAATTGAACGGAGCGCTATTGTAGCAAGTCAATACGGTTATCAGTTTATTGGAACTGAACATTTTTTGTATGGTTTGTTAACAACACAGGGTACGCACGCTAATCGCGCTAAGGTTATTTTATCTAAGCTTGGCATCGACATCGGCGAGCTCGAACACAATCTTATCGCAGTGTTTGAAAACATTTCTAAGTTTCCAGAAATGCCAGGACAAGATCCGGCCGGAATGCAGGGCGGCACACCAGGTGAACAATCGCATCAGCATGGCGGCATGCCAATGGGCGCTGACAACCGCAAAGGCAGCATCCTCGAATATTACACAACTGACTTAACTAAAAAAGCTGCGACTGGTTCAATCGATCCAGTCATTGGGCGCAAAAAAGAAATCGATCGTTTGGTTTCTATTCTTGGTCGCCGCACCAAAAATAATCCTGTGTTAATTGGTGAAGCCGGTGTCGGTAAAACCGCTATCGTTGAAGGCCTGGCCTTGGCAATTGCCAATCGCGAAGTGCCCGACATTTTACTCGACAAAAAAATTCTGTCTTTGGATTTAGCCCTTGTTGTGGCCGGTTCAATGTTCCGTGGTGAATTTGAAAATCGCTTAAAACAAATTATCGACGAAGTAAAAGCTGACCCAGAAGTTATTCTATTTATAGATGAGCTTCACACTATGGTTGGTGCTGGTGCTTCAACTGGTAGTTTGGACGCAGCCAACATTTTGAAACCAGCACTCGCCCGCGGCGAGCTCCGCACTATTGGTGCAACTACTCTGAACGAATACAAAAAATATATCGAACACGATGCTGCTTTGGAACGTCGCTTCCAATCTATATTAGTAGAGGAACCAAGCAAAGAAGAATCGATTGCGATTCTAAAGGGCTTGCGCCCAAATTACGAAAAGCATCACCGCGTAACTATTACAGATGAAGCCATTAACGCCGCTGTTGAACTTTCCGACCGCTACATTCAGGATCACTTCTTGCCAGATAAGGCCGTAGACTTAATTGATGAAACGGCCGCAACATTACGCAGCATTCACAGTAATTCCAAAACTGCCAAGAATCGTAAGAAAGTAGAAAACGAGCTCGAAGCTTTGGAAGAAGAAAAAACAAAAGCAGTTTTGTCACAAGACTTTACCACTGCTTTGCATTTACGCACCCAGGAAGAAAAATTGATGGCTCAAAAACGCGCACTGGAAAGCCAGGAAAAGAGCGAAACAGAACCAGTTTATTCCATTGGAGCAGAAGATATTGCTGCAACAGTTTCGTTGATGACCAAAATTCCTCTAAAGAAATTGGCGCAAACCGAAATCGGCAAACTTTCTAACTTAGAAAAAACTTTGAAGACTCGCATTGTTGGCCAAGACGAAGCTGTAAACGAAATTGCCAAAACTATTCGCCGTTCTCGCGCTGGTCTGGCTGATCCTCAACGGCCAATTGGCTCATTTATGTTCCTTGGTCCAACTGGGGTTGGAAAAACCGAAACTGCAAAAATGATTGCTCAAGAAGTTTTCGAAGATGCCGACGCCCTCATTCGCATCGACATGTCTGAATTTATGGAACGCCACAATGTTTCGCGTTTAGTTGGCGCCCCAGCTGGGTATGTTGGTTATGAAGAAGGCGGCCGTTTAACGGAAGCAGTTCGCCGTAAACCCTACTCTGTGGTTCTGTTCGACGAAATCGAAAAAGCTAACCCAGATGTGTTTAACATTTTGCTGCAAATTTTAGAAGATGGTCAGTTAACTGATGCTCAAGGTAAACGCGTTAACTTTGCCAACACTGTCATCATTATGACTTCGAACTTAGGTATGCAAGAATTAAATGCTGCTGCTAAGAAAATTGGTTTTGCTGATCGTGAAGAGTTAGAAGATCAAAAGCTAGTATTAGAGAAAGAATACGATCGCATCAAAACCGGTTTGATGGAAAAGTTAAAACACGACTTGCGTCCGGAGTTTTTAAACCGTATCGACAAAGTGTTAATTTTCCGCCCGCTTGGTATGCAGCAATTGCGCCGCATCACCACAATTCAGTTTGGTGATGTTCAAAAACGCTTAAGCATGCAAAATGTTTCGCTAAAAGTTACCCCTGCCTTAGTGAAATTTATTTCCGAAAAAAGCTTTGACCCCTTGCAAGGCGCACGTTACATTCGTAAAAACATACAGGATCTGGTTAGTGATCCTTTAGCAGAAAAATTAATCTCCCAAAATATTTCTTCAGGAAGTACAATTACGGCTGATGTAAAAAATGACACTGTCACATTCTCAGTGCATAACGCGCCAGTCCCTGTACCAGCGTAAAAGAAAAGATTAAATAAGCAAAATAAAGAGGCCTTCGAATTTTCATTCGTTGGCCTTCTTTCGAAAGTGTTAATTTAGTCGCAACCGCAGCGGGTTTGACCGCGAACCGGATCTTTTCCTGGTTCGCACCAATTGGGGTTGAACTCCAACCGTTGGATGCACCGCAAATCGGGCTTTGACCGCATTCGTTTCCGCGGGCTTATTCCTTCATTGCAAATGATGACATTCTCCAGAACCAGGAGCTCTTTCCCGTCTCCCAGAATATCGACGTCGGATATTTTCCCGTGGATCCTTTTGCCATCGGGAATACAAAGGTCGTCAACTTGCTGAGTTACAAGATGCACATGCGTGCCAATGTGGGATTGGCACCATTTGCGCAATATTTGCAATTGGGCATAATACGCTCTCTGGTCCACCAATTCCTTGGGCGAAACCATTTCGAACGTAGTTAGCCCGTGAGAATTAGTGTTCGTGTTCATCTGTTTATCCCCCTTTTTGATCTTTATGATCCCCCGCAATATACAGTAAAGTTGTAGTTATGTCAAGGACTTGATCATAAAAAATTCAGAAAAACTTTAGAGAAAGTTTACCCAAACTTTAGAAAAACTTTACGTAGAATTGAGGATGACTTTGTTACGCTTAAAACATGCCTGGCTTACTATCATTTGGTTTAAATATTTTAGCTGACGTCTTCTATCCGAAGTACTGTTTTGGCTGCCAAAGGCCAGGCAGCTATCTTTGTAAATTTTGCATGACCCAAATTAGTAGTGTCGCGCGCTACTTCTGCGTGGGATGCAACGCGCCGAGCCCGGGCGGATACACTCACCCACCCTGCGCAAACCCATACACCCCCGAGCGACTACTCAGCGCGTTTCCCTATCAAAACCGAGTGGTAGCAGACATGATCATCACCGGCAAATATTTTTTTGTGCAAGAAGTTTTCGCAGTTTTAGGCGCACTCACAGTCGATCACCTCTTCTTTGAAGCTCTTTACCGACAGCAATCGCAACCACAACATTTTGCCGAACTGCGGGATTTTGCCGTATGCGCAATTCCGCTCCACGCACGACGACAAAGATGGCGCGGCTTTAATCAATCGGAAGTTGCAGCCAAAGTAATAGCCCAAGGTTTGCAACTTTCGTACGTTCCACTGCTTAAACGCACCAAAAACACTAAAACCCAAAAAGATCTCGACGCCAAAACACGCCAAACAAACCTCACCAATGCATTTGTCGTAAATAACTTTGGGCGGCATTTCGAAATCCCAAAAAAAGTTCTATTAATAGACGATGTCTCAACCACTGGCCAAACCTTCTTAGCCGCATCACGAGCACTCAAACAAGTTGGTGTACAAACCGTGTGGTGCATCAGCATTGCCAAAGACTAAGAAATTCGCTAGAATACATGAGTTATAACTAAATATCACTCATTTGGAGAGGTCGCATAGTGGCCTAGTGCGTCGGTTTGCTAAACCGATGTACGGTTGTAAAGCCGTACCGAGGGTTCGAATCCCTCCCTCTCCGCCAGGGAACCCCAACCAGATTCGGCGCGAGCCGATTTTTTTGTTACCAGTCAAAATGCTATAATATAGATAATATGATTGAAAAAATCCCAGACGGCTTACCGCCAAATCTCAGTAAAAATATAAACATTGGCGTATATAACCAGATTTACGCCCGCTACCCAATCAAAACTCACGTGGTCACCAAAGATGATGACATTATTGAAGTTTGCAAAAAATATGCTGTACCACATATGCAAAAAGGTGACATGCTTTTCATTAGTGAACGTGTCGTGGCTATTAGCCAGGGTCGCGCGTTTCCAATCAAAGACATCAAGCCATCTCTGCTCGCAAAAATTTTAGTAAAGTTTGTACACAAGTCTCCTTACGGTATTGGCCTTGGTAGCCCTTGGACTATGGAATTAGCAATTAGAGAAGCCGGTGCATCACGCATGTTACTGGCTGCAGCCGCCTCAGCAGTTACAAAACCACTAGGCATTCGCGGTGTGTTCTATAAAGTTGTCGGCAATTATATTAATGCCATTGATGGGCCCTGCGATTACACTCTGCCACCTTACAATGAATATGCCAAACTTGGCCCGGCTAAACCGCATGAAGTTGCAAAAAATATTAAAGCCGCTATTGGTTACGATACCGTGATAATCGATGCCAATGACCTTGGCGTCACAATTTTGGGAAAGTCTGATGCAAAACTCACAGATGAATTTTGCAGCGCCCTCTTTCGAGACAATCCACTTGGACAGTCAACCGAACAGACTCCACTGTGTGTTGTTCGCCTTATCACTCAGGCACCACAAATCGTTAATTAGGTGTGCTACAATATAGTCGAAAATCAAGGAAGCTAGCGCTTTCTGGTCTTAATTTTCTCTTGCAATTTTTTCTAAAATTCACTGTAACAAAACCAAAAATTCCCCGTCTATATGACTGATACCGCTCATTCCAACCGAATACCGTTCCCCGGGTTTGAGGAAACTCTGACCAAGGCCCAGGCTGGTTCTGAAGCGGCTTTAGCGGATTTGTATAATCATTATTTCGAAAGAATTTACAAATTCATCTATTACCGCGTCAGTCACAAAGAAACCGCTGAAGACTTAACCGAGGATGTGTTTGTAAAACTGTTTCGCAATTTGCGAAATCTTGAACAATCCGCTGCTTTTGAAGGTTGGCTGTTCCAGATCGCACGCAATCAGGTGATCGACTACTACCGCAGCAAGCGTGCTGTGGTCCCACTCGAAGAAATTGAGAACACTTTGGAATACGAAACCAACATAGTTGATCTCGTAAACCTGCAAACTCAGCAAACCGTATTCATCAAATTACTCAAAGAGCTGTCACCCGAACAACAGCAAGTTATCAAATTAAAATTTTTAGAAGATATAGATAACACTGCCATTGCTCAGCTACTAAATAAAAGCGAAGGATCAATTCGCGTTATCCAGCACCGAGCAATCGCTAAACTTAAAGAACTTATCGACGCAATCGAAGACAATAATGAAAACTCCTGACCACATTTTTGACATCGCACTCACCCGCCTTTTGGACGGCGAATCTGTGAATGCAATCGTGAGTGACTATCCAGAATACAAAGAAGATCTGGTTAGTTTATTAAATGTGTCCGAAATGGGTTTGAATATTCCAAAACTCGAAGTGCCCCGCCCTTACAAACGCCGTTTGTACGCTGAAAAGATTGTTGCGCAGAGTTGGTTCTGGAGTGCGT
Source organism: uncultured Candidatus Saccharibacteria bacterium (assembly GCA_964473815.1). Taxonomy (GTDB): domain Bacteria; phylum Patescibacteriota; class Doudnabacteria; order UBA920; family UBA920; genus UBA920. Next base: position 39,739 of record CAYYQK010000001.1, on the reverse strand, counting down.
TCCGCTACTCTCGAGTAGCAGCAATCCCTTTGGCAATGCTTTTGGTTTTGCTTGGTGGCAATAAAATTGTAAACGCTACCCAAGCAAGTTTACCAGGCGATACTTTATATACTTTAAAACGCGCCGGTGAAAACGCTCGCCTAACCCTGACTCGCAACCCGGAAAAATTAGCAGTAATTCACGTTGAACTTTTACAAAACCGTATTAACGAAGTTAAGCAAGCTGCTGAAAGTGGCAATGACACGGCCGAAACTGCTGCTATTGCTGAATTACAATCGCAAACTGCAAAAACTTTTGCTGAAGCAGGTCCTTTAGCAACTGCTAACGCCATCTCCAAACAAGACTCAACTCTTCTCGACACTCTGGTAGCTGTGAACAAACAACAAAAAGATGTTTTGGAAAGCGTTCAAAAAACGGAAGATGACGACACTACTAAAACCGTTGCCTCTGCTGCACTCGAAGATACCAAGAAAAGTGATCAGGCTTTAGCGAAAATCATCGCCACAGTTAATGATCAAACCATGGCTGACATGCCTAACAAAATTTCTGTTACAGGCAACGTAACCAGCTCTTATAATAATCAGGTTATTGTAGAAAAGAATTTATTCAACATTGATGACAAGACAGTTATTACAGACATCAATGGCCAATTAACTACCGCGCCGAAGACTCTGTCCGGACGCATTACTATAACAGGCGTTCGTAACCAACAAGGTACTTTAGTTGCTAAGCAAATCTTGTTGTTACCAGCTGATACGGGTATTGTCAAAGGTGCTACTGACACCAATACTAACTCGAACACTAATACTGCTGCTACTACAACACCAAAACCGATTGTTAAAACAGTAGTTCCTGATATTGATCAAGCACCAACCGACTCAGTTAGCAGCAATCCACCACAAGCAACCGGAACGTTCATCACTGAACCGAACACTCCTCAATATTCAGAATAAAATAAATAAATTTTGACCTGAGTTCGCTCCGAGAGACTGGTTTGTAAAAATTACCGACCAATTTCTCGGAACGAAAGTACTTCGGGAAACAGAATTTATCTAAAAACAGGCCAAATCTAGAGTGCGGCCTGTTTTTGTTTTATCTGTCCAAAGATGTTATAATATAACGGTTAACCTCAATATTTACGACCTGGAGAGGTCGCATAGCGGTCTAGTGCGGCAGTCTTGAAAACTGCTGTGGGTAAACTCCACCGAGGGTTCGAATCCCTCCCTCTCCGCCAGAGTGCATTTACAGCACAATAAAAATAAAATGGCAAAGCAACCAGAAACAATAATTGAGTGGGAAGCACCCGAGTTTCGGCACTATCCGAAGAATGCGGCGTGGTTCATAACCTTAGGAATAATAGTAGCCTTGATATTGGCTTACGAACTCTTTCAGCACGATTGGTTCGGAGCTATTAGTTTGGTTATTATTGCAATTTTGTTTGTAGCGTTTGCACTGCATCGGCCAAAAATCATCAAGATGCAAATCAGTACGCACGGCGTGCATATTGACGACACTCACATTCCCTATAATCGCATCAAACAATTTTGGATTGTCGATAACGAGCGCCACAAAACTTTAAACATCGAAACTACCGCCTATTTAAATCACCTGCTATCCATTGAATTGCACGAGCAAGATGCAGATGAAATTCAGGAACTACTTGAAGAACTGTTGCCCGAAAAGGAAGATCCTGACGAGACTGCATCGCAGCGCATTGCCCATCGATTTAAATTCTAAATTCCGCTGCCGCGTGCGGCCCCCGCTTCCGTAGCTCAGTGGATAGAGCGTTCCCCTCCGGAGGGAAAGGCCGCAGGTTCGATCCCTGCCGGGAGCACCACATGACATATACTTTAGATACAAACATTACTGAATTGCCTTTGGTTGGCCCGCAGCTTACCAAGGCTTTTTCTATTTTAGAAATTGAGACTGTCGCAGACTTGTTGTACAACTTCCCTACCCGATATATGGACTTTCGCAAGAAAGTTAATATTGCCCAAGCCGAAGAAAATGATATTGTGACAATCGTTGCGCGGGTGAAGAGTGTGCGAGCGAATATGGGTTTTCGCGGGCGCATGTCGTATGCAGAAGCAACTCTAGAAGATGGTACGGGGACTATTAAAGCAGTTTGGTTTAATCAATCATATATTGCGAAGCAAATTAATGTTGGTGATGAATTGATTGTCTCAGGAAAAGTTGGGCGATACAAAGCATTGCAATTAACAAATCCTGTTTACGAAAAACTCCGGGAAGATGAGGATGGCAATCCGATTAACTTGCACACTGGGCGCTTGGTTCCTGTTTACAGGCGAGCAGATTTGGTGCCCTTAAGGACAATGCGGCGTTTGATAAAATCGGTTTTGAGTACAGCTAGTGAGTTAGAAGATTTTGTAGGAGTAGAATTGGCGCAAAGCGAAGGATTGATGCCAATTGCTGAAGCCGTGAGATTATTGCATTTTCCCGAAACCGAAGAACAGATTAGCGAATCTCGGTTTCGAATCGCAGTGGACGACGTACTGCCACAGCAGCTAGCTGCGCAAATGCGCAAGGCTGAGTGGATGAAAACCAAAGGTCACAAAGTTGTAGTCGATATAGAAAAAGTTAAAAGCTTTTTAAAGACCTTGCCTTTTGAGCTGACGGCTTCTCAAAAGCGCGCAGCCTGGGATGTTTTTCAGGATTTGGAAACTGGCCGCCCAATGAATCGGTTACTTCAGGGCGATGTAGGAAGCGGTAAAACTATTGTGGCAATTTTGGCAGCCTTACAAACAGCAGGGGCTGGACTGCAATGTGTAGTGCTAGCGCCAACAGAAATTTTAGCCAAACAACATTATGATACTTTTGGCGATATTTTAGGAACAAAGTCAGGAGTAGCACTTTTGACTCGCACTTTTGCAGAAAGCGGTGATAGCAGTAATGCATCTGACGCGAACGATGGTTTTGGTCGTGATGCAATTTTGAACAAACTGGCAGATGGCGAGATTAAAATTGCAATTGGGACGCACGCATTACTTCAAGAAAATATCAATTTTAAAAAGTTGGGTTTAGTAATTGTTGATGAACAGCATCGTTTTGGCGTAGACCAACGCAGTTTATTATTACATGGCGCTGGGATTACGCCGCATATGCTGGGCATGTCAGCCACACCGATTCCACGTACGCTTGCACAGTCATTGTATGCAGATTTAAATGTCTCGGTTTTGAAGCAAGTTCCAACGGGACGCAAACCCGTTCAGACAGAGGTTGTGCCAGAAAGTGAACGTGAGAAAGCTTATGATTTTGTGAGGCGTGAAGCGGGAGAAGGTAGACAAGCTTTTGTGGTCACGCCGCGCGTGGAAGAATCAACTAAAACTACAAGCTTGAGCGAAGTCCGTTCTGTAAAGAAAGAGTTTGCACGATTGCAAACAGAAATATTCCCCGATCTAAAACTAGGATTGCTTTATGGCAAAATGAAAGCCGCGGAGAAAGATCAGGTCATGGCTGATTTTGCTTCCGGAAAATTGAATGTACTAGTAAGCACTTCTGTAATTGAAATTGGCATCGACATACCAAATGCCACGAGCATGATTATTGAGGGTAGTGAAAGGTTTGGCTTGGCGCAATTGCATCAGTTACGAGGCAGAATTGGTCGCAACAGTTTTGATTGCAAATGTTTCTTGTTTACTACAGAACCAAATCATCAAGATCTAAAGCGCTTGCGAGCTTTAAGCAAAACAACCGACGGATTTGTGTTGGCGCAATTAGATTTAGAAGAACGTGGATTTGGGGATTTATTTGGCAAACAGCAAAGTGGTTTTCTATTTCGATTCCCACAATTTATCAGTATTAAAGCTTTAATCTCCGCGCGAGACATTGCTGAAAAAATTATCCAAAAAGATAAAAAGTTAATAAATATTTCTACTAAACTATTTAAGCTGACAAATGAATATTTAGAATCGATAAGCTATTAAGGCTCTATTGACGGCGGCCCGATTTTGGTGTATAAAGATAAGGTGCCAATTAACTCCCAGCATTTCCCGAGTGTTGATTAGCGCAAAATCAAAAAAAACAGGAGTGTGACTTAAATAGTGCCGAATAAAAAATTGGATCTGAGTTCGAAATGTTCGAACCCAAACTGCGACAAACACCTTACAGCGATGCCGTTTCTATACGGAATCGCAAAAAAACCCTACTGCGATCAAAAGTGTGCCTGGGCCTTCAACACATGCCCCAAGTGCTTCACCCTCGTCGATAATGACAGAACTGAAACTGTCATGCTCGTAAAGGATACTGACGGTAACGCAATGGAGAAAAAGACAACTTTCCACACAGGTTGCCACGAAGATGTCATGAGAAGAGCGGCCCGAGACGCAGCGATTGCTGCCCAGGCGAACCGCAATCCCAACCCTCAGACGCTTCAGTCTTCCCAACAGTACGCGTCGTGAATTCCCACATTCGGTGATTTTGAAACAAGACCCAGCCACAGGCCGGGTCTTACTTTTTTTATAAAAATTATTTCACTTTTAAATCTTTCACATTCCTGGTATCTTTCGAGGATAACAACTTGGTAAAGCCCAGTTTTTTTGCTTCCTTGGTACGTTTTTCTAAATGCGAGACGGCACGAATTTCACCAAGTAGACCAACTTCTCCAAAAGCAATTGTTCCGGCAGGAATTGCGTTACCGTAGAAAGATGACAATATTGCCATTACGACTGGCAAGTCTGCCGCGCGTTCATTTATTTTAAAACCACCCGCTACATTTACAAATACATCCTGATTAGACAAATTAATCCCCAAAGTTTTTTGCATAATTGCTAATAGAAGTTGCAAGCGATTAACATCAAAGCCAGAAGCCACGCGCCGCGGATAACTCAAGTTCGTAGTGTTAGTCAAAGCCTGAACTTCGACAAGCAGAACCTTATTCCCTTCCAAGACTGCCGTAACACAGCTTCCTGGCAAAGGTTTATCGCGATGCTCTAAAAACATCGCTGCCGGGTTCGGGACTTCAATTAAACCGGTTTCAGTCATATCAAAAATACCAACTTCGCCAACACTGCCGAAGCGGTTCTTACTACTACGAAGCAAGCGCAAATTACCAAATCGATCCCCTTCCAAATACAACACCACATCTACCATGTGTTCAATGGTCTTTGGACCAGCCAACATACCCTCTTTTGTTACATGACCAATAAGTACAATGGCTACATGATGCTCTTTAGCCAGGCGCATTAAGGCATTTGTAGCATACGAAAGTTGGGATACGCCGCCGACCACACCATTTACTGATTGTGAATTTAAGGTTTGAATTGAATCAATAATAGCTACCTGCGGCTTTACTGCTGCAATAGTAGAAAGAACGATTTCTAAATCTGTTTCTGTAAGGACATCAATGTCGCTACTGCCTACCAAACGAGCACTTCTCATTTTAATTTGTTGAGCAGATTCCTCTCCGGAAATATACAACACTTCTTTGCTATCTTTTTGATCAGCAATATTACTGGCAAGTTGCAAAGCTAAAGTAGATTTTCCAATGCCTGGATCTCCACCGAGCAACATCAAACTGCCAGGGACAATTCCGCCCCCGAGCACCTGATCAAATTCAGCGAGGCCTGAAGAAAACCGCGGTTGTCGTTCAGAAGAAACTTCAGAAAGCTTCTGCACCTGCCCTGCCACCGCAGCACTTCCTGAACTGCCAAAACTGCCCTTAGAAGAGCCCCTTACAAGCTGTTCCTCTAAAGTATTCCATTCACCACATTGCGGGCATCTGCCCTGCCATTTTAGCGATGTATTACCGCAGTTAGTGCAAACAAATTGTTTTTTCAACTGTGCCATTATTCTAATCTTACCACACGCCTAGCCCCGATTCTACTTAAAATTTTCCTTAAGAAATTAAAAGCCCACATAGCATTCCCACGAGTACTAGATGCGCTACATGGTTCGGCCTAAAGGCCTCCCATTTGGGCGCAGATAGTACTCTTAGGGAATATCTATGCGGGACTTTTTAGTTTACAGGAATATAGTACAGAGAATTGTCTTGAGCGTTGAGGAAGAACAAAATAGAGAAATCTGTGCTCAATAACAAAGCACGGGCGTCTACAGCTAAGCCAGGTTCAAATTTCTTTTGATCACCGGAAGTAGTATTGATTTTATAAATTGTATCTTGCGTTAAACCTTGTCCGGCAGTTCCGGTATTTGGCACGCCCGCAAAAACAGTAAAGCCGTCACGGGACCAAAGAACTTTATCTAAGGTTGTATCTACGTTTAGATTTTTAGTTTCACCAGTTGTTACATCGGCTTCCCAAAGAGCCATCTTTTGTGAACTTGGATCCCGCTTATTAAACAAAATCTTTTTGCTGTCCGGACTCCATACTGCACCAGTATTATATCCGTCCTTTACGATAACGTTGAAAATCTTCCCAGTTTTGTCTACCATTACAATTTGATTGCTAGAATAATCAGAAGTCTGTGTTCGCCAAAACGCGAAATGTTGGCCATCTGGGGCAACGCTTATGTTGTCATCAGATTCATAAAATTGAAACAAAGATTGATAGCCGGTTGTGTCTGGGTTACCAATGTTCAAAGTTGCTTTACCCGAACCATCGACCCATACAAAGGCCACTTTGTCTCCGCTTGGCATCCAGGCAATACTATAAACCTGTGACGGGATGTCTGCGTAGGCTGCTTTATCGGCCTGGAATACACTCCAAGTTGGCTTGCTGCCAGTATTAAACTGGGCAATAAAATTATTACCAGCTGTTGGCCAAATAATTTGCGAGATGCTGGATTTTAAAGGAATAGAAAGTTCGCGCTTATTTTTTAGCAAGGCAGTCCCGCCTGTTACATCATAATCAGTTTGGAATAACTGACCCTTGGTATTTAAATAATCAATACCGTTGCCCTGGAGAGTCAAAGCCGGGGTGATAATTGCATCGCCCGCATCAGTTAACCTAACTGCGGCAGAGGCTGGAGTAGTAGGCGTATTGTCTGGTGGCGGAGTTTCGGTTTGGACGGGTGTAGTTGTAGTATTAGTATTGGCAACCGTATTGGAATTGCTATTGGAAGTGCTGCGTTTGTAAATCAAAAAACCTAACACCCCTACAATCAGGATGAAAACTGCTCCTAAAATAATAATCGCTCTTTTATTCACAAAATTTTTCTTTTATTGCTAACGCTTTTTCTTGTTTGTTTCTTGATCTGTAATTTTCTATAGTATACCATCTTTGATGATGAAAATCAAAATTTTAACATTCGTTACGGCTTAATGGTTCCAGCAACAGTATTAACAAATTTACAGAATTGAGCTGCCACACTTCCGGCAGCACTTGGGCTCCACCAGTTATACACAGCGACCGCCGTAGTACCTACACCATTGCACAAATACCAACCCAAGCTCATTATAAATGCAAAGGCTATTAAAATTGCAAAAATATCAATGATAATAATTATCGCTGCTTCCCACCAGACTATACCTTGCAGTGGCGCAAAATTCGGATAAATTTTTCCTAAAATCATGTAAATGTTTAAGGCAAATAATGCTGGTATTGCTGCGATCATCCCTCCAATGGTTAACATCCCGATTATGACTAATAAGAAAATAACAAATATACCGACTCGTGTACCACCTCTAATGTATAAAAAGCGGGCGCGCTTAAAATTTCCACTACTTAATTCAAAGGCTGCATCAACAACATCATTCACTCCTAAGCTGACCGCGATATTAATCAATAATCCAAGTAAAAACCCAAATCCAAATGTTTCCACACCAGTAGCTGCACCAACAGCTGTTCCAATATTATCAGCTGCGAGTTTCGCTCCCGCCTTTACCCCTTCCTTAGCTGCGGTTTCTGCACCAGTTTTTGCTGCGCCTTTAGCAACCGACTGCGCGGCTTTTTTCGCCCCTGCTTTAGCAGTAGCGCCCGCTTCTTTAGACAGCGCTTTACGCATTCCTGTCTTCAGGCCTTTGTCAGCAACTTTGTCGCCAATAAAATCAGAGGCGGCTTTGCGCGCCTTTTTTCTGGCTATTTCTTTGGCTCTTTCGCGTGCTTCGTCTGTATCATCTCGGAACATGTGCTTATCACCTAATGCTTCTCCAAGTTTTTTAGGAACTGTGTTTTGTACAGTTGCCCGACCTCGTCGAGCTTGTCGTTTGGCTTCTTCTAATAAACTACGTTTGCGTTCCTGTTGCTGCTCTGACTGCCGATAAGCCTGATAATCTGGATCTTGCTGACCGTATTCGTTAGTGCTTTGATATTCAGAATCTGCAACGGTCGAACCATCATTAAAAAGCTCATCGTCCGCTCGACGAACTGCGTCCGAGGACGAAGAGAAATCGCGGTCGTCGTCCAAAAACATATTAACTCTTTAATTGTTCTTTACTCTCTTCGATTTCAAGCAACTGTTTCGGATCTGTTGTAATGATCTGGTCCTCAACATACGAAGCGTAAATCTTGATAGCAGCGTGCTTTAAACCAGCAAAGAAAATTCCTTCGCCAACATCGCTCTCGAGTAGTAAATATTTTTCGCCTTCGGTTAAGAAGAAAGTTTCGGCGACTATATCAATGGCAGCCGGGCTTTGCTTGAGCAGTAACTGAATTGATGAGTTAGTTACGATTGGTTTACCATACGGACTAGCCATAAAGTCGGCAACGTCCTGAGTGATGGTAGTAAGCCCAAGGTAATATTTGCGGGCACGTTTGGCAATACTGAATACAAATCTAGCTGAATCTTCATGCTGCATCATAATCCAGGCTTCATCCAAAACCAAAATGCGCTTCTTTAGTTCACTACGAACTAAGTTCCAGATATGGCCAAGAATAATATACATTGCGATCGGGCGCAGTTGATCTTCCAGATCGCGAATAGAAAAGACTAATAGTTGGTTGTTTAACTGGACATTAGTTGGTTGGTTAAGCAACCCAGCAAATGTCCCGCTAGTAAATTTTTCTAATCTTTGTGCTAGGCTTTCCGCTCCCACCGTGCCAGACAAAACTTCAATTAAGTCTGCCATCACAGGCATTTCTGCAGTTCTGAAGTCAGTTGTTTCGGTAATATCTTTTTTCGCGTATGTAGCCCACATCGCTTTGTCGAGCAACGCTTCCTCGGTTGGGTCTAAATCGCCCAACACTAAATTCATCAAGCCGAGCAGGTTAATAATTGCACTGCGCAAAATATCGGCAGGCTCTTCGTCCTTTACGCCAACTGGTAAATCGAAAGGGTTGATGCGGAAATCTGAGTTGAGTGAAATGTTTAGGAACGTTCCGCCAACAGCTTCGGCCAAATGTTGATACTCGTTTTCCGGGTCAATGACGATAACTTCAGTACCAACCATGAGCGAACGTAAAATTTCTAGTTTAACTGAGTAAGATTTTCCAGCACCAGATTTTGCGAATACCACAAAATTAGCGTTTTCCATTTGGAAGCGATCAAATAAAATCAAACTATTGTTGTGCCGATTAATCCCATATAAAATTCCATCATTACCGGTTAAATCCGAAGACACGAAAGGAAAAGTGCTCGACAGCGGCGAAGTGTTTAAGTTATTGGCAATATCGAGTTCATCAAGGCCAAGAGGAAGAGTGGAGTTAAACCCAGGCTCAGTGGAAAGCATGGCGCGCTTTGTCACAACTAGTTTTGCACCCAGTGCGCTTTCTAAAATATTTGAATTCTTGTCGAGTTCTTCAAGTGTGTCGGAATATAGAGTAAAGTACAATGCGAAACGGAAATATCGTTCTGTTCCCTGTTGCAAAGAATCGCGAAGCTCTTCAACATCGTGATACGCTGTTTCCAGCAATGGATTACGCACTAAACCTTTTTCCTGCTCAACAATAATTTGCGAGCCGATTTCCCCTACCTTGGACTTCAATTTTTTCATGACCACAGCACTATCGACCGGATAAATAAACATCGACACATCTAAGGCACTTTCCGAGTTGATGATAAAGCTAAGCCAGTTCGATGACAAAAACCTTGGGTAAGCCAAGGCAAAAAACGTCCGCGCAAATTTACCGTTAATTTCAAAATAATTACCAGTAAATTTTAAACTTGATGGAGCGAGTAAATCTTTTAAGGTTGTTAAACCTTCGCGAAAATCTTGCTCGACTTCGGCGAGTTTTGCATCGGCGGAAATTTGCCCCTTTAAATGCTCAAGCTCCTGACGCTTAGCAGTTAAATCATCTTTCTTTAGTGAGAATAAACTCATTTTTTAATCTCCTCTTCGGTAATGGTTACTTTCGGTAACTGACTGGCATCGATAGTTGGACCAGCGCCAAAATTGTACGAATTATAAACTAGTTCGATGAGTTGGTCAGTATTCAGACGCACTACGCGCAAACCAGCACTGCCTAAGTTTGCTGCTACACTACCAACGCGTTCGCTTAATGCTTTTCGATAGTCAGCAAACGCCTTACTTTTTGCTTCAAGTTGCTGAACTTTGCCAGTTCCTAATATCCGACTAAAGAAACCAACCGAAACAGTTGAATTTAAACTACTTTCGTAGGGTACGATCACATAGAAATTTTTGCTCATCACGTTGGCTGACTCAACTAAACGGTTAATGAACTCAATATACTCTGTGGTTTGCATACGTAGTAGTTCATTGGTTTGGCGTTCCATTAAGCCTTTCAACTTTTCTGTGTATTCATTGATGTCCATCTTGCGACTTTGCAATACAATCTGAATATGAAACTCTAAAGAATTCAAAAATCTTTGATAGCTATAAATCAAAGCGTTTTGTTCTTCTTCACTTTTTAAATCAAAATTTGTACTCGACACAGTCAATACCGCGCGCAAAGTGCCGTCGTCCATAATTATGGTGTCATCGCGAATTTCGGCCACCCTCAAAAAGCTCTGCGTCGGACTGCCAATAGTTTTTTTTGTTTTGGTATTTGCCATTTTGTTTATTTAGCAGCGGCCTTATTTTCACGGATACGTTGCAGCAACATATTTTCTTCCGATGCTTGTTGTTGCAGTAAATAATTTAATTCCTTTATTTTGATCGTAGTCGCTTTTGGATCTTTTGGTTCAGGTTGCTGTTCTACTATTACAGCGGTTTTATCTGTTTCAGAAATTGTCTGGCCTTGTTTATGAAAAACGTAAATTTTGGCGCCAAATAAATATTTTACGAAGTTACCAGCGCTGGCATAGAGCGGTCGACCATTTAATTTGCCAAAAGTTAATGCTAAAGCCGGGACACCAGTCACAATTCCAGTAACGATCGCAACGGGAATATTTTTGTTACTGATGATATACATCACAAAAGTAAAAACAGCAGCAGCAAACACAATGCCGAACTGCTTAAACGATAATCCGCCAATAATGCGGTCCTCTACATCAGTAAATTGTGGAACTGGAAATTGCATGTTTCAATATATTATACCATATTTACCATCGATTGATTCGCATGTGATTGAGTAAATCAGCCATAAATTCGAATTCTTCCTGTGTCATTTCTGATTCTTGTCCATTCAAGCGCATAAGGCCAGATTTAATATAAGTACTGAACAAAGGACTAGCCTCAATTAAGTGTAAAACTTTGAAATAACCATGCTCTTGGGTAACTCGCTTAACTTGGCGGGTAATCGATTCCCAGTCGTGCGCCCGAAGTGAACCAATATTTAAATTGGCCAGATTTTCGTAGCGGTCCAGTAGAAATACTTGCGTGCCGTGTTCTTTAGTATGCGAGACGGGAGCTGGGGCTAGAGGTGGTTCGATACCTTCAGGTGTGGATGTATTTATAGAGCCTGCTGTGCCAGAATTTTCTAATCCAGAAGGGATGTTTGCCAGATGGCTTAGCGGTGGCATTGCAGAAGTATGTGGGATCGGTGCTGGCGCTGGTTGTGGCGCAGTGATATTTGCAACTGATTCTGGTGCAGGGATTTCTTCAGTAAGAATTTCTTGTACACCATCTTTTACTGCTTCTTTAACATTTTCTGGAGAGACAGGTTCTGGTACAGGCATTGGTTGCGGGGAGAGCGGTGCTGAAGGTTGAGGCGGAATTATAGCATTTGCCTGGATCTTGCTATCTAAAATTTCTTCTAACTCTGTGAGTTGCTTATCGTTCATCAACTCGAGCAAGTTTAACCAATCTGCTTTCTCGTGGTCAGTAAGCAAGGTGCTCGTTTGTATTCGATTACGAATATCTTCGATACGTTTTGCGTTAAACATATAATTATTGCTTTTGTTTTTGGCGGTTGCGCAAATCTTCTAACTTTTGAGCAATGCTATCAATCTGCTCGGTGCGAGCTTTTTCCAGTCTTTCTTTTTCATCTTTTAAACTTATATTTGTGTCATCTTTAACAACGCCCGGCTTTTGAACAGGAGTGGCTTTTTTGATAAGTTCGGAAATATCAGCGGCGCTTTTATTGTTGAGTAACTCACGAATTTTTGCCTGATCATTTGCAGGCATTGCAGACCTGTTACCAGAGATTTGGTTCAACACAGGGGCTGGTTTCGCTAAGCCTTGCAATGTCGAACTCTTGTTTACCGGTGGCTGCTGACCTGAGAGCTGACCAGCCAATTTTGGTTCTTGAGGCTCAGGTCTCGAGATTTCATCTATATATTGATTATTAGGCAAATCTTTGGCTATGTGTGAAAACTTTGGAGCAGTATACTCCGGTTTTAAACCGTCAACATAATGACCCGTTGGCAAATCTTCCGCAAAATGGGGCATTTGGGGTTGTTGAGGGGCTTCAGTTTGTGGAATATCTTCATCTTCCAGATACTCCCGTACGCCAGGAATAAATTTATACAGATCAAAGTCAGGGTAGGCGTCAGCTTCTGTTTTAGGTGTTGGCTCAGACTCCCACAGATCATTAATATCGATGCAGTAATCGATTAATTTAAGAATGTTCTTCAGAATTTCCTTTTCCTGAACGGTAGTTAGCGCTTTTGCGTTTTGAGATGTATTTATGTATTGGAGTTCAGTGAAAGCATTTTTTTCGTTTTCTAATGTAGAAAGTGAGAGGTAATCTTCAATCCAATTTTTAATTGTTGGTTTGGCAGGTCCTTCCTTCATTTCAATTGTGCCCTTACCCAAAATCTCTTCACTATTTTCCAAAATAGTAATAATGCTTCTAATCAGATTAATCTCACCGAAAGTATCATCCATTTGAGTAAGATAGGTTTTGATTTTTTCAACCAAATCAAATTCAGGGATCGAGTAGGCTGCCAAAACGGATTGTTTCATCAAGCTGACGAGCTGTTCACCAGTTAAACTCATCATGCGAATGTACTTCATTTGAAGTTCAACATTTTGAGGCAATTCTAAAGACGGGTCATTTTTATGCGCCACTAAAACCTGAATGGCTGCTGCCGAGTCATCAGAATTTATAGCTTGGAATATTAAATTTTGGAATTCTTGCGGTTCCATATTTTACTACCTTTTTGACTCTAATAATTGCTGCACACCAGGCATTAATAAACTGTAATTTTCGAATTTCTTCAAATCCTCTAATTCTTTTGGAGATTTCCGTTCAATATATTTTCTAAGTTTTTCGGGAGTCATACTGTTAAAGTTATCAATAGCACCTTTTTCCAGATAGCTTTTACCATTTTGTTGGTAGGATATTTCGTAAAGCTTTTTCTTCGCCAAATCATAACTTGAGGCACTTTGAATCTTGCTCTGCTTGGCAGCAAGGTGTTCCTGTTCAGTACTCCATCGCATAACCCCTTGGTCAACTTTGGTAGGTTTTACGAAGGTGGTGTTACCATTTTGAGCAGCTATAGAACCTATCTCGGAAGCAATCTGCATGCGGATTTGTGGGGCCATATCTTTAAAGTGTTTTTCCATGAAAGCCTGGAAAGACTTTAAATTATTTTCATAACCATTAGCACTCAGCAACTTATCAAAGTTACCTTCCTTAGCCATTTTTTTCGCAATCGCAGTTGCCAAAGCCATATTATTCTTTTTCATTGCTCCTTCAAATTGCGCTGACAATTCTTCAGGATCGTCTATTTCGTCTATTTTTTTAGCCTGCTCTCTTTCGCCGGAAACCCGCGCTTCTCTTTCTGCCAAACTTGGAGCAAGGAATCGCTTTTGGGCATCTGCCATTTCTTTATTTCCCTGATCTGACAGACTTACTCTTTCAGCAATTATCATGGCCCGGTGTCCTACTGCCGCCGGATCTGCATCGCCGTATCCAAATTTCTTGCGACGTTCGTCATTTTGTTGAATCAAACCTTCCAAGCGACTCTTTTCAGCTTCTGCATCTTTAACAGCCTTGTTGATTTCCATATTTATTTGATTTGGGTCGAATACTGCCGAAGCTTCAACCTGCAAATCATCAGGGATAGAATCTTGAAAATTTCTAAAATCAATTTTACCATTAACAGCTCCATTTTTTGCGCCATTAAGTTCATTTGTAAGTCGATCGATCTTATCAATGCGATTAGTAATTTTTTGAACCTGTTCGTTATCGTTAGCTGCAATCGCATCATTTCTTTCAGCTTCTAATTTACTCTTTGTTTCTTGGAGTGCACCTAATGATTTATCTATATCCGATTCATCAACTAATCCTTTATAGAAATCTTCTTTTCTTCCATTAGCAGCGTCAAAGGCAGTTTTGTTTTTAGTGAGATCATTCTGGGCTGCCTGCCATTCTTTGTCTGTTAATATCTGGGACTCGTCAACTTTGGCAGAGCCTTGCCCATAAGCAAATTTAGGACCATTGCCGGCAAGTGTAGAAGCCGCGTATTTTGCTGCCTTCCACTTGTTGTTCATAATCTTGTAAGCCTGGTCATCAATCGTGCCCAAGCGCTTCTTTTCCCGCTTCTTTCGGTCTTCACCAGGACGATCTAGCATGCCACGTTTCAAACTACTCAAAGCATCTTTTGGCTTGAATAATGCCTGAGTAACATTTTCTGCTCTGCTGCCAAATAATTTACCCATTCCAACAGAAGCCTTATCTCCAACAAAATCTTTGGTTGGCATCGCAGCTGCTTTGCCCCATTGGTATGGTTTTTTGAAAGTATTTTGAAATCCTTTTTGTGCATACTTAACAATTGTTTTACCTGCTGCTCCACCCATCTTGCTGGCATATTTCATACCTGCATAAATGACTGCCAAAACAATAAAGTGGGTGAGGATCGTTAAGGTGCCAATCACAACGTCACCAGATAGAGTATTATCCTGATTGAATTTAAAGAGTGTATCATTCGAACCAGAAAAGGCGATCGCCATAAGAGCAGCAATATTTAAGAAGAACACCAGAACCGGAGTCATGATTACATAATGGATAAACTCATTCCACCATTGCTTGGCATACGAACTGGTCTCGCCCATAACTAAACCGACGTACGCTATTGGTGATGTCATGTATAGCACCCATAAAGCCACCAATCGAACTAGCAAAAATGCTGCAATGGCCAAGAAGGAGAAGAAAGACGCTACTGATAAGATCAACAACACCAACGGCTTAACAGTATCAGCTAAAGCAAGCTGCGACTGGTCCGCATTTAAGTTTGTGATACTAGTTTTATTATCTACTTCCTCATTGAAATTCTTCAAAGGTTCAACCATAAGCTTGGCGCCCAGAGCTTCAATTACACGAGAATTAGCTGGCAAGAATTGTGACTGTACCGTGTCTGCAACAGCAACAATGCCTTGAGCAATGACTAAACTAAAATTAACCAGCAACGCCATTAGCACGAGCCTAATAATAAACCCTCTTGCCGCTCCAGAAGCTGATTGCTGAAACAAAATCCTTAATCCTACAACTAGAAGAGAAAGGATGAAGAAAATGTTAGCTAAGTTACGTAAAATTAACCAGCCAGGGTAGATAATATTTACAAATACATCTTGATATGGACGGACGCTCAATAATGCTTTCAAAATAGGTACTACAATGTAAGCAAAAATTCGATAAATTATTGATTGCAGCCAAACAACAATACTTGAAATTATCCGGACAATGAACGCATAAAGAGTTTGTGCGGTCGATTGTGTTCCTGCTTGCGCCGTACTTACGACATCTTGAATATCTGGTACTGCGGCCGGAGGTGGATCGTTAATATGCTTATCAAAAGCTGCCTTAGATGGATATATTTCTATGTAAAAATCAGCTGGGGTATATGTAAGAGGAACCGACCCTGAGTCTAACAAGTATTGCCCAACTACTTGGGGTAATTTGGAAAAAAATGAAGTCCAAGTAGTGTCTGCTGTAGGCGCCTTCTCTATGCTCAAAAGTGGAGCAATTTGAATTTTATTTAAGGTCTCATCACATCCCTCACCTGTTTTTGGGTCCGTACATTTTACTTGATTGGATGCTAACAAACCCTTAAGTAATGTGTCATTTAAAGCTAGTGTGAAGTTTTGACCGGCCGAACCATCGGTTTTTACATGCAGCTGATTATTTACTATATCTTTAACTGCTGGGTTGCAAAAATTAAATACCACGGTTTCATTACCAATTACATAATTAGTACTGAAGTCATTCTTAATACAGCCGTATTTGTTCGCAGAATCAAATAAAATATCTTTATTAAATATTTGTGCCCCCAAGTTTAAAACCTTCTTTGGACTAAAGGCAAGGTTGGTTGGATCGCCAATTATAACTGAACTGTTATTGGAACCATCTTTAATATATAAAGTTTTATCAGGAGGTGCTGCTGGAATGATAAAGGCGTCCAAACTAAAACCAGCTATCTTACCATTCTCATCAATGTATGTTCTAATAAACGCTTTTTTAGGATCTGGTGTCATACTCTTTGATACCCCAGAAACCGACGGACGAACTCCCAACTTCAGAGATCCTAATTTAATTTGTAAATCGTTTGTTGTTGTTGGGTCGCCACTAGGCCCACCCGAACCAGAGTTCACGTCTGCGCAAATAAGAGTACCATTCTTACAAACATATAAGTTTACAGTGCGATTAGCGTCATAAGTGTCTCTGCCAGTACTTAAAAAAGGAGATTTGGTAATGCCGGTGGAACCACTACCCTCTCTGGTACTATAGTTCAAATATACGGTTCTAACATTGGAGGCCGGAATTTTGGTATAACTCTGTAAGTTATTAATATTTAAACCCGAACTCGCTAAATTTGGAATACTAAAGTCACCTTTTACACTAAGGGTGTTTGCACCTTCTTTTGTTTTTGCAGAATTTACCGCAACATTTTGTAATCTGAATTCCGAAGAAACGGTTTGATTATCACGGATAGTATTTTGTTCAATTAAAGTGATATATGGCGCTAGATTATCAGCACTACAAGCAACCAAACTATTATTGTAATCTATGCCTTGAGCATTTCCAGCTTCATAAATAACCTGGATACTGCCCTGAATGCCAATCTGGTTTCCTTCGGAATCTTTGATCGAAGATGTAGAAATAGAAATAGAGTTTGCACCTCTTGGGGATCCATCATTCGCGCTGTAAGTACACAGCAAGCTATCGGCTATCGCGTTTTTAGAAATAAGCGGCGAAATGCTCAAAAACAAAAAACTGGCCTGGATTAAGGTCAAAAATAGTAGGAAAAATTGCTTTATTTTCTTATAAAATTTTAAATTTTGTCTTTGTTTCGTGAACACAAGTTTAGAGGTCAAAAGTAGGTCTAAAAGAGGGTCTAAAATCTGAAATCCTTATGATTATTATACCACATAGACCCCCAAAAACCCAAACTCTTGCAAGTTGGTCTGGGGATATAAAAAATTAATCAAAAACCACCCTAAGGAGGGTGGCTTTTAAAAAACTTTAGAAAAATTTTATCTTCAGTTTTTCAACTGACTTATCGAATCACGATTGCTGGTCCGCGAGGTAAAACTGTAGTGGCTCCATTTACCTGTCCTGTGACACCTAATGTTGTCGAACTAGTAGCGAGCGAGACTTTATTTGCGCCATACAAAGTGACATTAACTTCTAACGGACTTTTTGTTGCTGTGTAATTAAATGTAACCCGTTCGTTGCCTAATTCACTGCTTGTTAAGTCGCGAGCAATATTAGTTGAACCTGCAGAGATTGCAATTGAGATTGGTTTGTTAGTAATTAACTGAGTGAAGTCTACTACAACTGTATAAGTTTTGCCTGGTGTTAAATTAGTTAAGCGTCCTGAGCTGGAGTCCGCTGGATCGTATCCGTAAATGCTTAACTGTCCTTGAGGGTAAGTACTACCACCGCCTGGCAAACCAAGCGGATTGGTGCCTTTAGTCACTGATTCTTGCAAACCAGCAGTGGCGGCACTAATTCCCAAAGCACCTTCTTCTTTTAATAACTGAGTATTGCTCTTGCCGCCGGTTAAAATGTTGGTTAAGAAGTTGGTAGCCATGTCAGACAGGAAGTTCGCATAGAATGGCAAGTTATCACTCTTCAAATTTGATGATTGATCTAGATGCTGTTTCAAGAAATCACCAATCGTAGACGATACAAACTGGGCAGGTGAAGCAATGCTTTCACAAATATCGATAATTGGATTATTTGTTTGCTTCTTCAAAGCATCGTAATTTGCTTCAGCCTGAGACTTAGCTTGATTAGCTTTATCAAGTTGATCTTGGGTGGTTTTACCCAGCTTCAAAGCCTGTTCGAGCTTGGATGCGGCCGACTCAGCGATTAATTTATCGTTTGTTGCTTTGTCAAACTGATCATCAATTTGTTTTTGCAAAGTAATTGAACCGCTACAATTACGCGGCGGAACAAATCCATTGCTCTGCGAGATTTCAGCTGCAGCATTAGTTTGTCCAGCTTGTTTGGCTGCCTGGGCATTGTCTAACGCTGTTTGTACGCGGAACTCTGGATTTGCCCCAGAAGAACCATATGCTGCCAAACATTTGATATATGAGTTCAAATCCTGCTCTCCTGCGGCATCCGAAGTAACATTACAAGACTTGCCTAAATAGGTTTGAGCCTGTGTTTGCGCTATAGCCTGCACTGTTTTGAGTTTATCTGGAAGTTTGTCAGACTGCAAAACCGAGCGGATCATCATTTGGGTTTCGCCGTCACCACTAAAATGATCGTTGATATACTTCATGCTGTAAACCTGGGTAGCCAAAGCATCACCATACTTTGAATAATCAGAGATTTTATAATTCTGTACTAATTTATTTACAACGCTGGTGGTGAGATTTTGATTGAGCTTCAAAATGGTTTTCACCATAATGGCTTTAAGCACATCTTTCCAACTTGCTGATGCACGAGCGTTCATTGCATCAACACGCTGTCCTAAGGCATCGCGAATGCTGGTAAAGTTTTGTTCGTCACGCGCTACATCCTGTGACTCTTTTAAATTTGAAATTTTCGCAGCAGTCGCAGGTGAATTTAAAATCGAAACATAACCCGATGCGCATTCATATGCTGTAGTTAATGCTTTTGACTGGGCACTATTTAAAGTTGCTTCGGCTTCGCTGCCTCCAATTATAGAAAAACTAGAAGAACCTAGAGAACTTAAGAAACTATTTACGCCGCCTGTAGATAATTTATCTAAAGCTTGAACACAAACAGTACCCAAACCTTCTCTTAAAGAAGTGATCAAAGCGTTTGCCGCCTTACAAGCTGCATTGTCCAAAGTTCCGATACCAGTTCCTTGGTCACATCCATTAATTGCCTTTAACACACCGCTGTCAGCAACAGGAACTTTACCAGTCCCAGGAATGCTTTGCGCTTCCACAGTCATGTTTGGCAAAAAAACATTCACACCAATTGCGATGGTGAGAATCAAAATTGCTAAATTTTTAATATTAAAAAGTTTCATCGCTCTATATTAACTACAAACCCAAATTGTATTGAGAATTTAATTGTTGTTGCAATGCATCCATTTTGTCGCTGTAACTTATCATTGCTTTTGTCATTAATGGCAGGCCATCCTCGGATTGGTCACCGGCATAAATTTTGGCAATGTTCATGATCACCGAATAGTAAACTAACTTGTCCTGATTATATTTTTGCAAACTTGGTGGTACCGGGACATTACTAATTTGTTTGATTGTCCAATTCCACCCGTCAGCCGAACTTCGCAATGTGTCTTTGTCATCTGTATTTAAGTCTGCGAGCAAACTTGTGATCTGTGCATCGTTTTCAATTTTTTGAACAGCTGAAACATATTGCTGTCGCGCAGCTTGCGAATCATTGTTAGAATTATTTATCTTCAATTGATTCACAATATCTGGCAACAACATTTGATCAGCGTCAGGAATTTCACCAACACCAATTGCATCACCCAAAACTTTTCCATCAATGTTGCTGCGATCAAGCAAAGCAATTTGTTCTGCTGAACCGTCATCTTGATTTGGGTTAACTGCGCCGATTTCATTTTGCGCTTGTGCTAAAGCTTCATCATAAGTTAGCATGTGTGTTTGAGAATCAGCATGTACAAAAACTGTTTTCCAATTGATTCCACTCTTCGCAACAAAGAGCACGACGAAAACCGCAACAGCTACGGTTAGTAACTGCGCGTGTCCTGAAGTGAAACCAAGAGATTGTAATTTTGTTTTAGCGTTGTTCATTTTTTCTAACTTTGGATTAAGAAGTGCCGGCTTGTTCAATTGGATAAATTGGATATGGCAACAAACAAGGAATAGGAGCGGAATAAACTGTTCCTAACACAAATACATCAGCTGCATAAAATTTATAGTTGAGGTGTGGTGAAGAAGCAGGAGTGAGAGCTACCCCCATTATTGTGTTGTTGGCATAGTTATATAAAACCTGATGCGCAATTGGGCAGATCGGAGATGGTGGAACGAAACTAAAAACAAACCCACCGAAAGGAGTTGTTAGTCCGTCGGCAGCTCTTGCGATCGCAAAAATCCCACCTTGTAACAAAGCAGTAATTGCTAATGCAATAGCAATTTCTTTAAAAATTTTCATTGTATTTAGTTGTTTTTTTATTTTTGTTTCAGATTTTTCGAAACTTGTACTATAATTATAGCAGAATTAACGAAAAAAAGCAAGTCCATGAAACCAAAGAACACTGTAAAAAAATTATTATTGATTTCCGTTGCAATTCCTGCTCTTTCCCTAGTCGGTGTAAGCTGTAACAAAGCTAATAATCCCCTCACCAGATCTACTGCTGAAGATCAAAATAAAAATTCTAATTCTCAAACTGCGCAAAATAACAGCAATACAAATTCTGATGATCAGGGCCAGGTTGCTGGCGCTGAAACAGTTAACTTGCCGACTAAAAATATTAAAGTTAACGATTTAGATTTGAATGTTGAAGTTGCTGACAACGATGCCACACGCGAGCAAGGATTGTCAGGCCGCGACAAACTGGATGATGGCAAAGGAATGCTGTTTGATTTTACTAATAGCGATTTCCGCAAACCAGGATTCTGGATGAAAGACATGAATTTTTCTATCGACATAATTTGGATTAAAGATGGAAAGGTAATTGGAGTTCAAGCCAACGCACCAGTTCCAAATAATGATGGCGACTTACCTGTTTACTATCCCCCTTCAGAAATTTCTCAAGTGTTAGAAGTTCCATCTGGATGGTCAGCAAAAAATAGTATAAAAGTTGGAAGCACTGTTAGTTTGTAAAATTTGTAAATTAAAAAACCGCGCGAGCGGTTTTTGTTTTGTGTGAGTTTTATATTTTAAGATTGTCGGTGAGTTGCAACCATTGTTCAATGGTTAAATGTTGTGGCCTTAGTGCCGGATCAATTTTCAGTTGTTGCAAACTTTCGGCCACGGTTTCTTTTGAGAGTTTTAAATTGTTGGTCAGGGTGTTGTGTAGTTGTTTTCTTTTTCCGGAAAAACACGCGTGCAGAATTCTGAACAATTTCTTTTCGTCAGAAATTTTATACTTTGGTTTTTTGTGAAGCGTGATTTGAATTACTGCGCTATCAACTTTTGGCGCAGGGTAAAATTTATGTGAAGGAACCACACAGATCACTTTTGGATCAGCAAAAAGTTGAACTGAAAGCGCAAGCAAATTCATATCTCCTTCTTTAGCAGCGATGTTGTACGCCACTTCTTTTTGCATGAGCAATGTTAAGCTCAGCGGTTTGTGCGGTGCATTCAAAAATAACTGCACGATTTTTCCAGTGATGTAATAGGGAATGTTAGCGATGACTTTGTACGGTTTGTCTTTAAGTCGTTCCGAAAAATTAAAACTAAGAATGTCTGTCAGTTCGTAGTTAAATATTTTTTCAGTTTTAGTGTTATGTTCTTTTTCTAAAGTCTTAAGCACGTTCAAAAACTGCGGATCTTTTTCTATAGAAAGAAGTTGTGCCTTGTGTTGAAGTAAGCGTTCGGTGAGGTTACCGATGCCGGGCCCGACTTCCAAAACGTGATCACCGGGTTTTACACCAGCTTCGTCGATCATGTCTTCCAGAATAGTTTCGTCCATTAAAAAATGCTGGCCGTAAGTTTTGTTCGGGTTCAGTTTGTAATGCTTGAGTAAGTTTTGAAGAGTTTCTACTGTCATTTATAGTGCTCTATATATTAATACTAAAATGGCTCGTAAATATTTCCTTGGTCGCTAAAAATATTAGCAGCGTTGCCTTTGAGCGAGATTGCCTCGGCAGGAAGCGCGCGAAGTACGCGCGAGGGTGGATTGCTCTGGAAGCTGCCGAACATTTGACGGGATTGCGCGTACAGTAAGTAAAGTTGCTTGCGAGCGCGCGTCAGTCCAACATAGGCCAAACGGATTTCTTCGGCCAGTTCGCCCGGATCCATCAAAGTATTTGTGTGCGGCAAAATTCCTTCTTCCAAACCAATAAAGAACACGGTATCGAACTCCAAACCTTTAGCCGCGTGCAAAGTCATCAAAGTCACACTATTTTTTTCGTTTTCAACTGTGTCGATATCAGTAATCAAGGCGACTTCTTCCAAAAAGTCGACCACACCTTCGCTCCATGGCTGGTTATCAAACTTCGCTGTCACACTGGCCAATTCTTTTACGTTTTCAATGCGGGTTTCGCCCATGTCAGTGCCGTCCCGCAAATATTCTTCCATTTTGGTGGTTTTGATGATCACACGCAGCAAGTCAGACAAATTCGCATCTTCTCGCAAAGCTGCAGCAACGGAAATACTGTCATAAAAATTCATGAGAGATTGCGATTGCTTCGGGGGTAAAGGGATGTGCGGTAACGAAGCCATAAAAGTACCGCGGTCTTCATCGGTCGGTCGATCTAAAATAAAATTCTTTATTATAGAGTAAGATTTTTCGCCAATACCGCGGGCAGGTACGTTAACCACGCGCGCCAAGCTGACCAAGTCCTTTGGATTCACAACCAAACGCACATACGCCAGCACGTCTTTTATTTCTTTGCGTTCGTAGAACTTGGTGCCGCCGACAATCTGATATGGAATCCCGGCTTCAATAAGCACTTCTTCCATTTGACGGGATTGCGCATGCGTTCTATATAGAACCGCAAACTGATTTAGTGGCCCATGTTCTGCTGGCAATTGCGGTACGCTCACACCATATCTAGAAGAACCAGCGCTGTGGAAACCAGGACGTCGTTTGTTCAAAAACTGATCTAATATAGAGAAAGGCTTTTCAACCTGAGTAGAATCTTCGTCATAGAAGTCGTCGCCAGAGTCTTCATTGTCTTCGTAAGTAATTTCGTCAGATCCAGCAGAAATTCCCTTCGTCGCTGCATCAACAATCTTTTGAGCCACATAAACCGCTTCAGCGCGACCATCGAAAACTTCTTCGACAACAACTTTGTCGCCCTCAGAATTTTCCGTCCACAAAGTCTTCGGCTTTTGTTCCGAATTCAGTTCAATAACTTTTTGCGCTGCAGCCAAAATATTCTTGGATGAGCGGTAATTTTGTTCAAGCTTAATCACTAAAGAATCTTCAAAATCTTTTTCAAAGTTCAAAATATTTGCAATGTTACTGCCGCGAAAGCCGTAAATACTCTGGGCATCATCACCAACCACAAATAAATTGCGTGACTTGGCCAACATGTGCAAAAACATGTACTGAGCTTGGTTGGTATCTTGATATTCATCAACTAAAATATATTGCCACAAATTTTGATACTTCCGCAGCACTTCTGGGAACGCTTCAAACAATTTAATCGGCAACATGAGCAGATCGTCGAAGTCCACGCTGTTCTGTTTGTAAATAAAATTCTGGTATCTAACGTAAACTTGGCTGACTAAATCGTGCACATAGCCCTCTAAACCAACATTTAATTGATTTGGGGTTTGAAGAAGGTTTTTTGCACTAGAAATATAGGCACGGAACAGCGTTGGCGCGTACTGCTTGGGAATATCCAACTCTTTGCAGATGTCACGAATGACTTTCAGGGTGTCATCACTGTCTAAAATTGTAAATTGAGCAGTGTAACCAAGGCGAGCTATTTCGCGACGCAACAAACGAGCGCCAATGGAATGAAAAGTTCCCAAAGTTGGTTGAGTGACTGCTTTTTTGGCAGCACCGGCTTCAGTTAATAGAGACATAACGCGAGTTTGCATTTCTTTTGCAGCTTTATTAGTAAAGGTCACGGCTAAGATTTGTTCTGGTGCCATAAGACCCTGCTCTATTAAATACGCTATTCGGTATGTTAAGACACGCGTTTTTCCACTTCCAGCGCCAGCCAATACTAAAACCGGCCCTAACGGGGCCGTCACTGCTTCTAATTGACGCTGGTTTAAGCTTTTTAAATTCATCTTTACTCTTATTATAGCATTGTGGATTTGGCCGGAAAAAGATATTGGTGGAGGAGACTATCGGCTGCCCAGAATTGCTGTAAAGCAATTCGTAGCTGCCCTAGTCGACGAACCAATGCTTTTGACGGCCAACACCTAAAAAGCGCATAAATAAGCGAAAAAGACATTTTTTAAGGCTTAAAATAGGGGTAAATCGTAGTTGTCCACCCCAAATACTTGAATCCCCCTCCCAGGTCTGTTAATGTAAAAGGAGCAAAACTAATTTCATATTTCATTCATCTGAAATAAGCCGAATTTTTGGTGGTATTGGGCAGGGATACAGTAACTCTAAGTGACTGGTAAATACTGATCGAAAAAACGGTTTTCGCCATTTATTGGCGAAAAGGTTAATTTATTCAATCCAAAAAAACCCTATCAAAGCATATCGTCCAGAAAGCAAAAACCTATCATTTTATAGGTCAGTATTTTGCTAAAAAAGTTCTCGCCAGCATCAAAAAAGTGTCTCCGTTTATCTCTCAATGGTATACCAAACACTTCCCAGCTGTGCGTTTAAATCACAAATTAACTCCTCTTGAATATGGCCTCAACTTCTCCAGCGAGATTTTGGTGGCTATTTTAGTGATTATTGTTGCTGCGGTAAACGTAGTGGTGTTTAATCCATTTAAATCCGAATATAATCAACAAGATAAAAGCTTAGCAGCTTACCTGCTCCGTTATCACACTAACTTAAATAACCAATTAGCTTTGAAGCACAATATGGTTAGCACAACGGTTAGCAATGGTAACGGTTTTATTAGCCAAGCTTTTGCTGATAACACTGGTTCAGTTTTAGGTGCTACAGACACTGCAGAACCTGAAAGCACCGAAGATGGCATTGAAGACAACGGTATTACTAAAGCCAATCCTAACGCAGTACAAAAATTGGTTTCGCGCCAGGTCCAAATTTACGAGACCAAACCCTTTGATACTGTTTACACCGTTGCAGCTCAATTTAAATTAACTCCAAAAACTATTCGCGACACTAATGGTTTGCCAGACAATGCTTTGAAAGCCGGTTGGTATCTGGTTATCCCTCCAGTTGACGGTATTGTGATTGAAGTAAGCAATCCAGACCTTTCTATTTACGACATTTCCCAAAAGTATCATGCTAACTTAGACCAAATTGTTTCTTACAATGGTCTAGATGGTCCTGATTCAGAACTTTCCATGGGTGACTACTTAGTAATTCCTGGTGGTGTTGTTCCTGAAGTAACCCAAAAACCAGCTGCTCCAAGCACACCTGGATCGAAACCTGCAACAAAGAGTACTAAGCCATCTATTCAAAAGGCAAACTTCAAAGGGACTAACAAATTCGTTCCTGGGCAATGTACTTATTATGTTGCTAGCCGTGTAAGCGTATACTGGCGTGGTAATGCCCGCGACTGGGCTCGTAATGCTCGTGCTGCTGGCGCAACAGTTAACAAAACTCCGGCTGCAGGTGCAATTCTCCAAACTAACGAAAGCCGTTATGGCCACGTGCTCTATATTGATAGCGTAGATGCTAACGGTAACATGCACACCAGTGAAATGAACTATGCTGGTCCATGGAAAATTACTCATCGTGTAATCAGTCCGAATAGTGGTAGCATCGTAGCGATCATTCACCCATAGAATAAAGATAAAAATTAAGCCGCACATCTGTGCGGCTTTTTGTTACATGATAAAGTTTTTCTAAAACTTTTCTGAAGATTTTAGAAAAGTTTTGGTTTTTATTTAACGAGACTTTATCAGTGTTATGTAATGATGAAAGTCATGGGCGGCTCGTCTAAGTAGTTAGGACACGCCACTGTCAACGGTGAAATTCGGGTGCAAGTCCCGAGCCGTCCACCACATTGACATGGGACCAAATGTATCCTAAAATATACTTACGTTGACAGTGGCTCGTCCACTGGGTACACAACTTGCACCCAACTTAGACGAGAAAGCCGGCGCTAATGCGCCGGCTTTTGTTATTTCTTTCTATCAAATTACTCTACTACCCGACCATTTCCGTCGCCAGCAAGATAATCAGTGCTAAGCTCTTGTGTATTTAGAGAAATATTTTGTCCTGTAAAAGTATCTTTGGCAGTGAAGGTTATATTTTTGAACAAAGACATTTGTTGACCAACCTGATTACTACTAGGTGTAATACTCACGTTAAACTTCAAAGTCCGTAGTGGTGACGTGCTGCCGCTGTGAGCAGACAACTGTCCTACATTCCAGGTTAATTTGCCTGTAGTAGCATCATATTTAACATTGGCAGTTTCAGATGAGCTAATTGAACTTTTATCTAATGTGGCGCCGAGCGGGATGAAGCCAATTAGCAAACCGTCACGGTAATCATTGCTACCATTCTTCAGGGAAATACTTTCCTGCAACACGGTTGTTTGCCCTACTTTTGGTGGAATTGATCCGGAAACCGAAGTTAATCCTTTTTCAATACTGGAAGGGCTAGAAATTTTTAAAGTAAGAACGTTGCCATCTAGGAAAGCGTTTTGGTCAGAGCGAATTTTAGATTTAGTCACCACAGTAATGTTTTCCGAATTATCGCTCACAGCCGGATTTTTAACCTGCAGTGCAAACCGCACCGTTCCGTATTGACCTGGTTGAAGTTTTTCCAACTGACTAACGCTAGAGGCATTCCAAGTGATAGTATTTCCCTGTACCAAACCAGTTTCGGCTTTTATAGAGTTGGAATCCACTGCCTTTGAATCTACTTCCACAACAACATTCACACCAGTGGCTGCAACTTGAGTATTATTTTGGAATTTAACT
Organism: uncultured Candidatus Saccharibacteria bacterium; assembly: GCA_964473815.1. Lineage (GTDB taxonomy): Bacteria > Patescibacteriota > Doudnabacteria > UBA920 > UBA920 > UBA920. Next base: position 12,428 of record CAYYQK010000001.1, on the reverse strand, counting down.
TCATATTGAATCGCATTTCCTGGATCAACCACTCCATCCTTAGCCTCGTTAGACAAACTTTGCTCAACTGCCAAAGGTAGCGACTCTATTGTCGTCATGTAAGTTGTACTGGCTTGAGTAAAGTAAGCATTATTGTCTGCAAGGGCTAAAAATTCAATCTTGAATATAGCAGATTGCCCCGAGTGCGCACTACTGAAATTACCGCTAAACGAAATTTTACCTGAATCGTTTTGTTTTAAGTCCTTTACATTCCAAATATTATTGCCAACTGTGGCCTGTGGGTTGCTGTTGTCTAAATGGAACTCGCTAGGGAAGGTCACTTGAATACGCGCATCCTTAATAGTTTTATTAGAGTCATTTCGGTAGTAGACGTCATAGTTAGCTGCAGCGGAATTGTTTATTTTTTCAGGTCCTGTCACATCCAAGACAATGTCTGCAGCAACTAGCCGCGTTGTGTGGGAAGCTTCAGCAGTAAATTCGGAATTAAAATTATTAAATTTATAGTGGAGCCTGGCTGTAAAGTGTTTATCTTCATTTAGATCACCTGTAGCCTTAACTTTGATCATTACTACAGCATTTTCTCCGTTTGATAGATCAGGAACAGGAAAATTTGAGCCGCCCCCATCACTTGAATTCGGCACACTAGAAATATAATTTAGGCCGCTGTCATATATTGTTTCCAATCCCATGTCCACAAGTTTTGAGGGGTCATGATTTTCAATCTGAACTTTATAAATGATTTCGCCATCAACAGATGCAGTATCCGCTGCATCAATGGTCATCACAACATTTGCGTCTTTGGTTGGTTCAGCAGCCCGTTTATGAAAAGCAAAGTAACTCAACACGCCAATAATAATTACACCAACAACAATAGCCCAAACATACCATTTATTGTTTGAGTAAAATTGTTTGAATCGGCCTTGTGGTTCTTCGAATGTAGGCCCTGAATTGTAGATTCCTTTGCTGCGCCTTCCGCCTGGCTCTGGCAACGGATCAGGTACGGATTGTGGCTTAAATTCAGCCATATAGTTTTTGTTTCTTTACGAGAATTAACTCTATTATTATATCAAAAGACGGACAGATTTTATTTCCCGTTCTAATTGATGCGCCACAAAGCGGTTAATTAAGCCAAACAATGGTTCGTTTTCAGCGGTAGTTTGTTCTGAGGCCTGCTGATAACTCCCTTGGGCCAAATTCTGGAAAGATTGAAAAGTTTCCGGCTTAACCGGGACAGCGTCCAGACCGTTTTTGTTTTCAGCTGGAACGAACCCACCTTGATCTAAACTGAAAAATACTTCCTGTTGATTCTTAGCTGTGCGAATACCTAATCCAAGGGCAGCCATTGCCTTAATTTGGAACTGAGCTAAACTTTGTTTGGTTTGTTCTGAATTTAATTGCTGTTGATCCAAAAATTGTGCGTACTGTTCGAGTTCTGCAAAAAGAATTTCGTTTGGGGCGCCATCTGGTAACGCGCGCAGGAGAAGTTCAGAAACTACATACCACGCGCGGAGCTTGGCTTCATCGTCCAAAATACCAGCGTACGCACGGAGCGGCTGTACAGCAATAACCTTGCCTAACCCAGAACTTTCCTTTTGGCCGGTAACCGTAACTTTGCTCTGGAATACGGGCTGCAAAAATGGCTGCAATTTACTAGTCGGCATTTTTGCAGCCTTAACCAGCGCCCGCACTTTCCCTTCTTCGCGGGAAAATAAAGTGACTATTTGATCAGCTTCGCCAAAATCGGTTCGTTTAAATATAAACGCATCAATGCTGCGCTCTCTACTACGCTCTTTAGGCATTATGGTGCAGCTTGGGTTTTGTAAAAATTCTCCGAATTACTACTGCTGTTACTAAAAATGTTTGGATCAGCAACATAAATAATCCCGCCAATAAATCCAACAATAAATAAGACGATTGCAGCAGTTACCCAAATATTCGCCCGGGCTTTTGCCACATACGCAAATTGAGAGGCAAACTCTTCTTGCGCCGAAACCACTTGCGCATCAATATCACGCTCTAATTTTGGGTGTGGATTTTCTACGGGGGCTTTTTCATCAACATAAAAATCCTTCACGCCCGATGGAGTGAAAAATTTAATCATGTCACTGCGGGAAACTATTCCTAACAGCTTATTTTCGTTGTCAGTTACTGGAATTGGATTCACACTTTTCTCGGCAAAGAGTTTGGCTACCTGCTCTAATGTCATATCTGGCTTAGCAAACGGCACATCCTGATTCATAATATCTTTAGCAGTCGCGTTGATAATTTTATTCACCACGTCAGGTACATTCTTTTTAGCACCCTGCACATATTCCATGCTTGAGAGCATGGTGATGTAAGTTGGCAAATACAAATCAGAGTTTGCTGAAATGAAATCGCTCTCCGAGATTGTGCCAATTACGCGACCATCTTGAACAACCGGGACTCCGGTAAAATGGTTATCGTGCAAAATTTTGGCTACTACTGGTACTTTTGTTTCAGGGTCTACGGTAAGGACCTTTGTGGTCATTAAGTCTTTGATTAGCATAAGCTAATTATATCAAATTTTAAGCAATCCGAGCCAGATCGGTTTCCCGTCGATTGTGGCTTGAGTTTCAAAGTCAGCTTCAACTTCCAAGCTAGTTTTAACCTGATTTATAAAGGTTTTTTTACGGTCCAAAAGGTTAGTGGCGATGTCTGCCAGTTGTTCATCCTGAGTTGTGTAATAGAGGTCAACTAATTCGCCTATTTTTAGTCCGCTCTTTTTGCGCAGGTCTTGTACCTGACGCTCGAGTTCGCGGGCTTGGCCTTCCTTTTGCAGTTCAGGCGTTAAAGTTATATCTAATGCCAAACTGTTTTCTACATTGACCCAGCCAGAGCGCGCGAGTAATTCGCTAACATGAGTGACTTTTTTTACGTTTAGCTCTTCAGATAAAATTTGTTCCATTCCTGGGTCAAAATTTTCTGCAGTATATTGTAGTTCTGCCAATGGTTGCCGCACTTTTAGATTATTGTCTTTGCGAAGGCGTAGCGCGACTTCTACAATAGTTTGCAGCTGAGTCATTGCAGTTTCCAGTTCTGCGTCATTATTGCGAACAGGGGTCCAACTTGCTAAGTGCACTGAAATTTTCCCGGTTAAATCTTTGTAAAAATGCTCTGCTAAGAAGGGCATAAATGGTGCAAGCATTTTTGTAGTTTCGGAAATTGCAAAACCTAAAACATTTAATGCTTCTTGAGCGCTATCGTCACCGGCTTTAATACGGTCACGATTGCGGCGCACATACCAAGTTGAAAGTTCAGTAACGAAATCCTGGATTGCGCGGGCAGCTGCTGGGGTATTGTAAGTGTCGAGTGCTTTTGTCACCTGGGCGTGTGTTGCAGCTAAACGGGACAATACCCATCGATCTAGTACATGAGTAACTGTTGGTGCAGTGCCATTTGCGGCTTCATCGCTCAACAAATCTTTTTTGTACATTCTATAAAAGCTATGTACATTCCATAAAATTATCGACAGCTTGCGGCTAACTTCGCCCACGCCTTTTTCAGAGAAATTTAAATCTTCTCCACCTATGACAGGACTAGACATTAAATAGTAACGAACTGCGTCCACGCCAAAACTTTCAATAACTTTGTATGGATCAGGGAAATTATTTTTCGATTTAGACATTTTGCTGCCATCTTCTGCCAAAATCGTGCCGGTTGTGGCCACATTCTTAAACGGTGCCTTACCCTCTATAATAGAGCCGACAATGTGACTGACATAAAACCAGGCGCGAGTTTGTGGAATATACTCGGCTACAAAATCAGCTGGGTAGCGCTGTTTAAATAATTCTTCGTTTTCAAATGGCGCGTGTAATTCCGCAAAAGGCATGCTTGCAGATTCCACCCAACAATCGATCACTTCTGGCACGCGCGACATTTCGTTTGCACATTTTTCGCACTTCAATTTAATCTGATCAACATAAGGACGATGCAAATCGAGCGCATTCAAATTAGATGGATCGAAGTTAGGGTAAACTTCATCAAAATTTGTAGATTTCTCTTTAAGATCTGCGATTGATTCGATACAAACCACGTTTCCACAATCCCCTGATGAGCACTTCCAAAACGGCAACGCCGTTGCCCAGTATCGATTGCGAGAAATATTCCAATCTGGCGCGCTTTCAATCCCCTTTTGGAACCGGCCGTGCTTTAAGTGGTCAGGGAACCAATTAATGCTTTCATTGTTTTCTAAGAGCTGTGGTTTTATCTTCTGAATATTGATGAACCACGCAGGCAGCGCAGAATAATATAGCGGGGTGCCACAGCGCCAACAGTGCGGATAACTGTGGGTGAATGCCTGCACTTTGTATACATTTCCTTTTTCTTTTAGTTCCTGCAATACAATTGGATCAGCTTCCTTGAAAAACTTTCCTTGCAGGCTTACTGGAACTTTATCCATAAACTCACCTTGCATGTTGAGCATTTGCTGCCGTGGCAAATTTCGTTGCTTGGCTGCTTCGTAGTCGACTTCTCCGTACATCGCCGCGTTGTGTACGATGCCTGTACCGTCTTCTACGGTTACATAATCTTCAATGTAAATTTTCCAAGCAGTGTTGTTCGGATTGTCGATAACCCCTTCGTATAATGGTTCATAGCTTAACCCTTCGAGCGAACGTGCGGCAATTTCCATTTTCACTTCTACTTCACCCTGTTCTGGATCCAAAATCTCCATGCGATCTTTTGCCAACACAAAGTGATTTCCACCTTGCTCAACCAAAACATAAGTGATATCCGGGCCAATATTCAAAGCCGTGTTGCCAGGTAAGGTCCAAGGCGTTGTTGTCCAGGCAAGCGCGTAAGTATTTTCATCAGTTAGAAAATCTACAATTCTCTGGCGAGGCTGCAATTTAAATTTAACAAATACCGAATTTTCAGTAACGTCTTTGTAGCTATTGTCCATCGCCACCTCGAAATTCGAAACTGGAGTTTCGCAGCGACTGCAATACATCAAAACTTTGTTGTCTGGATAAATCAATCCTTTATCCCAAATTTGTTTTACACCCCACCAAACACTCTCCTGATAAGTGGTGTCCATTGTTTTGTAAGAATTTTCAAAATCTACCCAGCGTCCCATCCGCTCGACCATCTTACCCCATTCGTTCACGTAAGTGAGTACATTTTCGCGACAAGTTTCGTTAAACTTAGCAACACCAACTTCTTCAATTTGTTTCTTTCCGGAGATGCCCAGCTTGGCCTCTATAATATTTTCAATTGGCAAACCATGACAGTCCCATCCCCAAACCCTGCGCACATAACGACCACGCATGGTTTGATAACGGCCCACTAAATCTTTCAGTGTCGAGCCAAGGATGTGGCCATAATGCGGCGTACCGGTTGCAAACGGCGGGCCATCATAAAACACGAATGGCTCTTTGTCTTTTGTTTGCTCTAAGGACTTTTCGAAAATTTGGTTTTGCTTCCAAAATTCCAAAACACCCAATTCCATTTCATTGAAATTTGGGCCAGTGTTTTGTGGTTTTGCTGCATCAGCAGCCGGTGTTTGATTGTCTTGCATATGTATATCAGACATATTAATAATAAATTTTAAGTGTGATAGTTAACTAATAGTACTACATTTCCTCTGGCGCGTCGATACCCAATAGAGCGAGGCCATTTTTCAAAACTTGGGCAGTAGCTTTAGAAATTTGCATACGTAAAGTTTTTGAATCTTCTGTTTCAGCGGCTATGACAGAATTATTTTCGTAAAACGAATTATAAATCTGAGCAAGTTCAAATAAATAGTTGCAGAGCAAATTCGGAAAATAGTTTTCTGATATTACTTCCACTATTTCTGCAAAGAATTGGAGTTTGCGCAGCACATTTTGTTCATCCACATTTAAATTAGATTCCGAGTTTACACTCGTATTAATTTCACCATCAAACTTTTTTGCAATACCGTTGATGCGCGCATGAGTGTACTGTAAATATGGGCCAGTATTCCCTTCAAAACTCAAAGCATTCTCCCAAGTAAAAACAATTTCTGTTTCGCGATTGTGAGACAAGTCAAAATATTTAATCGCAGCGCGCGCAACCTGCTTGGCAACTTCTTCTTTGTTAGTGAGCTCGGGATTCTTCTCATTGATAATAGCAAGGGCACGTTTTTCTGCTTCATCAATTAAGTTTTCCAGTGAAATGGTATTGCCTTTGCGTGTAGAGATCGCACCTTCTGGCAGACTCATAAAGCCTAAGTCAACATGAACGCTATCAGTTTCTGCTGAAAAACCAGCCATTGCCAAAACTTTAAACAATTGTCTAAAGTGATGCGACTGACGCACGTCTACTATATATAGGTTGCGGTAAAAGTCGAATTCCTGATTACGATAAATATATGTAGCAAAGTCTCGTAAATGATAAGTTGTGGCGCCATCACTCTTAACTAATATACAGCGACCTAAACCAAAGTCTTCTAGGTCAACATATTTTTCACCAGTTTCTCCAGTCTTAACCAAGCCTTTATCTTCGAACATGCTCAACACTGCTGGCATTTTGTCTTCGTAAAAACTTTCGCCTAAATTGTGGTCAAAGTTTAGCATGCCCAAAATCTGACGATACTTTTCAAAATCCTCTAATGAAACTTTTACAAACCATTCCCACAGTTCACGATTTTCTGCATCACCAGTTTCGAGTTTTTTGAATTCTTCCTTACCAAGATCACGCAGTTCTGGCTTAGCATCGATTTGCGCGGACATGTCTACATACAATTTATTCAGTTCAACTATAGGATCCTTCTCTAATTGGTTCTTGTCGCCACCATTTTTAATAAATTCTTTGTAGGCGTAAAGCAAAATTCCAAACTGCACTCCCCAATCACCAATGTGTGTATCCGAAATAGTTTTGTAGCCAGCAAAATTTAAAATTCTTACTAAAGCATCGCCGATAACTGCGCTGCGCAAGTGTCCAACATGCGGTGGTTTAGCAATATTATTTTGGAAATATTCTACAATCATTGTGCGGCCTGCGCCGGCATCGCTACGGCCGTATTTATCTTGCAGATTTAAGATTTGTTCTAGATTCGAAAGTAACTCTTTTGCAGACAAATTAAAATTGATGAATCCGCCCACAGCTTCGACTTTGGCAAAAGAATTTTTGTGATCCAGTTTGGTAATTTCTTCGGCCAGAGTAGAAGCAAACTCCATTGGGTTTTTGGCGGGAGCAACATTGAATTTTTTGAACAAAACCATGGCCGCATTTGTGGCGTAATCACCAAAGCCAGGCTTTGGATAAGACACATCAAAAACACCGGAGCCTAACACGGCTTCGGCTTCATCAGGACTTATATTGCGTATTGCCTGTGCAACCAGTTCGGAAATATATGCTTTCATTGGCTTAATTATAGCAAAATCTCGGAAAAGATAAAGAAAACCTTAAGATTTTATATTTATTTTGGTTTTTCTTTATCAGGACTTTATTAGGGTTATGTAATGATAATTTTACGTGGGCCGGGTCCCTGGTAGGGCGAGACAGGCTTGTCACCCAGTCTTCACGGCTTCGATTCCCGTCCGGTCCACCACCCTTGCAAAAGGGTTCGTGTGCATGGTACGATATGCATGACAAGCCTGTCTTAAGGTCTCCAGGACCCTCAACGCCGCCCTCTGGGCGGCTTTATCTTATCTTGCTAAAATATAGTCATGAAAGCGCTAGCAATTAACAAACGAGCTAAATTCGATTATGACATCAGGGACACAATTGATGCTGGTTTGATATTGTCAGGCCCCGAAGTGAAGGCTGCGAAAGAAGGTAATGTGTCACTTGCAGGAAGTTATGTAAAAGTGTCTGGCAAAAGTGCAACTTTAATTGGTGCGCACATCGGTCCATACAAATATGCTAAACAAGATAATTACGAGCCCACCCAAACTCGTAAATTACTTTTGAAGCAATCGGAACTTAACGCCCTGGTTGGAAAAGAAAAAGGTTCTATTATTGTGCCGATGGAAATGTACGTTGCCAACCGCGGTTTGATAAAAATAAAAATTGGTATTGGCTTTGGTCGTAAAAAAGCTGACAAGCGCGAATATATCAAACAGCGTGACGATAAACGCGAGACTCGCGGGGTTACTGATCGTTAAAAATTCAGGAAAACTTTATCAAAAAAATTAACCGCATCCGATGAATCTTGTTGTACAATAAAGACATGAGATTCAAGCGAGATGAGGTTTATTTAGTTATCATTATTTTACTCATCGCAATAAGCGGTCAGTTTTACTATACCTATCATTACAAGCCGGCAAGCGAGCGACAGGTTAAAGTTTATTATAACCACGACACCCGTGCGAACGACCAGGTCATCAACACCATACAGGATGCGGAAAAGTTTGTTTATTTTGCCGTTTACACTTTTACTCGTGATGATATTAAAGATGCGCTTCTAGCAGCCAAGCACCGCGGCTTAACTGTAGAAGGAATTGTCGACAAAAAGCAATCTGCGGAAATTGAAACGCAACGCAGTTTAGTAAATGAACTCCGTAGTGCCGGCATTCCCGTGGCAATGAACGATCACAACTACATTATGCACCTAAAGGCCGTGGTCACGGACAAAGGTTATGTTTCGGGTTCTTACAACTGGACGGCAGCTGCTACCGACAACAATGATGAAATTATTGAAGCTGGACGCGACGACACCATTCGCACCCAGTATGAGCAGACTCTGAAAGAAATTATCAGCAAATATGCACGGTGACATTTACACAGCATATCAACACAATAATTTCAGAAACGGTGTGATATACTAAAAATATACTACATTTATGCACGATTCTTCTTTAGTTGATGTTTTCTTTATTATCACTGGCATTGCAGTGATAATTATTTCTGTGCTCCTGGCTGTCGCTTTGGTGTATGTGATTATTTTTGTGCGAACAGTTAAAGAAGTAGCTCGCACTGCGCAGCGCGCCACAGAATTTGTTACTGAAGATTTTGCGAACTTACGAGAAAATATTCGCAAGAGAGGCTTTAACCTCGGGGCAGTGCTAACATTTATTAGCAGTTTACGCCGCCGCAAAATCTCACCTAAAACTAAAAAATAATTAATTTTAAAGCAATGAAAAAATCACAAAAGCAAGCGATAGCAGTTGGTGCTGGTGTTGCTGCCTTAGCAGCGGCTGCAGCCGGAGTTTACATGTTAACTGGTAAAAATTCTAAGAACCGCAAAAAAGTGGCCAAATGGGTTGGCGATATGCAGAATGATGTTTTAGCAGGATTAGAAAAAACTACTAAAGCTACCAAAGATTCTTATAACAAAGTGGTGGATGCAGCAGCAAAAAATTACAAAGGTTTGAAAAATGTCAGCGCACCAGAACTAGCAGCAGTAGCTGCTGAACTAAAAGGCCACTGGGATGTAATTTCTAAAGAACTTGCTGCTACCTCTGCAGTAGTTAAAAAAGTTGTACCAAAAGCTGCAAAAAAAGTTACTAAAGTTGCAAAAGCGGCGAAGCCTAAAGTAGGCGCAAAAAAATCTGCTCCGAAGAAAACTGCGTCAAAACGTCGCTAGATAAAAAACTAAGCCGCTCAAACATCGAGCGGCTTTTTTAAACAAACCAGAGGTCTAATCCCTAAGTAATTTCCGTAACTTGCGCAAAGTGGGGTCCGTGTCAGTGCTTTCGGTTTCATCTCTATCGGAATCGTCAGCATCTGTTGGTGAGTCATGAATGACATTCGCCCATCGTCCATCCCAACGCACTTTTACAATGGAGACGAGTGGCAACAGCAGTCCATAAGAAAAAATGGTGACCAGCAACAAAGCTGCGGAATGGTCAAAACCATACAATGAGATGTCGAGTCCGCGAAGGTTATACCAAACAGTTCCGATCAACAAAATCGCAACGAGATGAAGAACTATTTTAGAGTTCAGGTTTGGAGTCTTGTTATTGGGAATTCGTTTGGTAATCCATAGGATCCCGATAGCGGCGGCGGCGTAAGCAAGTATGATCCAGTACGGCTTTTGCATATATCAGTCGCTCCTTTTTTGTTAAGTATAAGAAAGACGGACGATAGAAGCAAATACCTTGACAAACAGTCATTTTTGTGGCAAACTATGAGTGCTCAAATGAGCATTCTATGGGGATGCCGGATTTTGACAGGACTTTAACATCACGATATATGCAAGACGAGCCAGCCTACAAGCTCGTAAATCCTGAAGGCAAACATACGTGAAAACGCATGGAACAAGGTCGTAGCTGCATTTTCTAATGCTAGCTTCGCGCCTGCATTTGCCTAATATAGCGTAAATGCCCAGTGCTGATGTTGCTTCGACATCAGATTTGCTGGTTTATTTTGAAGATATAGTTGTACGGTCTGATATATATCGCGCAACCGAAATTTAATATATCACCCAATACGCTTCGTTGTCCGTTGGTTAGCGTGTTGGTAATTTAACGGACTAATCTTGTGAACAATGTGGTGATTGAAAGGTTTTGGACATGGGTTTAACTCCCATCATCTCCACCAGAAGGAACTTTCTTTAATTTTTTTAATTTCAGAAGATTCTTTTTTATCATTTTGAATATTGAGAATTGCAGTTTCACCCAATGTTTCTAGGATTGAACTCCAGGGCGGGCGGAAACGAAATTGTACAGTCTTATCCACAAGTTGGGGGTTTAATCCAACTTGAAAAACAATTTCTCTAAGTTCACTTAAATTTCCAGAAGATGCCACGAAAGTGGCATTTTTTGTTACTGAAATCCACTCCTTGAGGGGTTTAATCCAACTTTGTCCTCCTCCTCGGGAATCTTTAAGATTTTGACTCAAAATCTGTTTCCGAGTTAATAATTCTTCTTTTTTGAGAAGATAATTTTCTTTGGGGATATCACCATCAAGATATGCACTAACTAATTTATTTAGAGTATTTTCATTCTCCTCCATTCTTGTTTTCAAATTTGTTTTATATACCTTTGTAGATTCAACATCTTCTTTTTCCCAGACTTCAACTTGTTCGAACATTTTATCCGTCCAGTAATCTGGGATAAGAATTGTAGATAATTTATCTTTGATCTGTTCCACTAAATACTTTTCTTGCAATGTTCCTTGTGAACATTTTCCTTTCTTTTTTGTGCAACGATAATAACGGTAGATACCACCGGATTTTCCAGTTATCCAACAAGCTGTAATTGCACAACCGCACTCACCGCAATTTAATAAACCAGTAAGAGGAAAGTTATTTTGTGGTTTGTTTTTTCTTTTCTTAGTTTTTCTTTTTAAAACTGTTTGTACGGATTCAAATAAAAATGGCGAAATAATAGCTGGGAAATTCCCCTGAAAATACTCCCCCTTATGCTTAGTAAACCCAAGATAAGTTTTATTCATCAACATCTTTCCAATAGAGTGTTTGCTCAAAGGTGTGCGATTTTTTGTTTCAACTCCCAATTCCTGCAAATACAAAGCTAAAGATTCGTAAGTATAATTTCCCGTAGCAAATTGCTCGAAAGCCTTAACCACGACTTTTGCCAAAAAAGGATGTGGTTCAATAGTCCTAGTTTTTGAATTATTAACATATCCAAAAGGAGCTAGCGTAGGCCATTCTCCACGCCGGATTTTCTGTCTAAACCCACGGTTAATGTTTTCAACCAAGTTGTCCGAATAATACTTACTTTGACCAAATGCAACTTGCAACATAAATTTTCCTTGAGGTGTAGGCTCAAACCAAAATGTGGGAAATTTCAAAGCTACAATTTTCTTAGTATCAACTAAATATATTATCTTACCGCCATCAACTGAATTTCTTGCTAAACGATCTGGATGCCACGTCAAAATACCGACTTCGTCCATTGCTTCTATTTTTGTTATAAGCTCATTAAACTTCTCTCTACCTGGTGTTTTTGCACTTTTAGACTCAGTAAATTCTTCCAAAACCTCTAAATTTTCCTTACGGGCGTATTCACGCAATTCAAATAACTGAGCTTCTATACTCATTATTTGTTGGTCATCTTCTTCCGTAGATTTTCTGGCGTACAAAAAATATTTATTAACCATAATTAAATGCCTAAATTAAAACGACCGTCCTTGGTGCGACAAACTCAACAAGTGAATTTATTTCCAAAGACGGCCATTAAAAAACTCGTTGATAAATTTGTCGCATTTGTATAGTATCACCTTTCTAAACCGCTAACAAGGATATCGGGATTTGCCATCCAAAATTAAAACAGTGCCCAATAAATGACACCGTCTTTATCTTAAATGACAAGGGAGTGAATCTGGATGTACGCGCACGGGAGAGGGTGGGGCAAGTACATATCTTCTGGAAACGTTTCCGCCCGCCCTGGAGTTCAATCCTAGAAACATTGGGTGAAACTGCAATTCTCAATATTCAAAATGATAAAAAAGAATCTTCTGAAATTAAAAAAATTAAAGAAAGTTCCTTCTGGTGGGCAACCCTGAACTTTACTAAAACCCTGTATATCCGTCAAGCTGGGAAA